>JACVCK010000230.1 GCA_016742055.1 Phycisphaerales bacterium
ATCCCGCACGTGCTGGACTTCCGGCTGGTGCTGAACCCGGGGGCGACCTTCGGGGTCGGGGCGGGCCGGCGCGGGCTGTTCATCGCGTTCACGGGCGCGGCGCTGGCGTTCGGGATGTGGATGTTCTCGCGCTGGACGCGTCGCAATGACGTCGTCGCGCATGCGGCGATCGGCCTGGTGCTCTCGGGCGGGCTTGGAAACCTGTACGACCGGCTGGTTTTCGGCTGCGTGCGCGACTTCCTGCACCCGCTGCCGACGCTGTTCTGGCCGGGCGGCAAGCCCGTGTGGCCCTATGTCAGCAACGTGGCGGACGCGCTGCTGCTCGTGGGCGTGTGCGTGCTGATGGTCCACCTCTGGCGGATGGACGCGCCAGAGCGCAAACCGGCGGGGTGAACCCGGATCGGCGAGCGCAGGCCAGCGATCGCGCTCAGCGGACGCCGGCCGTCTTGCTCGCGCGGTCGCGGAGCATGTCGATCATCTCGCGGACCTCCTGGGCCATGCGGGAGTTGGGGAACTCTCCGATGATCCGCTCGCCGACGTCGAGCGCGTCGTGCCAGTTGCGGTCCTGGACGGCGAGTTTGAAGCGGACGCCCAGGTTGTCGCGGGCCTTGCCGATGACGCCCCGGGCCACCTCGCGGAAGGGTTCGGCCTCGGCCTCGGTGAGGTACTGGTCGAGTTCCTTGAGCAGGGCCATCGCCTGTTCGACCTCGTCGCGCTGGGCGCTGAGGAGGAACCGGCGTTCGAGGTCCTGCTTGTGACGGGCGCGGGCCTCTTCGACGCGCTCGCGCAGGCGGTCCACGCGGTGGGAGTCGGAGAACAGGCGCGTGATGCGCGCGGCCTCGGCGTGCGCTTCGGCCCACTGGCGCTTGCGGATCAACTCCTCGAGCCCCGTGAGCGCCTGGATCACCGCGGCGTCCCGCGATTGGGCGCGGACCCGCTCGATCCGGGCGCGGAACTCTTCGGCGTCCACCCGGTAGCCGAAGCGGTCGGCCAGTTCCTGCACGAGGATCATCGCGGCGTCGTAGTCGCCGTCGGCGATGTCCTGCTCGATCGCCACGCGGAGCAGTTCGCGCTCCTGCTTGCGGTGGAGGATGCGCTTAGCGGTTTCGGAGAGCCCGCCTTCGTGGCCCAGGCGTTCGATGGCGCGGGAAACGCGGTCGAAGGACTCCCGCGAGGACGGCGCGCCGGAGTCCGCCGAGGCGCGGAGCGCCATCGGGAACGTCGCCAGCACGAACAGGGCGCCGAGGATGCCCGCCTCGCGCAGGCCCGGCTTGTTGCCGATCACGATCGCCACGCAGAACACGAGCATGGCGCTGAAGAGCGCCAGGACCGCCCACTGCGGGAGGATCAGGTCCCGGCGCGGGGGACGGCGCTTGGGGGCGGCTCGCTGGTTGTCGGACGGCATGGGCCGGCTCCTTCCTGCTCTCCGCCCCGGCGCAGGTGCGCGACGGTGGGCGGCCTTGGCTCCTCCATCGGACGCACGGGGCCGCCCCCGTGATCCCGGGCGACCCTCAGGAGCCGGGGGTCGGGTCGCCGCAGTTCCGGGACATCGGCACGAGGCACAAAAAGCGCAGGCCCCGGTCGCCGGCGCGGAACTGGTGCTCATGGTCCGCGGGGACATAGATCACGTCGCCGGCGCGGACGGGGTTTTCGCGGCCTTCCAGAAGGACGGTCCCGGCTCCGTCCACGATGAACACCTCGTGCTCGTAGTCGTGGCTGTGGCGCGGGGTGTGCCCACCGGACTCGACCCTGAACTGGCGCAGGGCGAAGTTGGGGGCTCCGTCCTCGCGTCCGACCATGACGGCCATGGCCACGCCCTGGACGCCGGGCATCTGGGCGGGTGCGAGCGGGGTCTGGTCGATATTGCGGATCAGCAAGGCGCGCGTCTCCGGGAGGGCGGGGCGGCGGGGCGTCGTCCGACCGCGGCGCCGGGAAAGTCTACCATGCGAGTCTATGACCGCCGCCGCCGATTCGCCCGTTGACACGCCCCTGGCCGAGGCCTTCGCGCTGGGGCCGTTCGCCACGAACTGCTACATCGTTCACCTCGGGCACGGCGCGGAGGGCTGGCTGGTGGACGCGTCGTTCGACCCGTCGCCGATGATCGAGCGCGTGCGCCGGTTGGAACTGCGGATCTCGCGGATCCTGCTGACGCACGCCCACGGCGACCACATCGCGGGGCTGGACGACCTCCGCCGCGCGTTCCCGGGCGTGCCGGTGAGCGGGCACCAGGACGAGCGGGCGTTCTTCGACAACCCGAGCCTGAACCTGAGCATCGACTTCGATCCGCCGGTGCGCACCTCGCCGCCGGATGAGTACTTCAAGGGCGGGGAGGAACTCTCCCTGGGCACGTCGCGCTGGAAGGTGATCCACACGCCCGGGCACTCGCCGGGGGGCGTGGCGTTCCACTGCGCGACGGCGCGGACGGCGATCGTGGGCGACACGCTCTTCGCGGGGTCGGTCGGGCGGAGCGACTTTCCCACCAGCGACGAGGGCGCGCTGCGCCGTTCGCTGCGGACGCTGTGCGCGCTGCCCGACGAGACGCGCATCCTCCCCGGGCACGGCCCCGCCACGACGATCGGACGCGAAAAGATGTTCAACCCCTACGTCCGGAAGTCGCTCTGATGGAAGAGCGCTTCGCGCGCCTCCCTGCGGCGCTCGAACAGCAGGCCAGGCGCGTCCGCCTGGGCGATGGCCGAATCCCCGGCGGCGCGCCCGCGCTCCTCGCACACCCTGACTGGACCACCCCAGCCCCCGTGGTCATCTGGATGCACGGACGGACCGTCAGCAAGGACCTCGATCCCGGGCGGTACCTGCGTTGGATCCGCGCGGGGATCGCGGCATGCGCGATCGACCTGCCGGGGCACGGCGAGCGCTTTGACGCCTCCATGCAGGACCCCGGCGCCACGATGCGACTGGTCGCACAAGCCGTCGCCGAGATCGACCACGTGGTCGAGGCGCTCGCCGATCCGCAGTGGCGGGGCGTCTTCGACCTCGACCGCATCGCCATCGGCGGCATGAGCGCCGGCGGCATGGCGGCGCCGCGCCCGCCGTGGGATTGGCACCCGTTTCCCCGCGCCGCGGGGGAGTCCCCGGCCGGGGGCTTTTCCCAAAATCCCCACCCCGGGCGGCCGCCCCGCGAGATCGTCGCGGGCCCCGGTCCCCTGCGCCACACCGAGGG
>JACVCK010000022.1 GCA_016742055.1 Phycisphaerales bacterium
TGCCCATCCTCATCGACGCCAACACCAAGGTCATCTGCCAGGGCATCACCGGCGCCTTCGGCGCCCTCCACACCCGCGGCTGCCTGCACTACGGCTCCAAAGTCGTCGGCGGAGTCACGCCAGGCAAGGGCGGCACGAAAGACGACAACGGCCTCCCGATCTTCGACACCGTCGCTCAGGCCGTCCGCGCCACCGGCGCCGACGCCACCATGATCTTTGTCCCGCCGCCCTTCGCGGGCGACGCGATCCTCGAAGCGGTCGATGCGGGCATCGCCGTGATCTGCGCCATCACCGAGGGTGTGCCGGTGCAGGACATGATCCGCGTCCGCGCGATGCTCGACGAGGTCAACGCGGGGCGCGCCGCCAAGGACCGCATCACGCTGATCGGCCCCAACTGCCCCGGCGTCATCACCCCCGGCCCCAAGACCGGCTCGGGCGAGAGCGCGAAGGACCCCTACACCAACGCGGGCTGCAAGATCGGCATCATGCCCGGCTACATCCACACGCACATCAGCCAGGCGAAGAAGGGCAAGGCCGTCGGCATCGTCTCGCGCTCCGGCACGCTCACCTACGAGGCCGTCTGGCAGACCAGCCAACTGGGCCTGGCGCAGTCCACATGCGTCGGCATCGGCGGCGACCCGGTGCGGGGCATGAACTTCATCGACTGCCTCACGCAGTTCCAGAACGACCCCCACACGCACGGCATCCTGATGATCGGCGAGATCGGCGGCTCCGACGAAGAGGCCGCGGCGGCCTTCGCCAAGGCCAACGTGACCAAGCCCCTCGCCGGCTTTATCGCCGGGCGGACCGCGCCCCCGGGCCGGCGCATGGGGCACGCGGGCGCCATCATTTCAGGGGGTGAGGGCGGCGCGGAGAGCAAGATCAGCGCGATGCAGAGCGCGGGATTCGTGATCGCCGAGACGCCCGCCGACCTGGGCGCCGCGATGGCGCGGGCGATGAAACTCGCCTGATCGAGTCTCAGGGCTTCCCCACATCGCCGCGCACGCGTGGGCTATCGGACGGCTTTTTTTCCGCCGTCCGGGATTTTTGCGTTGGAGACGGGCGGTTCCGGTGGTAGTTTCCCGTTTGGGGCTCTCCCGGCCCTCTGAGCGGCGCCCGCGGCCGTCAGCCAGCCCATCCCACCCTGTGCCTCCGGGGCGCGAGAACACGCGAGAAGGAGAAGTTCATGATGCGATCGAGAACCGCATGGTCGGCCGCGGCGCTGCTTTGCCTCAGCGCCGGAGCGCTCGCCAATGTCGCCGGCGTCGGCGTCAACGCCCTTGACGACTTCGCCCACGACAACCCCCGCGCGGGCCTGTACATGACGGGTCAGCGCGTGACCAGCGTCTACGGTCCGGCGTTCTCCCACGGCGACTCCGCCGCGGACTCGATCAGCGCCTTCCTCGCCCGGCACGCGGGCCTGTTCGGCGTGACGCCTGCGGAACTGACCGTCGGCGCCGCCGAGCGCGACATGAACGGCCCCATCGGCGTCATGCCCGACGGCGAGGGCGGCTTCAAGTTCACCCTGTTCAACTTCCGGCACGAGTACGCCGGCCTGCCGGTGTTCCGCTCCGAACTGAAACTGCTGGTCCGCAACGAGGCGGACTTCCCGCTGGTGCTCGCTCGCTCGTCGCTGCGCAGCGTGCAGGGATTCGTGGTGGACCGCGACGCGCTGGACCGGCCCGCCGTCGCGCTCGCTCGCGCCGTCGCGCAGACGCGCTTCCCCGTGCTCACCGACTTCACCGAGCCCGAGGCGGTCATCTTCGCCGGCGACGACAACGCCGAGGCCCCGCCCCGCCTGGCCATCCGCTTCATGGGCACGGGCGGCGACCCGCGCCTCGCCACGTACGACGCCCAACTGATCATCAGCGACGCCGCGACCGGCGAACTGCTGCACGCCGAGCCGATGATCCACAACATCGACATGGCGGGCACGGTCTCCGGCCTCGCCACCGACGGCGGCGGCGCCGACTTCTGCCACCCCGAGGTGGCCCGGGGCCTCCCGTACGCCCGCATCACCATCGGCGCCACGACCGCCTTCGCCGACGTCAACGGCGACTACCTCGTCCCCAACGTCGCGGGCGGAACGCTCACCGTCACCGCCTCCATCGCCCAGGGCCAGCACTTCCGCATCTCCGGCGCCTCCACCATCAGCCAGAACATCGCGGCGCCCGGCCCGGCCAACTTCCTCTTCAACCCCTCCAACACCGAGGCCGGCAACGCCCAGGTCAACGCCTACCTCCACGCCAACATCATCCGCGACTGGGCGCTCCTGCACTCGCCCGGATACCCCGTCAACGTCACGAACGGGATGAACATCAACGTCAACGTCGGCTCCACCTGCAACGCCACCTACGACCCCACCCTTCAGCAGATGAACTTCTACGCCTCCGGCGGCGGCTGCCCCAACACCGGGTTCTCCTCCGTGGTCTACCACGAGTACGGCCATCACCTGGTCAACCGCGCCGGCTCCGGACAGGGCCAGTACGGCGAGGGCATGGGCGACTGCATGAGCGTCCTCATCCTCGATGACCCCGTCCTCGGTCGCGGCTGGTCCGGCTCCTGCTCCTCCGGCCTCCGCAACGCCGTCAACACCATGCAGTACCCCTGCTCCGGCGCCATCCACACCTGCGGCACGCTGATCTCCGGCGCCGTGTGGGACACACGCAACGCCCTCCTCGCGACCCACCCGGCCACCTACCGCCAGATCCTCTCCGAACTGGTCGTCAACTCCATCCTCCTCCACACCGGCAACCTCATCACGCCGCAGATCACGATCGACCTCATCACCCTCGACGACGACGACAGCGACATCTCCAACGGCTCCCCGCACTACAACCAGGTCAACCAGGGCTTCACGCTCCACAACATGGCGGCCCCGCCGCTGTCGGCGCTGGTCTTCGCGTACCCCGACGGCCTGCCCACGCAGGTCCATCCCAGCGGTGAGACCTTCCAGGTCCGCATCGCCGGCACGGGCGCCAACGTCCCGTCGCAGAACGGCGCCGTCCTCTACGTGGACACCGACGGCGACAACGTCTTCGAGCAGTATCCGATGCAGTTCGTCTCCGCCGGCGCCAACGGCAACACCTACAACGCCACCTTCCCCTCCGCCGACTGTGCCGCCAACATCCGCTACTACGTCAGCGGCAACACGACCACCAACCTCACCATCTTCAACCCCACCTCCGCCCCCAATGCCGCCTACTCCGCCGTCGCCGCCACCGACATCGAACTGACCTTCGACGACGACTTCGAGACCAACCAGGGCTGGACCGTCGGCGCCCCCGGCGACAACGCCACCTCCGGCATCTGGGTCCGCGTGGACCCCGTCGGCACCGCCGCCCAGCCCGAGAACGACTTCGACGCCGACGGAACAATGTGCTACGTCACCGGCCAGGGCGTCCCGGGCGGCGGCCTCGGCGACAACGACGTTGACGGCGGCTCCACCACGCTCACCTCGCCCGCGATGGACGCCTCCGTCGGCGCCGCGGCCTATGTCTCCTACGCCCGCTGGTACTCAAACAACACCGGCGGCGCCCCCAACGCCGACACCTTCATCATCGACATCTCCGACGACAACGGCGCCACATGGACCCGGCTCGAGACCGTCGGCCCCGCCGGCCCCGAGACCGCCGGCGGCTGGTTCTTCAAGCGCTTCAACGTCGAGGACTTCGTGGACCGCACCAGCACGGTCCGCCTGCGCTTCATCGCGTCCGACCTCGGAACCGGCTCGCTCGTCGAGGCCGCGGTCGACGCCGTCACGATCGAAACCTACGACTGCCTCATCACCTGCCTGGGCGACCTCAACGGCGACCTCGTTGTGGACTTCGCCGACCTCAACGTCCTCCTGGGCAACTACGGCGGAACCGGCGCCGGCGACCTCAACGGCGACGGCGACGTGGACTTCGACGATCTCAACACGCTGCTCGGGTTCTACGGCCAGCCCTGCTGACGCGCTGACCCGACAACCTGAACCGTCAACCCATGCCCCGGCGAAGACCTCGCCGGGGCTTTTCGTTGCGCAGCGCCGATTCCTCCGCCGCTGGAGCCCCCCGCTGGCCCCCACTAGAATCCCCTTCCCCACCCGATCCTGAACGCCCGAGAGGACATACGCCGTGGCCCACGCCGCCAAGCCCTTCGTCTCCACCGCCAACCCCGGCAACCCAAAGCACTTTGACCTCATCGTCATCGGCGGCGGGCCCGCCGGATACGTCGGCGCCATCCGCGCCGCGCAACTCGGCATGAAGGTCGCCTGCATCGAACGCGACAAGCCCGGCGGCGTCTGCGGCAACTGGGGCTGCATCCCCACAAAGGCCCTCCTCTCGAACGCCGAACTCATGGAGAAACTGAGCGAGGCCGACGTCTGGGGCCTGTCCTTCGGCGACATGAAGGTCCAGTGGGACAAGGTCATCGCCCGCTCGCGCGAGGTCGCCAACAAGTCCAGCAAGGGCGTGGCGTTCCTCTTCGGCAAGAACAAGATCACCCACGTCCAGGGCCACGCGAAGATCGTCCGAGGCGCCCAGGGCGGCAAGCCCTGCGAGGTCCAGGTCTTCGACGCCACCGTCAAGGACGCCTTCACCCCCGCGCCCGCCACCATCGCGCCCAAGGCCAGGGACACCCTCACCGCCACCTACGTGCTCGTGGCCACCGGCTCGGTCGCGCGCGACCTGCCGTTCGCGAAGTTCGACGGCGAGACCATCCTCGGCGCCCGCGAGGCGATGAACCTGCCCAAGCAGCCCAAGTCGCTGATCGTCGTCGGCGCCGGCGCGATCGGCATGGAGTTCGCCTACTTCTACCACTCCTTCGGAACCAAAGTCTCCGTCGTCGAGATGATGCCCCGCATCCTCCCGGTCGAGGACGACGACGTGTCGGCCGCGCTCGAGAAGGTCTACAAGAAGATGGGCATGGACATCCGCACGTCCACGACCACCACCGCCGTCGAGAAGACCAAGACAGGCGTCAAGGTCACGGTCGCGCCCTTCAAGGACGGCAAGCCCGACGATTCGAAGAAGGAAGTCCTCGAAGCGGAGAAAGTCCTGCTCGCCATCGGCGTCAAGGGCCGCTACGACGGGCTCTTCGACGACGCGCTGGGCCTCAAGACCCACAAGGACCACATCGTCACCGACTACAACCCCGCCGACCTCACCTCCGCCACGCCCATCACCTACGCCACCTCCGTCCCCGGCGTCTACGCCGTCGGCGACGTCATCGGCCCGCCCTGGCTCGCGCACGTGGCCAGCGAAGAGGCCGTCACCTGCGTGGAACGCCTCGCCGGGCACGACCCCATCCCCATCGACTACTCCGTCATCCCCGGCTGCACCTACTGCCACCCGCAGGTCGCCAGCGTCGGCTTCACCGAACGCGCGCTCAAGGAACAAGGGCTCGAAAAAGGTAAAGACTACGCCGTCGGCGTCTACAACTGGCAGGCCCACGGCAAGGCCACCGCGGCGCACCAGACCAAGGGCTTCGTCAAGATCCTCCGCGGCCTGCCGCGTGGCGAAATCCTCGGCGGGCACATCATCGGCGACCAGGCCACCGAACTCATCTCCGAACTGGGCCTCGCCCGCCGCCTCGAAGCCACCACCGAGGAACTCATCGTCACCATCCACGCCCACCCGACGATGTACGAGGGCGTCCGCGAGGCCGCCACCGCCGCCGAGGGCAAACTCATCCACGGCTGAGTCGCCTGATCGCCCCGGAATTCTGTTGCCCCGGAAGCGGCCGCGCGGTAGTTTCGGCATCCGATCCGTTGCAACCTCGTGGAGGATTCCCATGCGCCGCCTCTCCGCCCTGATCCTCGCCGCGCTCTCCGGCGGCGCCGCGTCCGCCGCCCCCACGCTCTTCGGCGTGGACGCGTTCACGCAGACGCTCGTCCGCATCAACGCCACGACGGGCTACGTCGTGGAAGTCGGAATCGTCAACCTGGGCCCCGGGACGGGCTTCGTCACCGACCTCGCGTCCGACGGCGGCCGCCTGTTTGCGCTGACGTCCGTCTACCCGAATGGCGCCTTCGTCGGCGAGGTGAACCCCGCGTCCGGCGCCGCCATGACCTCCGCACAGGTCACCGTGGACGGCGTCAACGCCGTCAACGCCATCGAAGGCCTCGCCATCGACGCCGATGGGCGCCTGATCATCTCGCTCTGGCGTTCGGACGCCGCCAATGTGTCGTCATCGAACACCCTCGGCTCGATCGCGCTCACCGGCCAGGTCAGCGGCCTCGTCTCCTTCGGGGCCGGCGCCGATTTCGACGGGCTGGGCTCCGACCCGGACGGCGACATGGTCGGGCTCGACCGCACGCCGAACGTGGATGTCCGTTTCCACAACGTGTCCTACGCCTCTTCGACCTCGTCCCTCATCGGCGCCGTCCCCATACCCGGCTCCATCGACCTGGTCGACGACTGCGCCGTGCTCGGGGGCGACATCATCACCCTCGACCGCGACCTCAAGCGCCTCACGCGCCACAACCGAGCAAACGGGGCGCCCATCTCCTTCGTGAACTACACGGCCTCCCATTCCATTTACATGCTCACGGTCGTGGACGTCTGTCTGGGCGACGTGGACGGCGACGGCTTCATTGGCTTTGCCGACCTGAACCAGGCCTTGGGCGCCTTCAACACCACCAATGGCCAGCCCGCCTACAACGGCGCCGCGGACCTGGACATTGACGGCGATGTGGACTTCGCCGACCTGAATCTGCTGCTCTCGGGCTTCAATACGCCCTGCCCCTGACGCGAAAGTTCGGGTTTGCACGCGTCATGAACGAACCGCATGGTTTGCGGTGTTCCGTTCCCCTCCATGACGCCCACCGAGAGCCCCGCCATGCGACATGCCCCCGCCCCCCTGCTCGCCGCCCTCCTGCCCTTCGCCCCCACACTCGCCGGCGCCAGCCCGAACGACCTCGCCCACCTTTCCGATGAGTTCGCCCACCCGGGGTCCATCCAGGCGTGGTCGCGCATCGAGTTCATCGAGCAGTGGAACGCCTCTCAACTGGAGGTCCACGACGTCGACCTCACCACGCCCGGCGCGATGACCATGGTCCCCTTCACGGTCTCGTGGTTCCAGAACTACCGCGGCCCCTTCGTCTTCAAGCCCGTCGAAGGCGACTTCGTCTTCACCGTCCACCTCACCGTCTCCGGGCGCGACGGCGTGTCCGTCCCCCAGTCGCAGTACTCCCTCGCCGGCGCCTTCATCCGCGCCCCCCGCGACATCACGCCCGACACTTGGACCGCCGGCGGTGAGAACTACGTCTTCCTTTCGCTCGGGCACGGCGACACCACGCCGCCCTCCTGGCAGCACGAGATCAAGACCACCGAGAACAGTGACTCGCAACTCTTCCTCACGCCCGCGCCGGGGCCGACCGCCACGCTCCAGATCGCGCGCATCGGCGACGCCGTCATCTGCCTTCGGCGCGCGCCCGGCCAGTCCTGGCAGGTCCACGGGCGCTTCCACCGTGACGACTTCCCCCAAACCCTCCAGGTCGGCGTCGTCACCTACACCGACTGGCTCAAGTGCCAGATCTTCGACCCCTTCACGCACAACTCGACCACGCTCACGCTGCCTCTGCCCGACGGCGTGAACGACCCCAACCCCTTCATCCCCTTCGCGCCCGACCTGATCGCCCGCTTCGACTTCGCCCGCTTCGCGCGCCCGCAGGTTCCCGCCGAACTCGCCGGGCTCGATCTGTCCGACCCCGGTCAGGTTCCCGACGCCGCGCTCCTCGCGTTCCTGGGAGAAAGCGCCCACAGCCCGGCGCCGCCCTGCCCCGGCGACACCAACGGCGACCGCACGGTCAACTTCGCCGACCTCAACACGGTCCTGGGCCAGTTCAACGAAACGGGCGACGGCCTCTTCGGCGACCTCGACGGGGACGGGGATGTGGACTTCGGGGACTTGAATCTTGTGCTGTCGGGGTTCAATCAGCCCTGTCGATGATGAACGGGCTGAATGCCGCAGAACGGAAATCGCGCCGCAAACCTCTTGGAGCGGACGATCACGGGTGGTAGCGTGTGACGGGCGAACCCAGCCCCGAAAGGAACCCCTCGTGAACCTCAACAGGACGCTCCCCGCTCTCGCGGCGCTCGGCTGCGCCATCTGCCATGCGCAGATCGTGTACACACCGGTCATCGTGCCGGGCCAAGCCGCGCCCGGATCGACCGGCTCCTTCAACGGCCCCCAGAGCCCCGCGATCCAGGCGCCCGGGCGCACCGCCGTCTTCGCATTCCTCATCAACACGCCCAACCCCGGCTTCGACAGCAGCGGCATCTGGCAGGCGACGGGCTCGGGCGTCACGCTGGTGGCCATCGCGAACCAGCCCATCGCCGGCTCCGGAGGCGCCGCGGTCGGCACGATCGGTCAGCCCACGCAGAACCGCGCCGGAGGCGTCCTCGCGCCCGCCAGTCTCGCGGCCAGCGGCGCCACGAACGGCGTGCTCATTTACAGCGCGGGCGCCGGCGCGCAGGTCGCCGTGCGCGAGGGCGATCCCGCGCCGGGCATCCCCGGCGCCACCTTCAACGAGGTTGGCCTCGCAGGCGTCCCCGACTTCGCGCTCAACGACTCCGGACGCATCGCGTTCCTCGCCCCCCTCGTCGGACCGCCGCCTGCGAACAGCGCCGCCATGTTCGTCGGCGACGCCTCGACGCAGACCTACACCCTCGTCGCGCAGCGCGGCCAGGCCGCCCCCTTGCCCGGCGGCCCGCCCATGACCTTCATCACAGCGCCCTCCATCAACGGCGCGGGCGACGTCGCGTTCTTCTCGAACCTCGGCGGTTCGCCATTCGCGGCGCTGTTTCTCAAGCCCTCCGGCTCCCCGCTCCAATCCGCGCTCGCCGTGGGCGACCCCGCGCCGGGCCTGCCGGCTGGCTGGACGTTCACTTCCCTCGTCGGACAGAACAGCGGCCCGCCGCATTTCAACAACAACGGCGTCTTTGCGGTCAGCGGCGGCGCCGCGGCGCCCGGGGGCTTTCCGAACACCGTCGGCCTCTGGCGCGGAGCGCCCGGCGCGCTGCAACTCGTCGCGCAGAAGGGCGAGGCCGCGCCGGGACACCCTCAGGGCGCCCGATTCAACGACTTCCAGGCGCTCATCAACCGCACCGGCGGCCTCGCTTTCTACTCCAACCTCGACTTCGGCGCGCAGAACGCCGGCGTGTGGATGGCGCTGCCCGGCGGGCCCGTGCGTCTGCTCACGCTCCTGAACGTCCAGGCGCCGGACATGCCGCCCGGCACGCTGATCACCTCCATCAGCAACGGAGGCATCGGCTTCAACAACCGCGCCGAAGGACTTGTGAACGCGTCCATGAACTACGTCGTCAACAGCACGCCCGCCAACGGGATTTTCGCAGGACGCCCCGGCCGCCTGCGCAAAGTCGTTGCCTCCGGCGATCCGCTCGAGGTCTCGCCCGGCGTCTTTCGAACCCCCATTTCAATCTTCTGCTGGACGTGGAACAGCCCCGACAGCGGCCGTCAGGTCAGCATCAACGATCGTGGCGAAATCGCCTTTTCATGCAACTTCGTCGGCGGCGGCGGCGCCACCTTCATCGCCCGACTCCCCCACCCCTGCCCCGGCGACGCAACCTCGGACGACCTCGTCGGCTTCTCCGACCTGAACGTCGTGCTCGCCGCGTTCAACACCGTTCTTGGCAACCCCGCGTACAACCCTGACGCCGATTTCGATCAGGACGACGACGTCGACTTCGCGGACATCAACGCGACGCTGTCGGCGTTCAACTCAGGGTGCTGACGGCGCGTCGTCGCTCCCGATCATTGCGGCGGCGCTCGCTCCCCCCGTAGTCTCTCCCTCAAAGGAGAGACCACGATGCGCACCAGCCCGATCGCCGCGCTCCTCTCGATCGCCTTCTCCGCGTCCGCCGCCACCTTCCACGTCGCCCCGCCCTCCGCCGGCGGCTCCGACGCCAACCCCGGCACGGCGGAGCAGCCCTTCGCCACCATCCAGCGCGCCGCCAACAGCGCGTTCCCCGGCGACACCGTCCTGATCGCGCCCGGTACGTACACCGGCTTCAACGTCGTGCGCTCAGGCCAGCCCGGGCTGCCCGTCACCTTCAGCGCCGAGCCCGGCGTCGTCATCGACGCCGCCGCCGCTCCCTTCAACGGCGGGAACCACCGCTCCCGCATCAACCTCGACACCGTCTCCCACATCGTCATCGAGGGCTTCGAGGTCGTCGGCACGAACGACCTCCGCAACAGCGCCGAGGGCATCCGCGTCGTCGCGCCCCTCGCCGCGGGCGCCGGGCACATCACGATCCGCAACAACCACGCCCACCATAACGGCAACCGCAACATCTTCACCGGCTTCGTCTCCAATCTCACCATCGAGGGCAACACCTGCCACAACGCCCACAAGGAGCACGGAATCTACATCTCCAACTCCGCCGACAACCACGTCGTCCGGGGCAACATCGTCTACGACAACGCCGGCGCCGGCCTGCACGTCAACGCCGACGCCTCCCTCGGCGGAGATGGGGTCATCACCAACGTCCTCGTTGAAGCCAACATCTTCCACGGCAACGGCGCCGGCGGCACGTACATCGACACCGCCGGAAACCCGCAGGCCTCCCCCGGCGGCGGCTCCGCCGTCAACTTCGACGGCGTCCGCAACTCCACCGTCGTCAACAATCTCCTCTACGACAATCACGCCAGCGGCGTCTCGCTGTACCGCATCGACGGCGGACAGCCCTCCTCCTTCAACGTCGTCGTCAACAACACCATCGTCAACGCCCCCGACGCCCGCTGGTGCGTCAATATCCGCGATGGATCCACCGACAACGCCGCCTTCAACAACGTCCTCATCAACCGCAACACCGCCCGCGGCGCCATCTCCATCACCGCCAACTCCCTCACCGGATTCCGCAGCGACCACAACATCGTCTCCGACCGATTCGACCTCGGCGGCTCCTTCATCACCCTCGCCCAGTGGCGCACACAAACCGGCCAGGACCTCGCCTCCATCCCCCGCTCGCCCACGCACCTGCCCGCCCTCTTCACCAGCCCCGCCACAGGCGGCTACACGCTCGCCCCGAACTCCGACGCCATCGACGCCGGCGTCGGCCAGTTCGACGAGGCCGCGGCGCCAACGTCCGACCTCCTGGGCCTCCCACGCCCACAGGGCGTGGGGCATGACATCGGCGCCTACGAGTCCCCCGTCTGCGCCCTGATCGGCGACATCGACGGCGACGGCGATGTGGACTTCGCCGACCTCAACGCCCTGCTGGGCGCGTTCAACTCCGCCGCGGGCGGCCCGGGCTACCTCCCCGGCGCCGACCTCGATCAGGACGGCCATGTGGACTTCGCCGACCTCAACACGCTGCTTTCCCATTTCAACGCGCGCTGCCCATGACAGACCGCCGCCGGCTTGCGCAACTGAGAAGGACGCTGTTCGGGTCCGGAATAACCCCGGCTCGCCGCGTGTTCTGCACCTGACCCCCTACTTTTGCGCGCCGATCGCGTGAATTTCTCTTGACCCATCCGCATCCCGTGTCCCACTATCTGCGGAGATCTTTGCGTCATCCCGATCACCGAGCCGTGCGCATCACCCCCGAAACACGGGGACGCACATGCCGCACACTCACGCCGGCCTCGTAACGGAGAGTTCTGGACCATGATGAAGCCCCTCGCCCCCGCCGTCCTTTTCGCCGCAGCCGCGGCCTCGTACGGCGCGACGCCCGCCCACACCCTCGCCACCGCCGCGCTCCACAACGAAGCGGGCCGCATCGTGGCGCGCAACCCGGTCCTCGCCGCCGCGCCCTCCTCCGACCTCTGGGCCGGATCGTGGATCGCGATGTGCTTCGCGCCCGGCACCGACGAGGGCTACATGGAGCAGGTGTACCGCTGGATCCTCACCCAGTCCGGCATCGACCCCGACGAGCGCTACTACGCGGACGCCTCCTGGAACGCTGGCGTGAACGCGGTCGGCACGCCCACCAGCCGCACGTACTCGTTCCCCGCCGACACGCTCGGCGGCATCGGCGGCGGCGCCACCTCGCAGAACGTGCTGAACGCCCGATTCACCGCGTGGTTCGGCAGCGTCGCAGAGGGTCAGGCCAAGGTCCGCCAGGTCTTCGACCGCTGGCAGCAACTCGCCCGCGTCACCTTTACGCAGGTCAACGACGACAACGCGTCATGGGGGTCCGGCGGCACCTCCAACCGCGGCGACATCCGCATCGTCTCCATCAACATCGACGGCCCCGGCGGCACGCTCGCCTTCAACTTCTTCCCCACCAACGGCGACATGGTCCTGGACTCCTCCGAGAACTACCAGTCCGCCACCAATGACTTCCGATTCTTCCGCAACGTCGTCGCCCACGAGAACGGCCACGGCATGGGCCTCGCCCACTCCTGCCCCCAGAACGGCACCAAACTCATGGAGCCCGCGGCGAACACCAACTTCGACGGCCCCCGCCTCGACGACATCCGCGGCATGCAGCGCCTCTACGGCGACAACCTCGAGAGCAACGACACGGTCGGGACCGCCTCCAACATCGGACAGGTCGGCGCCGGCTTCGTCCTGGCTGACCGCTCCATCGACAATGGCGTGGGCAACTTCTTCCCCGCCGACGTGGATTTCTACCGCTTCACCGTCCCCACCGCCGGCACGCTCAACATCAGCCTCATCGTCAACCACGTCTCCCCGTACACCAACGCGCCGCAGGGCGGCGGCTGCCCCACCGGCACATCCGTCGATCCCCGCGCCATCCTGGACCTGGGCTTCGAACTCCGCGATTCCACCGGCCTGAATGTCCTGCACACCGCCAACAGCGGCGGCCTCGGGCAGAACGAGTCGCTCACCGGCTACGCCATCGCGCAGGGCGGCACCTACCACCTCCGCATCTTCACCAACGATGGCTTGTCCGACATCCAGGTCTATCGACTCGAAATGGGCTTCCAGGGCGAGGGCTGCCCCGGCGACACCAACGGCGACAACACCGTTGACTTCTCCGACCTCAATATCGTCATCTTCCAGTTCAACCAGTCCGGCCCCTCCCTCATCGGCGACGTCAACAACGACGGCATCGTGGACTTCTCCGACCTGAATCTGGTCCTGTCCAATTACAACCAGTCCTGCTGAACCCCTCGCCCCGCATCGGCGGGCGCACCGTAGTTTCTCTGGCGTGAACCCCCTCCGCCGCCGGCCCCGCCGGCGGCGGTCTTTTTTGGCCCCGCTGGGCCCGGCCCCGGTACACTGAAGCCACCCCCACACGGGCCATCCCAACCCCCAGGGCCCGTAGCGGCCCTCCAGCGGGAACCGGGGAGCCCTCGGGGCCGAATGAATCCTTGGAACGCGGGGCGATTCCGGAGCCCCGCCCGCACTCGCGAGATCGACGACCATGCAGGAGACGCCGATGAACCCGGGCCGCCGCAACCTCATCCCCCGCGCCGAGCGCCCCGCCTTCACGCTCATCGAACTGCTCGTGGTCGTCGGGATCATCGCGCTGGTGATCGGCATCCTTGTGCCCACCCTCGGCGCCGTCCGCGACGCCGCCCGCAAGACGGCCACCACCGCGCTCGCCAACGACGTCCTCAGCGCCTCAACATCGTTCATCACCGACAACCGCCGCGCCCCCGGGTACTTCACCCAGCGCCAGATGGGCGCCGAGTCCAATTCCGTTGCCGGCGCCGGCTTCACCAACGCCGAGAACGTTCTCCTCGACCTCGCCGGCGGCATCGTCCCCGACACCGGCGCCACCAATCCCGCCGAAACCAACTCGTACGTCGACGTCGGACCTGTCGGCAGCGCCGGGCCGGGCTCCGACACCGTGCGGGTAGACAACAACCTCGTCGGCTCCCAGACCACCGGCGGCGGCTACCTGCGGCTCAAGAGCGACGTCCTTTTCGCCGTGGAAGGGCAGGCCAACCGCCCATCCTCCGGTCCCCCGGACCGGACCAGCATGGTCGACATCGTCGACAACTTCGGACAGCCCCTCCTCGTCTGGACCCCTGACGACACCGCCGTCCCGCCCCAGTCACGCTTCGGGCTGCAGTTCGCCCCCGTTCAGGACGACGCCGACCTCGACGAGCGGGCCCGCTTCTACTGGGGGTCCAACGCCGGCTACCTGATCTCCTTCGGCCTCGGCCAGCGGCGGATCAACCAGTCAAACCTCAGCATCCTCGGCACGGGCGGCGCCGAAGCGCCGTCCGACGACCAACTCGGACTCTCGCTCGAGGGCATTCTCGGAAGCCCCGCCTACCCCGGCCCGGACCCCGAAACGCCCAACCGGATCATGCCCCTCCGGCCCCGCGGCAAGGTCGTCGTGATCTCCGCCGGCCCCGATCAGGTCTTTTTCGCCCGTCGGCAGGATCGCGGCAGCGAGGCCCCGGGCTCCAACGAGGTCGGCAAGGTGGTCGACTTCGCCCCTCGCCCCGAGTCCGGCCAGCCCGGCGATCCGCGCCTGAACGAGGTTCCGAACTTCGACGACGTGGTCCTCGGCGGCGGCGACTGATCGAAGCGCCCCGCCACCTTTCGTCGGTTCAGCCGGTATAAAGCCGTTCATGCCGAGCATCCTGCGTCGTGCCGGTCGGCGGTCCTCCGCCCTCGCCGCGCTTTCCTCCACGCTCGCCCTCGCCGCCGTCATCGGCGCCGCGATCGCGCAGCCCGCACCCCCCAACGGCCCCAGGCCCGTCGACCCACGCTGGCACGCCCTCACCGGCGCCACCGTCACGACGCGTCCGGGAGAGACCATCGAGAACGCCACGATCGTCATCCGCGACGGGGTGATCGTCTCGGTGGGCGCCGGCGGCGCCGCCCCGAACGGCGCACGGGTCTGGGACGTCTCCGGCCTGCACGTCTACCCGGGCCTGATCGACGCCCACGTCCCCGTGGACGCCCCCGCTCCAGACGCCAAGGCGCCTGGCGCCCATTGGAACGACCGGGTCATCCCCCAACGGTCCGCGCTCTCCGGACCCGGCCTCTCGGACAAGGACCGGGAGGCGTTCCGCAAACTCGGCTTCACGGCCGCGGCCATCGCGCCCAAGGGCGGCGTCTTCCGCGGCTCCGGCGCCGTGATCACCCTGGGCGACTCGCCCTCCGAGAGCGAAGCGGGCGTGGACGCCGTGAACTCGCGGGCGTTCCACGAGGTCTCGTTCGAGACCCGCGGCTTCGGGGACGCCTCGTACCCCGGATCGCAGATGGGCGCCATCGCGCTCATCCGCCAGACCCTCAGCGACGCCCAGTGGCGCGCCGAGGACGTCTCGTCCTACGCCGCGCACCCCGGGTCGCGCTCGCGCCCCATGCCCGCGGACGCGCTCGACGCCCTCCGTCCCGGCGTCGATCAGCCGCCGCTGCTGTTCGATGTGTCCAACGAGTTGGAAGCGCTCCGGGCGGCGAAGATCGCCCGCGAGTTCGACCGCAAGGCGATGCTCGTGGGCTCCGGCCTTGAGTTCCGTCGCCTTGACGCCATCAAGGAGGCCGGCGTCGCGCTGATCGTCCCGCTGAACTTCCCCGAGACGCCGAAGGTGCAGACGCAGGCGGAGATCGAGTCGGTGGGGCTGCGCGAACTGATGACCTGGGAGCAGGCGCCGACCAACCCGCGCCGCCTGGACGGCGCTGGCGTCACCGTGGCGCTCACGACCGACAAACTGCGGAAGCGCGAGGACTTCATGAAGAACGTCCGGCGCGCCATCGAGCACGGCCTGCCCGAGGACCGCGCGCTGGCGATGCTCACCACCGTTCCGGCGCGCCTTCTGGGCGTGGAGGACCGGCTGGGCGAAATCGCGCCCGGCCGCATCGCGAACCTCATCGTCGTCAAGGGGACGCTCTTTGACGAGAAGTCCGAACTCCGCGACGTGTGGGTGGACGGCGTGCGGCACGAGATCAAGGCGGCGCCAGAACTGGACATCGACGGCGCCTGGACCGCCGTGTTCGGCGTCGATGGCGGGCCCGAAGCCAAACTGACGGTCAAGAGCAAAGACGGCAAGGAGCACTCGGTCACGGCCAAGGTTGGCGACAAGGAGATGAAGTCCCGCGCCTTCCGCGCCACGCAGAACCGGATCCACTTCATCCTCGACTCCCACGACGAGCCCAAGGGCGCCTATTCCATGTCCGCCGTCGTCGTCGGCGACGAACTTTTGGGCACGGGCACGGACCCGGCCGGCTCGACCTTCCGCTGGACCGCCGCCCGAGCGCCCGCTGAAGAGCCCGAAGCCGACGCCAAGGACGGCGACAAGCCCGCGCCCGACGCCGACGACGAGAAGAGCAAGGAGAGCCAGAAGGACAAGAAGAAGCCCGAAGTCCCCGAGACCTTCGGCTATCCCTTCGGCCCCTACGCGCTCGACGCGCTGCCCGCGCAGGACGACCTGTTCATCTCGAATGCGACCATCTGGACCAGCGGCCCGCAGGGCGTGATCCGCAACGGCTCCATCTACGTCAAGGGCGGCAAGATCGCCGCCGTCGGCGCCGACCTCCGGGCTCCCGCGGGCGTCCGGACCATCGACGCCGCGGGCCGCCATGTGACGCCCGGGCTCATCGACGCCCACAGCCACACCGGCATCAGCGGCGGCGTCAACGAGGGCACGCAGGCGATCACCTCCGAGGTGCGGATCGCCGACGTGATCGACCCCGACGCCGCGGGCTGGTACCGCGAACTTGCCGGCGGGCTGACGGCCGTCAACCAACTCCACGGCTCGGCGAACCCGATCGGCGGGCAGAACTCCGTCGTGAAGATCCGCTGGGGCGTCCGCCACCCCGATGAGATGCCCTTCGAGGGCGCGCCCTCGGGCATCAAGTTCGCCCTCGGTGAGAACGTCAAGCAGTCCAACTGGGGCGAGCGCAACACCACCCGCTACCCGCAGACGCGCATGGGCGTCGAGACGATCATCGCCGACGCATTCACCGCGGCGCGCGACTACGCCGCGCGGCGAGACGCGTGGGGCCGGATGTCCGCCAACGACCGGCGCGGCCAATTGCCCCCGGCGCGGGACCTGGAACTGGAGGCCCTGGCCGAGATCCTTGCGGGCGAGCGGCTCGTCCACTGCCACTCCTACCGCCAGGACGAGATCCTGATGCTCTGCCGCATCGCCGAGCGCTTCGGGTTCCGCATCGGCACGTTCCAGCACGTGCTGGAGGGCTACAAGGTGGCCGACGCGATCAAGGGCGCCGCGATCGGCGGCTCCTCGTTCTCCGACTGGTGGGCGTACAAGTTCGAGGTGATCGACGCGATCCCCGAGAACGGCGCGATCATGCACGAGGTCGGGGTGTGCGTGTCGTTCAACTCGGACTCCGACGAACTGGCCCGGCGGATGAACACCGAGGCCGCGAAGGCCGTGAAGTACGGCGGCGTGAGCCCCGAAGAGGCCCTCAAGTTCGTCACGATCAACCCGGCGAAGCAGTTGGGGATCGAGAAGATGACCGGCTCGCTCGAGGTCGGCAAGGACGCGGACCTGGCGATCTGGTCCGGCGACCCGCTCTCGGCGTTCTCGCGCTGCGAGGCGACGTTCATCGACGGGCGCGAGTACTTCTCCCTCGAGTCCGACCGGGCCCACCGCCAGCGCATCACCGCCGAGCGGCACCGCATCATCCAGAAGATCCTCGCCGAGGGCGCGCCCAAGAAGCCGGCCAAGAAGGACGGCGAGGCGCCCAAGCCCGACGGCGAGGCCAAGCCCGAGGCCTCGCCCGCAGACGCCGCGCTCGCCGAGGCCATCATGGAGCGCAACCTGCGGCTGCTCCGCTCCGGCGCGGACCCCGACGCCCACCGCTGCGGCGAGTGCGGCACGCTCGACCTCCACGCCCACTGATCCACACTCAGGGAACACACCACATGACCCTGCTCCACCGCATCGTGCCCGCTCTCGCCGCCGCCGCCGTTGCCGGCGCCGCCATCGCGCAGGACCTGGGCGTGCCCGCGCCTCCCCAGCAACTTCCCATCGCGATCCACAACGCGACGATCCATCCCGTCTCCGGCCCGCCGATCGAGAACGGGATGATCATCATCGTCAACGGCAAGATCGCCCAGGTCGGGCGCATGGGCGACCAGATTTTCGCAACGAACATGACGCCCGTCGTGGTCGACGCCGCGGGGAAGCACGTCTACCCCGGCCTGGTGAATCCGACGACGCTGATCGGCCTGCTGGAGGTCGGCGCGGTCCGCGCGACGCTCGATCACTCCGAGGTCGGCGCCGTGACGCCGGAGGTGCGCGCCGCCGTCGCCGTGAACCCCGACTCGACGCAGATCCCCGTCACGCGCTCCAACGGCGTGCTGACCGTCGGCGTCATGCCCGAGGGCGGCTCGATCACGGGGCGTGCCTCGGTCCTCCGCATGGACGGCTGGACCTGGGAGGGCCTCACGATCGCCGACGACGCGGGCCTGGTCATCAACTGGCCCAACGTGAATCCGATCCGCTCCCGCTGGATGCAGCAGTCGGACGAGGAGCAGATGGAGAACATGCGCCGCAACCTGCGCGTGATCGACGACGCCTTCAGCGCCGCCGCCGCCTACGCCGCGGCGCGAAAGGCGGACCCCTCCTCGCCCACCAGCACGCGCTGGGAGTCCATGCTCCCGACCCTTGACGGCCACAAGCCCGTCTTCATCCGCGCACAGGAGGCCGAGCAGATCCGCTCCGCCGTCTCTTGGGCCGTCGACCGGGGGTTCAAGCCCGTCATCGTCGGCGGGCGCGACGCCGCGCGGTGCGTGGACCTGCTCAAAAGGCACGACGTCGGCGTGATCATCACCGGCGTGCACCGCCTGCCCACGCGGGACGACTCGTTCTACGACGAGCCCTTCACGCTCCCCGCCGAACTCGAGGCCGCGGGCATCCGCTGGGCGCTGGGCGCCTCCTCCACCGGCTACGGCAACGACCGCAACCTGCCGTACCACGCCGCGACGGCGGTGGCGTATGGCCTCGATCACGGCGCGGGCCACGGCGCGGGCGCGCCGCTCCTCGCCGTAATGGTAGAAGATGTCGGCGAGCAAAGCCTCGGAGGCCTCGTTGACGGGGTCGGCCGGGCTCTGGCCGGCCTGCTCCATGCGCATGTCGAGCGGCCCGTCGGCGCGGAAGGAGAAACCGCGCTCGGATTCGTCGAGCTGCATGGAGGAGACGCCGATGTCGAGCACGACCCCGGCGACGGGCCCGTCCGCGTGGCGGGCCACGATCTCGTCGAGGTCGCCGAACCGGCCGTGCACCAGCGTGAGGCGGCCCGCGAAGGCGCTTTCCAGCACCCGGCCCGCGGCGATGGCGTCGGGATCGCGGTCGATGGCGATTACCCGGGTGGCGGGATCGGCCTCGGGCAGCGAGCGGTTATAGCCGCCGGCGCCGAAGGTCGCGTCCACGATCAGGCCGCCCGCGCAGGGCGCCATCGCGCTCCGCACCTCCTCCAGGAGTACGGGAACGTGACGAGCCGGTCCGCCAGCGGCGCCGGGCGTTCCGTCGCCGCGGCCCGTCATCGATCCCGCACTCCTGCAGGGGCCTGCGGCGCGGAAGACGCCGCCATCGGGGACCCGAGGGACCGCTTGAGGTCCCGCACCCGCGCACGCGCCGCCTCCAGGTGCGTGCGGAAGCGCTCCGGCTCCCAGATCTGAAACTTGTGGCCGAGGCCCACGAACGTGACGGCGTCGGCGATCCCGGCATGGGCCTTCACGGTCTCCGTCAGGACGATACGCCCCTCCCCGTCCACCTTGAGGATCTCGCTGGTGCCGTAGAGCGCCGTCGAGAGATGGTCCCGCTCGTCCGAATAGGCCGGGAGCCGCGATAGCACCGCGTCGATCTCCGCCAGAAGAGCATGCCCCCCCGCGTCGAGCGCCAGGGAATCGAGGGCCGGATGGACGTAGAGCCCCTCGAACCCGTCGCGCGCCAGCACCGTCCGGAACGAGGCGGGGATGGACACCCGCCCCTTCGCGTCCAGCCGATTGGTGAAATGGGACACGAAGCGGTTCATGCCCCGCGCGCTGCCTCTCTCCCGTGACGCCCCGGGCGCTGGTGACGCCCCCCTCGCCCGAGCACGAGGACAGGTCCCCGCGGCCGCGGGAGCGGCCACCGACCGGTTCTCTTCGTACGGGGGACGGGATGATTTGGGATATCATGGGACCCTATGGTCGTCAACGAACGCGGCACGGCAAACGCCGAGAGGCCGCGCCAAAGCGCGGCTTCTCCACAGGCGATTAACGCGCTGTAAGGCTTAAGATTCGGTTTGCGGGGGAGCCGCTGGAGGCACCGGCTTCTTCGGGAACAGAAGCCGCTGATAGAGCAGGCCAATTCCGACCAGCACGATCCCAAGCCCGATGAAGGAAAGCGCCCGCCAGACCCCGGTCAACCCGCCAAGGTCGATAAAGAAAACCTTGGCGATGGTCGCCAGCATGACAGCCGCCGAAGCGAGCCGCACCGCCTTCGAC
>JACVCK010000231.1 GCA_016742055.1 Phycisphaerales bacterium
TTCCACCCCGGAGGGCGGTACATGGACGCGAGGGGCTTCGTGGACGCCGGGGGCGCGCTGGCGGTGGCGACGAACTGCAACCCCGGCTCGGCCCCGACCCACTCGATGCCCATGGCGATCGCGCTGGCGGTGCGGAACTGCGGGCTGAGCCCGGCGGAGGCGATCGCCGCGGCGACGGTGAACGGCGCGGCTCTGCTGCGCCTCGAAGACCGCGGGATGCTGGCGGCGCAGAAGCGAGCGGACCTCATCATGCTCCGTCACCGCGACGAGCGGCTGCTGGCCTATGAGTTCGGGGGGGACCCAGTGGACCTGGTGGTGTGCACGGGGAAGGTGGTCAAGGGGGATGAGGGGAAGTGACGATGCTGTTCAGCAAGGGGCATCCGCCTACGATCCCGCCCTCATGATCCCGAAGGTCACCAGCGCCGAGGCGGACCTCGCACGCGAGGCCGCGCAGAAGGTTGTGCAGACGCACGAGCGGCTGGTGGAGTATTTGCGCGTGGGTCAGACGCTGGCGCAGATCGACGCGTTCGTGGCGCGGACTCTGGAGGACATGGGCTGCCGCTCGGCGTTCCTGGGCTATCGGGTGCCGGGCTCTCCGGCGTTCCCGTGCCACGCGTGCCTTTCGGTGAACGAGTGCGTGGTGCACGGGACGGTGGGGTTCTACGGGGCGCCGATGCAGCCGGGGGACATTCTCAAGATCGACATCGGCGTGTTCTTCAAGGGCTGGGTTGGCGACGCCGCGTGGACGTACGCCTTCCGCGAGCGCACGGCGCTGGCCGCGCGGCTGATGGATTGCGGGAAGGAGTCGCTGCGCCGGGGCGTGCAGACGCTGCGCCCGGGCAATTCGTACATCGAGTGGGCCCGCGTCGTGCAGGGGCACGCGGAGGGCGAGTGCGGGTTCCATCTTGTGCGCGGGCTGGGCGGGCACGGCTACGGCCGGAAGTTGCACTCCAGGCCCTATGTGTCGAACACGCTGCCCGTGTCGCCGGGCGAGTGGGCTGACGCGCACACGCCCTGCACTGCCGGGACGCTGGTGGCGGTCGAGCCGATGATCGCGGTGGGCACGGGCGAGACGCACCAGAAGCGCCTGGGCTTCGGCGGGCAGGACTGGCCGATCGTGACGGCCGACCGGTCGCTGGCGGTTCACTACGAGCACGACGTGCTGATCGGCGCGGACGGGCCGGAGGCGCTGACGGCCGGGCTGGAGCGGCTGCCCGACGTCGTGGGGTGAGATTCCGGCGGGGCCGACTGGCGGCGGCGGGCCTCCGCGGGCATACTTTCAGGGTATTCCCGTTCTCGATGGCGTTGAGGGCCGGTCCGGTCGAGCCGGGGCCCGGGCCGCCGGCCGAGAGGAGGCGCCCTGTGCGGGTTCGACTTCTGGATTACTCGGACAAGCGCCCGCACTCGCAGGCGCCGGAATGGTCGCAGGCGGATCTGGACGATCCCAAGGCGCAGAAGATCGCCGAGACGTTCTTCATCGAGACGCAGGTGCGCGAGGACGAGTCGTCCACGCTGCACTACGGCGGGCGGCATTCGACGCCGGAGTTTCCGTGGCACCACACGGCGCAGGATGGGCCGGGGGAGTACTCGGACGAAGAGGTGGCGATGACGCTGCGGATCTGGATGCTGGAGACGTTCGGGGACGCGTTCCCGATCACGCGTGAACTGGTTTCGGACGCGCTGCCGATGCTGGCGGCGATCACGATCCGGCACGAGAAACGGCGTGCGGCGCGGGCGGCGGGCGCGAAGCAGTCGGGGGGCTGAACGCGAGGCGGCGCGGCCGGCGCCGCGGACGGGCGCGGCAGGCCGTCCCGGAGCCCGATGCGCCGCGCGGGAGGGATATCCACGCCATCGGGGCCATTCCGGAGGAGATTCGGCTCCAGCGCGAGGATTTTGCTTGAGTCGGGCGCGGGACTGCCGTACGTTGGGCGCGCGGCGCTGAGTCACGCCGCGTGCACAGACACGGGGATGACCGGGGGCGTCCGCCCAACTCGAGAGGGAGTTTTCATCATGTCGAACTCGAAGCGCCGCCGTGCCGCGATCGCCACCCTTCCTGCGCGTCTGCTGATGGCTGCGGGGTGCGCCAGGGCGCTGTCTGGTGCGGCGTTTGCGACGGACTTCGCGTGGACTTCGCCGGTCAGCGGGAACTTTTCGAACGTCGGCCTGTGGACGCCGATGGGCGCGCCCAGCGGGACGGGCGACACGGCGCTGATCGGCCTGGCGGGCGCGTACACCGTGACGATCGACGCCCATCTGGCGATCGGGTCGCTGACGCTCGACGCCCTGGGCGCGACGCTGGCGGCGACGGGGCGCACGATCGACATGCAGGACCTCTTCACGCTCTCACAGGGGACGGTGGCGTTCACGTCGAGCACGCTGGTCGGCGCGGGGTCGCTGCGGGTGGACGGCGGCGCGTTCCTGGCGCGGGGAGCGTCGGCGTTCAACTCTGCGGCCGAGAACAACGGCCTGTTCTGGGTCAACGGGGTCAATGGCGCCGGGCACGCGACGCTCACGCTCAACAGCGCGTTCACGAACGGCGGCACGCTGCGGATGGAGTCGCAGAACATCAGTTGGAACTCGAACATCGCGATGGGCGCTGGTCAGTTCTCTCGTTCACGTCGGCGACGGGCGATCTGGATGTGCTGACGCCGACGCTGGCCGATCCGCTGCTGCGCTGGTGGAGCCAGGCGACGGCGACGACGTTCGACATCGGCGTGCGCCATGTGGCGGACATCAACCGCGACGATTCAGTCGACTTCACGGATCTGAACCTCGTGCTGTCGTTCTTCAACACCTCGGGGGTGGGCCTGCCGGGCGACGCGAATGAGGACGGCGTGGTGGACTTCGCGGATCTGAACCTGGTCGTGTCGTTTTTCAACACTGCGGCGCCGGCGAACGTGCCCGCGCCGGGGGCGCTGGCGCTCGCGGCGCTGGGGCTGATGGCCGGAGCGGGGCGGCGGAGAGGTCGCGGGACCTGATCGAATCGGCGGTTCTTGGGCCGGTGATGCGGCGGGGTCTCAACATTTCGCGCTTGGGGGCCCCTGCGGGGGTGCCGCCCCCCCCCACCCCGGGGGGGGCGGGGGCGCTGGGTTTGGGGGCCGTGCCCCCCGGGCTGGGGGGGTTGGGAAGTCGCGTGGGGGCACTTTTTGGTGGGAATTTTTGGGGGGGAGATGCG
>JACVCK010000023.1 GCA_016742055.1 Phycisphaerales bacterium
TGAGTGTGTCTCTTAACAGAGCTGTAGTGCTAGTCTGCCCGCCCCCTGCTGCGGACACTTAATCGGTTCTGTTTCGAACGCTAGATCGACACTACGGCACTACTCGCGTAAGGTCGGCGGCAGCGTCAGATGTGTAACAGTGGCAGGCGCCGATCCGGCGTGTCCACGGCGCTCAGATAATTGAAGAGCGCGTCGATCCAGACGTACACACGGTGCCCGGGGTCGTCGGGCATGAGGATGCCCCAGGGCGTCGATCCGGGCGCCGCGGCCCGAGAGACCGGAACGTCCTGCAGCCCCTGACGGATCCGCCCCACCACCTCGTTGCGGCGCGCTTCGGGCAGGATGAAAGAGGGATTGGCCTCGATGTGCGCCAGCAGTTTCGCCTCGTACGCCGAGAGTTTGAAGAAGTAGTTCTTCTCACGCCGGCGGACCAGCGGCTTCTTGCTCACCGGGCTCTTGAAGTTCGACTCCCGCGCCGTGGTCTCCGTGAGGTACTCCTCCTGCGACTCGTCCCACCAGCCCTCGTAATCCCCCTGATAGATCGCGCCGGACGCCTGCAGGCGGCGGATGTACCCCTCCACCTTCTCGATGTGCCGGCGCTGCGTCGTGCGGATGAAGTCGTCGAAACTCAGGTTGAAGAACCGGAACGCCTCCTGGAACGCCGCGGCGTTGCGGTCCGCCCACTCGATCGGCGTCACCCCGTGCGCCGCCGCCGACGACACCACCTTCTCCGCGTGCTCGTCGGTGCCGGTCAGGAAGAACACGTCCCGCCCCGTCAGCCGCGCCAGGCGCGCCTCCACGTCCGCCAGGAGCGAGGTGTAGCAGTGGCCGATGTGCGGCCGGTCGTTCACGTAGTAGATCGGCGTCGAGACGTAATAAGTTCGGGATTGGTCAGGGTGCTGGGCCGCTGGCATGGGGGCGATTCTAGCCGCCGCCCCGACGCTCCCCCGGTCGGGTGGACGCCGGCCGGACCGTCGGGAAACTTCGGGCGCCCCCGTCCCCGGACCGATATTCCCCGTTGGCGCACCATCCGCGCTGAGACCGAACCCCAACCCGGAACCAGGCCCCGCCACGACGCCTGCGGCCCGAGGACCCATGCCCAACTTCAAAGGCCAACCTCAGCACCAAGCGCCCGGAAGGGTCGCCCTCGTCGCCACCCCCGAGACGCTCGCGCCCACGCACGCCTGGGCCCTCGCGTCAGGTCTGGGCACGGTCTGCGGCGTGGCGACGCCCGGCCCTGTCGCACCGGGCGCCCTCGCCAGCGTCGGCGCCATCGAACACCTCGGCACGCTCGAAGACCTCGCGACAGCCCACGTGCGGCTTGGCATCCGGACCCTGGTGGTCTGCCTGCCGAGCCCCCTGCGCGAGGCCGCGGCGCGGGCGTCCACCATTGCGCGGACCATCGGCCTCCGCCTCGTGCAACTCCCGTGCGCGTTCGACGCGGCGCCGGCGACGCCCACGGGCATCGGCGCGGACCTGGACCCCGAGGCGCTGATCGGCCGGGGCGGCGCGGCGCTGGACGCGTCGGCCATCGCCCGCGCCCGGCGCGCCCTGACCGGCAAGCGCGTCCTCATCACCGGCGCCGGCGGCTCCATCGGCTCGGAACTGGCGCGGATCGTCGCCGGGTTCCAGCCCGAGTCCATCATCCTGATGGAGCGCTCCGAGAACGCCCTCTTTGAGATCGACCGCCAACTCGCCGCACGCTTCCCCCGCGTGCCCCGCAAGGCCATGCTCCACGACGTGGTCGAGCACGAAAGCACGGCGGCGTGGCTGCAGCGCCTGCGTCCGCAGGTGGTTTTCCACGCCGCGGCCCACAAGCACGTCACCCTCATGGAGGACCACCCCTCCCACGCGGTCAACAACAACTTCTTCGGCACCCGCAGCATCGCGGACGCCTCCGCGGACTGCGGCGCCGAACGCTTCGTGATGATCTCGACCGACAAGGCCGTCAACCCCCGCTCGGTGATGGGCGCGACCAAGCGCTTCGCCGAGTTGTACGTCCGCTCGCTCAACGGGCGATCCAGCGGGATGCGATCCTGCATGGTCCGCTTCGGCAACGTCTTGGGCTCGGCCTGCTCGGTGATCCCGATCTGGACGCGCCAACTCGCCGAGGGCGGACCCATCACCGTGACGCACCCCGAGATGACGCGCTACTTCATGACCATCCGCGAAGCGGCGTCGCTGGTGATCCAGGCGGGCGCCCTCACGGAGCAGGAAGCGGCCGGCGCGAGCGTGTTCGTCCTCGACATGGGCGAGCCGATCCGGATCGTCGAACTCGCGGAGCGGTTCGTCCGGCTCCACGGCATGGAGCCCCGCTTCGCGCCCGACGCCCCGGGCCCCAACGAAAACGCCGGCGCCGGCGCCCCAATGATCGACGTGGTCTTCACCGGCGCCCGACCGGGCGAGAAACTCAACGAGGAACTCGCCCACGCGAGCGAGTCGCTCCGGCCCACCCCGGCCGCGGGCGTCATGGCCTGGGCGGCCGACCCCTCCGAAATCCTGCCCCGCCGGATGGCCCAACTGGTGGAAGACCTGTCGGCGGCGCGCTGGTCCCCCGATCGGGACAAGGTGCTCCGCCTCATCCGAAACCACGCCCAGGGCGTGGGGGAAGCGGGCCCCAAGCCCGATAACACGAACAAAGACCTTCCAAAGATTGCGAGCGCCGGGTTAAGCGCGGCTTGACCCACCGGGTCCGGCGCGGACAATACGCGTTCCCCTCCCCTCCTCCCTGTGCCCGGCCGCTTCGGTCCAAGGCCGACCGAAACCGCCAACGGAGCGCACCCAGCATGGTCCTCAGCGAAAAGCAGCGGCTTGTCGACGAGACGCACGCGGCCAAGGACCGGGCCGAGCAGATCCTCCAGCGACTGCTGGAGGCCAAGGCCCAGACCGAGCATGAACTCTCGTCCCTCCGGCGCACCGACGCCTTCAAGGCGGTCACCGGCCGGTCCGCGATCGACAACGCGATCGCCGCGACCCGGCGCATGATCGACTCGCTCGACCACGCCATCGACCGGGCCGAGACGGCGCACGTGGACAACGTCCAGGTCGAACTGGGCCGGCCCACGCTCGTGCACCTGGCCTGACGCCGGGTTTCCCTTGTTCCTTGGTTCGCCGGATCTGCGGCGCCCGCATCGCTTGACGCCGCGCCGCGCCGCCGCGACTCTCGGAGCATGCCCACGCCCTCGAGCCGCGATCCTTTCTATACGGTCATGCGCTTCCGCCGATTGCGCCCCGGCGCGCGCGTTCCGGAGTATCAGACGGCGCTCGCGGCGGGGATGGACCTGAGCGCGTGCCTCGATGCGCCGGTCACGATCGAGCCCGGTCGCATCGCCCTCATCCCCTGCGGCTTCGCGATGGCGCTCGCCCCCGGATGGGAAGCGCAGGTGCGCCCGCGCTCCGGGCTCGCGAGCCGGCACGGCGTCACGCTCCCCAACGCGCCGGGAACGATCGATGCGGACTACCGGGGCGAGGTGCGCGTGGCGCTGATCAACCTGGGCCTGGAGCCCTTCACTGTCGAACCCGGCATGCGCATCGCGCAGTTGGTGATCGCGCCCGTCGCCCACGCGGATGTGCAGGAAACCGACGATCTGGACGCCCCGTGGCCCGAGGTGGTGGTCCGATCGACCAAGCGGGAGGCCGCACGAACTCGGGGCGAGGGCGGATTCGGCTCCACGGGCGTGTGAGCGTTCGGGCGTTCGCCCCGGCGCCGAGCCGCTATCATAAGGGCTTCCCCGCAGCAGAGGTTGGCCAAGGCGCCATCTGACCCGACGAAGTCCGTAGCAAGGGGCGGCGGTCGAAAGAGCGCCGGCGTCGTTGACACTCCGCAAACTCATGCCGCTACTGGCGCTGTTCGCGGGCCTGCTCGCCACGGCGGGCGCCGCGTGGCATCTCGAGCGCTCGTACGCGGCGCGGGAGCGAGAGCGTTTCGCGCGCGGCGCCATTCAGGCCGGCGCCGCGATCACGCAGGAACTCCGCGCCTGCCTGGCGATGCTCGACGCGACGACCGGCCTGTTCATCGCGAGCGAGTTCGTCAGCGACGTGGAGTTTCGACGGTTCGTCGATCAGTTGAACCTGTCGGGCCAGTACCCCGGCGTGGCGACGATCTCCTACGTCGAGTGGCGAGCGGGGCGTCAGGCGGCGGGCCTCCGCCGGTGGGACAACGCGATCGATCCCGAGGCCCTGCTGCTGACGTACACCGAGCCCGCCGGTCCGATGGACGATCCCTTGGAGATCGACGCCGTGCGGATCGCGCTGGCGAGGGCGATCGACCGGGGCATCCCCGCCAGCGTGCCCATGCCGCAGTTGCGCCAGGGCGGCCACAAGGCGCCCGATCTGTGCCTGATCGTCCCGCTGTACGACGGCGCGCGGACGCCTCCGACCGAGGCGGAGCGACGGGCGACGATCCGGGGGTTCATCCTCGCCCGCCTGCGTTGCGAGGCGTTCTTCGAGGCGGCCCTCGCCGACGTCGAAGCCCCGCCCGAGTTCTCGCTCTGGGACGCCTCGGACCGTCCTCGCGGACGACGCATCCACCAGTCGCCGGGCTTCCGCAACGCCGACACGGCCGGCCTGTCGCGCCTGGAAACTCTGGAGCCCGGCGGGCTCCTTTGGAAGGCGAACTTCCAACCCGGCGAGGCGTTTTTCCGCGCCAACGCCGGGAACGTCACGGGGATCGTGGTGGGCTCGGGCCTGATCATCACGGGCCTGCTGTTCTGGCTGGCGCGCTCGCAGACCCTCGCCGCCGATCGAGCCGAGGCCGACGCGGCCGCGCTCCGGGCGTCGCAAAGCGACCTTGCCGAATCCGAAGCGCGTAAGAGCGCGATCCTGGAGTCGGCGCTGGACGCGATCATCACCATGGACCACCACGGGCGGGTGATCGAGTGGAACGCGACGGCCGAGCGGATGTTCGGGCGCACACGCCACGAGGCCGTGGGCGCTGCCCTGGCGGAACTGATCATCGTCGAGCCGCAGCGCGAGGCGTGCCGCGCGGCCGTGCGCCGCTACGCGGAGTCGGTCGCCTCCGGCGCGCCGGTGGGGCGTCGCTTCGAGACCGAGGCGCTCCGCGCCGACGGCTCGTCGTTCCCGGTGGAGGTCTCGATCTCGCGGATCGGCGTGCACCGGCCGCCCCGGTTCACCGGGTTCATCCGGGATATCACCGAACGCGCCCGGGCCGACCGACAGCGCCGGCTCATGACCCGCGAACTGGACCACAGGGTCAAGAACAACCTGTTCGCCGTCATGGCGATCCTCACCGAGTCGGCCCGCCGGACCGACTCGGTCCCGGCCCTGGTCGAGAGCGTCTCCGGCCGCTTGCACGCCCTCGCGCGCCTGCACGAACTGCTCGCCAACCACGCCTGGGAGAGCGCCGACCTGCGCGACCTCCTGAACGTCACCCTCGCGCCCTACCGGGAGGGCGCGGGGCGCGACGCCGACGGCGCCCCCGAGCGCGTCGAACTCGACGGGCCCTCCGTCATCCTCCCCGCACGCGTCGCCTCCACACTCTGCATCGCGCTCCACGAACTGGCCACCAACGCCGCCAAGTATGGGTCCCTCTCCAACGGTCAGGGGCGCGTTCGCGTCGCCTGGCGGACCGAACGTGGCGAGCGCGGCGCCGAGCGGCTGATCCTCACCTGGCGGGAATCCGGTGGTCCCCCCGTGGCGGCGCCCGGGCGGCGGGGGTTCGGCTCGGAACTGATCGAGGGCGGCGTGCGGTACGAGACGGGCGGCGAGTGCCGAATCCGATTCGAACCGGGGGGCGTGGTCTGCGACATCGAGGCCCCCCTGATCGGCGCTGCCCGGCACGAGCCGAACGAATCGTCCGATCGCGCACGGGAGGACGCCCAACTGGGCGCGGGGCCGGCAGGGCACGTTCGGGACGGCGCCTGAGCCGGGTTCTCGCAGGGCTTCTGGGCGATTCTTGCGCAGGTGGGCCGATCGCCGATAACGGCCCCATATGTCGCGCACCGCAACCACGTTCTTCGGGCTCTGGAACCGCGAGGACCCGATCGGATTCCGGCTGGGCTGGCTCCTCGGCGCCGCGCTCTGGATGTTCGTCCTCGCCGCCATGCTGACGTTCAACCGCTTTGACGGCCCGGGGCACGCCTCGGCGCCCTTGAACGACCCGGTGCAGAACTGGTGCGGCCCGGTGGGCGCGTGGCTGGCGCACCAGGCGTTCAGCGTGTTCGGGATCGGGGCCTGGGTCCTCCTGGGCACGGCGGGGCTGTGGCTGGGGATGTCGGCGTCGGGCCGACCGGTGGGCCAACTCGGTGTTCGATCGCTCGGCGCGGGCCTGTTCGCGCTGGTGGTGGCGGGCTTCCACGCCCTCCTGGCGCCGCGCTGGAGCAGCGCGCCCGAGGGCGCGGGCGGCCTGGTCGCCATCTGGGGCGTGACGGAACTGACGGGGCGGTTCGGCGGCCTGGGCGCGGGGCTTTGGCTGCTGTTCCTCGGGCTGATCGGCGCCACGGTCGCCTACGACGTGTGGGTGGCGCTGGCGCCGAAGTGGGTCCTGCAGCGCACCGGCGCGGGCGCCGGCGGGCTCTACACGCGGGTCCGCGAGCGGCTCGATGCGCACGCGGAGCGGCGCGCGGCGCGTGCCGCCGCCAGGGTGCGCGAGAACGACGTGGACGACGACGAGCGCATGGCGCGCCCGAAGGCCGCGAAGGTCAAGCCGTCGCGCGCCGCCGCGCCCCCGGAGAAGCCCGCGAAGAAGCCGGCCCGCCGGCCCGAGCCGGAGGATGAGGGCGACGACGGCGCCGTCGCCGAAGCAGACGACGCCGAGGACCTGCCCGGAGCGCCGCAGGTCTTCGACCCGGACGCGCTGCGCGCGAAGATGGCGAAGTTGCCGGTGCGTCTGGCCGCCGAGACGCGCCGTGCCGCGACGCTGGAGGACCTCGAAGACCTCCGCGCGCAGGACACGGAGATGACCGAGTACAAGTTCCCCTCGCTCGAACTCCTGGAGGAGCCGGAGGAGAACTACTCGGGCAAACTCGAGAACTACGTGCGCGAGCAGGCGACCTGCCTCGAAGAAGCGCTGCGCGTCTACAAGATCGACGGCGAGGTGGTGGGCATCGACTCGGGCCCGGTCATCACCATGTACGAGGTGAAACTCGCGCCCGGCACCAAGGTCAGCCAGTTGACCGCGATCTCGCAGGACCTGGCCCGCGCGATGAAGGTCGTGAGCATCCGCATCGTCGCCAACATCGAGGGGCGCGACACCGTCGGCATCGAGGCGCCGAACCTCGAGAAGGAAAAGGTCCGGCTCAAGGAGTTGATGAGCGTCTCGGAGAAGACCAAGAACATGCGCCTGCCCACGTTCCTGGGCAAGGACGCCAGCGGCGCCCCGCTCATCTACGACCTCGCGAGCATGCCCCACATGCTCATCGCCGGCACCACCGGCTCCGGCAAGTCCGTCGCCATCAACGCCATCATCATGGGCTTCCTCTACACCAAGAAACCCAGCGAACTGAAGATGGTCCTCGTCGATCCCAAGATGGTCGAGATGAGCCAGTTCAAGGACATCCCGCACCTCATGTGCCCCGTCGTCACCGAGATGGGCAAGGCCGCGGCGATCCTCGAATGGGCCGTCACCAAGATGGACGAACGCTACGAACTTCTGGCCGAGGCCGGCTGCCGCGACATCGACTCCTACAACGAACTCACCTGGGAAGAACTCAAGGACCGCCTGAGGCCCACCAACGAGATCGAAGAAGCCAAGATCCCGCGCAAACTGCCCCGTATCGTGTACATGATCGACGAGTTGGCCGACCTGATGATGACGCACAAGGAGGTCGAAACCTCCATCGTGCGCATCGCGCAGAAGGCCCGCGCCGTCGGCATCCACCTCATCCTCGCCACCCAGCGCCCCCAGGCCAACGTCGTCACCGGCCTCATCAAGAGCAACATGCCCGCGCGCATCTGCTTCAAGGTCGCCAGCGGCATGGACAGCCGCATCGTCATGGACCAGAAGGGCGGCGAGGTCCTCCTCGGCCAGGGCGACATGCTGTTCCTCTCGCCACGCTCCAGCAAGGTCGTCCGCGCGCAGGGCACCCTCGTCGAAGACCGCGAGATCCGGCGCGTCGTCCGCTTCATGAAGGACGTCGCGGCGCCGACCTTCGAGCGCTCGCTCATGCAACTCCGCTCGCCGGGCGAGGCCGCGCCCGTCAACGGCGTGGACCTCAACTCCTCGGGAACGCCCGACGGCGTCGGACGCGACTGGAACAAGGTCGCGCAGGAAGACTCGCTCTTCGAGAAGGCCGTCGAGATCGTCATCGAGTCCGGGCGCGGCAGCGTCTCGCTCCTCCAGCGCCGGCTCGCCATCGGCTACACCCGCGCCAGCCGACTCATCGAACTCATGGGCATCGCCGGCGTCATCGGCGAGCACAAGGGCTCCGTCGCCCGCGAGGTCATGATCTCGCCCGAAGAATGGGCGGCGATGAAGGAGCAGGCCGCCCGCGACGCCGCGGCCGCCGGGGGAACGCTCTTCGCCCCCAAGGCCCCCGAAGAGCGCCCCTCCCCACGCTACTACGACGACGAGATCGAAGAGGACGGCGCGGGCCCCGCGACCACCGGCCTCGACCGCGGCCCGTCGGACGACGACGGCGACGAGGACTTCGACCCCTCCGACAAGCCCGCGCCCGCGGGCGGGAACGCCCCGGCCGCGCTCGGCGCGCGCGACGAAGACGAAGAAGAGAGTTGGGACGAGGAAGAAGAGGAAGAGGACGAGGGCTTGGGCGAAGAGGACGAAGACGAGGACGCCGACGAGGAAGAGGATGAAGAGTCGGAGTCCGAAGACGACGAGGAAGAGTGGGACGAGTCCGAAGAGGATGAGGGCGAAGAGGAGGAAGAGGAGGAGTACGAAGAGGACGAGGAAGACGGCGAAGAAGACGAGGAAGACGAAGGCGAAGAAGAAGAAGAAGAAGAAGAAGAAGAAGAAGAAGACGAGGACGAGGACGCCGACGAAGAGGATGACGAGGAGGAAGAGGAAGAGGAAGACGAGGAGCCCGAACTCCACGTCGAGACGCCGCCGTTCCTGCGCCCGCGCAAGCCCGCGTCCTGATCCGGGTTCACTTCCTGTGCGAGGCGGGCGCTCAGGCGGCCGTCAGCGCCAGAGCCGCCGCCAGCGGCGCATGGCTCATCGCCGCCCGGATGGCCGCCGCACGCCAGTCTGCCCGGGCCATCGCCCCGGCGCACCACGCGGCGCCGAGGCCCGCCGCCGCGGGAACCGCCCACGACCACCAGCCCCACCCGCAGCCCATCGACGCCAGCGCCACCACCGCGCTGAGCCACAGCGCCGCGACGAACGAGGCCCCCCGCTCCCCGGCGCGCGTCGCGGTGGTCGCCAGGCCGTCCGCCAGGTCGCGCACCCGGTCCCGCAGCGCCGCGAACAGGACGATCAGCCCCAGCGCCACGGCGCCGAGGAACGTGGCGCCGTAGACCGCGGCCCCAAAGAGTTCAGACGCGGGCGACTCACCCTCCGGCGCCGACCATCGGGGCCCCTCGCCCAAGACGAGCGCCGGCGCCACGAGGATGATCAGGGGCAGCAAGGCCTCGGCCATCGAGAACTTCCGAGAACGGCGTGAAGTGGCGAACAGCGCAAGGCCCACGAGCATCGCGCCAACGGCGGCGCCGGCGCGCCAGTCCACCGCGAGCAGCGCAAGGGCGGGAGTGATCGCGAAAAAGCCGAGGATGGCGACCGCCGGGGCGATGGGGTCGGCGCCCAGGAGCGTCCAGCGCTGGAGCGCTCCGGCGCGGGGCGAGATGGATCGGGAGACGTCCACCTTGTCGGACCACGCCAGGCCCCACAAGAGCGCGGCGCCGTGCGCGACGACCAGCAGGATGGCCGACGCGTCGCGCCCGTCGTTGACCAGGGCGCGCGCCCAGAGGAGTGTGTAGGGCACGCTGAACAGGAGCGCGCCCCAGCGGATCGAGCCGACGCCGCCTCGGATCGAGTGGTTCATAGGGATCGATGGTAGCGGAACCCCCGCCGATGCTCAGCGATGGGCCACGGCCGCGCCCCGGACCGGCGCTTCAAGGCGAGCGCCGGTCCTGAGCCCGTTTCCCCGGGGGCCCTCCAGCGTTCGCGCGAGCCCGTCGCTCAGCGGTATGGCCGCTTCGAACCCCAGGAGCGTCCGCGCCAGTTCCGTGTCGGCGCGGCTGTGGAGGATGTCGCCCTCGCGCGGGGGCAGGCGCCGGGGGCGGAGGTCCGGCCGGCCGCACGCCTCCGCCGCGAGCCGCGCCAAGTCGTTGATGGTGACCGCGCGCCCCGTGCCGACGTTGACCGCCTGCCCGCGGAGTTCGCCCTCGGCGGCGCCGGCCAGGAGCATCGCCAGGACGACGTCATCCACGTGGATGAAGTCGCGGGTCTGGGAGCCGTCGCCGAAGATCTCGGGCGCCTGCCCCCGCTTCGCGCGGTGCAGGAACGACGCCACCACGGCCCCCTCGTCCCCGGCGCCGACGCGCTGGCGCGGGCCGTAGACGTTGAAAAGACGCAGCGACACGCCCGGCAGGCCGAAGGACCGCGCCCAGGCGCTCACCACGTGCTCGCCGGCGAGTTTGGACGCGGCGTAAGGCGAAAGGGGCGAGGGCGCGTGCGACTCAGCGACAGGCCCGGACCCCGCGTCGCCGTAGGCGCTGCTGGACGCGGCGTACACGATCCGCTTGGCGCCGGCGACCTGCGCGGACGAGCAGACCTCGAACGTCCCCCGATCGTTGACGCGGAACGCGCGGTCGGGATCCCGCAGGGACTCGGGCAGACTCGAGATCGCCGCCAGATGGAACACGAGGCGTACGCGCTCCATCGCGTCGTCGAGCGCGTGGGTGTCGAGGATGGAGGCGTGCACGAAGCGGACGTGCTCAGGCGCGCCCTCCAGGAGTTCGGAAATGGCGTCGGGGGCATCGTCGGCGTCGGCTTCGTGGGCGGACAAATCGTCGACGATCACCACAAACGCGCCAAGGTCCACGAGCGCCTCGGCCAGGTGCGCGCCGATGAAGCCCGCGCCGCCCGTGATGCACACGCGCTTGCCGCTGTACGCGGCGCGGAATCGCTCGTCGTGCTCGGGGCTCCACCGCATGGGCCCGGGATTGTAGCGGGGGCGCGGATGGGCCTCGGGCGGGTCCGCCGGGGCCCGGGGCCGGCCCCGGGATCCGCCGTCACGGGCAGTCGGTGTTGAACGCGGACACCACAATGTTCAGGTCGGAGAAACCGATGAAATGGTCGCCGTCCAGGTCGGCGGCGGGGTTGTAGCCGATCTCCCCCAGAGCGGTGTTGAACGACGAGACGATGATGTTGAGGTCCGTGAAGCCGATGAAGTCGTCCATGTCGATGTCGCCCACGCAGACGGTGGCGTCCATCACGCTGCGATGGGCGTTGACCATGCCGTGCCCGTAGACGGTGTCGTAGCCGAGGGCGCCCAGGTCGGTGCAGGCGCCCTGCAGGATCGCTTCGACCTCCGGCGCGGTGAGCGAGGGGTTGACGCTCAGGACCAGCGCCGCGACGCCCGCGGTGTACGGCGAAGCGAACGACGTGCCGCTGATGATGACGTAGGAGCCGTTGACGTAGCCGGCGGCTCCGGTGCGGTCGGCGCTGACGATCGAGGTCCCCGGCGCGGAGAAGGCGAGGCCCACGCCGAAGTTGCTGAACGAGGACAACGCCCCGTTGTGGGCGACGGAGGCGACCGAGTTCACCGACGGCAGACTGGATGGGTACGAAATCGTGGGCAGGGCGTCGTTGCCGGCGGAGGCGAAGTGCACCATCCCGTCGTCGCGGGTCTGGGCGTACTTGTTCGCAATCGTCGACGACGAGAAGCCGTAGTAGTTGCTGTTGTTGGACACGCGGGCGCCGATCGACTCGCCGAACGCCAGCGCGTTGACCGTCCACGAGGCGGTGGAGGTCCAGTTGCCGCTCGCGTTCACGGCGATGAACGTCCGGGCCGAGGCGCTCCGCGTCTCGGGAGCCACGCCCACGGCGCCGATCGAGTTGTTGATGATCCCCGAGACGCAGCCGGCCACCGGCGTGCCGTGGTTGTCGAAGGAGTTGACAGGGCCGCCCGTGCCGGGGCCGTCGCTGGTCAGGTCGGCGCCGGCGACCTGGTTGATGTCCGGGTGGTTCTGCTGCACGCCCGTGTCGATGACCAGCACGATCACGGACGGATCGCCCAGCGTGATGTCCCACGCCTCCGCGGCGTCCATGTCGAAGCCCGGGAGCCCGCCGGTCTGCCCTGTGTTGTGCAGGCCCCAGCACAGCGAGAAGAACTCGTCGTTGGGTAGAAGAGACCCGCCCCCGGTGAACACCATGTCCGGCTCGGCCCAGAGCGCCTCAGGCCGCCGCGCGAGCGACGCCGCGGCCTCGAGCACGTCCAGCCCGTTGCGCATCCCGCTGGCGATCCGCACCGCGCCGGGCATCCCGCCGAAGTCGCGCTCCACCACCGTCCCCGCGCCCAGCGCACCGACGATGGCGTCCACCTGCGCCGGCGTGAGCGCGGGGTCGAAGCCCGCGAGGATGTCCGGCGTCGGGAACAGCGGGCCGCCGTCCTCGCCAATAAACACAGGCGTGACGAAGTCCAGCCCGCGCCCGCCCGACAGGCGTGCGACCTCGGCGACGATCGCCGCGTCGTCCGGCGCGCCGATCTGCTCCACCAGCGACCAGCCCGCGATGGGCCACTCCCGGGCGCGCTCCGGCGCCACGCCCATCGAGGCGAGCGACATCGAGCGGTCGGCCCCGCCGAAGACCGCGATGGCCGACCGGTCGATCGCGAGGGGGCGGGCGTCCTTCATGAAGTGGATCGTCGGCCCGGCGTCGGCGCCGCAGACCGGCGAGAGGGGCACGACGAGGCCGGCGAAGGCGAACACGGCGCGGACGATTCGGTTCTTGTTCATGTGCATGGCTGGCTTGGCTCCCACAAGACGCTTTCCCCGCGACGCCGCGGAACGGCTCGAATCTACAGTGAGATTCCTCCGAAGGGAAGGCAAATCCGCCGACGCGGGTTTCACCCGGTGCGGAAACCGCGCCGTGCCGGGCCCCGTATCCTCTGGACCGGCGCGGCGGCGGCCTTCGAGGCCGAATTTCCTGCCCCGGAGACCCTTGTGACCCCCCGCGCCCTTCCTCTCGCCATCGCCGCCTTGCTGACGCCCGTCGGGGCCGCGTTCGCCGACGAGCGCCCACCCCGGTCCACGCTCTGGCGGCAGAACCTGATCCCGCACGATCCCGCGGACGCCGTCGGCTTCGGCTCGCCGCTGCAGACGGGGCGGAACTGGGTGATCGCCGCGGACGTCGATGGCGACGGCGCGGACGACCTGGTGATCGGCGCGCCCGAGTGCCAACTCGTGGACTGCGCGGGCTCGGCGGCCTCGGGCCCGCTGGGCGTGCGTCGCGCGGTCGTGCTGGTGATCTCTGGGCGCACGGGCGGACTGCTGCGCGAACTGGCGTCGCCCACGCCCAGCGCTCAGGGAACGGGGCTGAACCTCGGCTCGTTCGGCACGCAACTGGCCGCGGCCGACCTGAACGGCGACGGGCGCGCCGAGATCGCCGTCAGCGCGCCGTTCGAGAACGTGGACCTCAATGGGGACGGGGTGAACGAGTTCAGCGTCGGCGCCGTCAGCGTGTTCGACGGCGCGACGGGCGCGCTGCTGCATCGGATCGTCGGCGATACGCCGGGACGCTCGTTCGGCTATTCGTCCTGCTACGTGGGCGACTGGACCGGCGACGGCGTGCGCGACCTGCTCATCACCACGCGCCCCGTGTTTCAGGGCGGCGATTACATCGGCTCGCTGCGCCTGCACTCCGGCGCCGACGGCTCGCGCGTCGCATCCACGACCTTCACGGGCGACGTCGTCGCCGCGGCGGTCCACATCGTCAACGTCGGCGACACCGACGGCGACGGATTCGACGACGCCGCCCTCACCACCCGCGCAGGCCCGCCCGGACCGCCGCTGCTCACCGTCGTCACGTCCGCGGCCCTGGACCTCGCCAACGCCTTCGTCGTCTCCGACTCCCTCGGCAAACCCCCCGCGCCGTTCGTCGGCGACCTCGACGGCGACGGCCTGGCGGACATCGCCCTGTGGCGCCAGTTCTTCAACGGCACGGACTTCGTCGCCTCGCTCGAACTGGTCTCGCCCGAGTCGGGCGACGTCATCCGCACCATCGACATCCCGCCCAGAAGCAACACCCCGCCCGTCATCGTCTCGCTCGGAGACGTCAACGCCGACGGCGCGCCCGAGGTGGTGATCGGCCCATTCCCGGTCTCGATCGGCGGCCAGCCCCCGGCGACCGAAGACCGCGCGCTGGTCGTTTCGCTCGCGGATGGATCGGTCCTCGAGACGCTCTTCACCCTCGACCCGTCGGGCGACGGCGACAGCGCGAACACCCGGCTCGCGCATACCTATACATCGATGGTGGTGGGCGACTTCGACGGCGACGGCGCGCCGGACCTCGCGGCCGTGGGCGTGCCGGTGAACCAGAGCCAGCCACCGCTGCACTTGCGCCAGATCAACATCTTCCGCCGCCCCGGCTGCCCGGAGGACCTGAACGCCGACGCACGGATCGGCTTTGCCGACCTGGCGATCCTGATTGATCAATTCAACGATTCGGCCGATGCCGGGGAGATCCCCGCAGATTTGGACGGCGACGGACTGGTGGGCTTCGGAGACTTGAGTCTGCTTCTCGGGCGCTTCAATTCCGGCTGTTGAGCCCCATTATCAGACGGTGCGAGTGCGCCGCCTGCGCGGGCATGACAAGCCAGAATTCTGGCCCGGACCTTCTTGACCGCCAACGTCGGCGAGGTACGCTTCCCGAGGCTCGCCAACCGCCAAACCAGATCAAGGAATATGTTCATGAACCGCCAGGTGTGTTTTCTGTCCCTGCTGTCCGCCGCGGCCGCTCACGGCGCGACCGTTCACTTCAACGTCAATACCAACACCGGCAGCGAGGCGATGCTGTACAGCGTCACCGTCCACGACAACACGCCCAACCTGCTCACGTTCGCCGTCGCCGTCGCCGACTCGTCGCCCAACAACGGCGACATCGTCGGGTTCTACATGAACTTCGGCGTGGCGAACGCCAACACCGGCTATGGCCTCAGCGACTTCTCCGGCAGCGCGATCACCAAGTTGCAGTTGAACTCCTCCAACGTGCAGGGCGGCGGGCTTGGCCAGGCGTTCCAGTTCGGGCTGGGCATCGGCTCGGTCGGCGCCGCGGCGAACTTCTACGACTCGTTCACCTTCACGATGAACCTCAAGAACGGCCTGACGCTCGCGGACCTCGACCTGATCGGCGTCCGCGCGATGAGCGTGAGCCCCGACGCCACATGGGCCAACCCGGGTGAGGGCAGCAGCAAGACGTTCGTCGAGCGTGGCGATGACCCGGTGCCGACGCCGGTCGTCCCCCTGCCCACGGGCGCGGGCCTCGCCGGCCTGGGCCTGCTGGTCATGGGCGCCCGCCGCCGCCGCTCGCTCCTCTGAAGCCGTCCCCCTGACGGGTCGGCAGTGGCCACGGCGACCGCCGGTTCTGCGGAGCGGGGTGCGGGTTCGGAATGAACCTCGGGCCGTCCCAACGGCCCTGAAACACCGCCGGCGCCGACTGTGCGCATGGTTGGCGCCATGCATGCCCGACCTGACGGGCGGAGCCATCCGGGCTGCTACGATGTCGGCCCCATGGCCCCCCTGATGACCGCCCAGACCTTCGTCTCCATCCTCACGATCGCCATCGTGATCCACGTGATCCTCGTCACGTGCGCCTACCTCATCTACTTCGAACGCAAGATCTCCGCCTACATCCAGGACCGCATCGGCCCCAACCGCGTCGGCTTCGACTTCGGCATCCTCCCCATCAAGTTCGGCTTCTGGGGCCTCGGCCAGTCCCTCGCCGACGGCCTCAAGTTCCTCCTCAAGGAGGACTACGCCCCCAACGGCGCCGACAAGGCCCTCTTCACCCTCGGCCCCGTCGCCATCATCATCCCCGCCCTCATCGGCTGGGCCGTGATCCCCTGGGGCGGATGGGTCGATGTCGGCCGGCTCGAGCCCTTCGGCTTCCTCATCACCGAGGGCGGCCCGGCGCAGGTCGTCGGCGCCAACGTCAACATCGGCCTCATCTGGGTCCTCGCCGTCGCCTCCCTCGGCGTCTACGGCGTGACGCTCGGCGGCTGGGCCTCCAACAACAAGTACTCCTTCCTCGGCGCGCTCCGCTGCACCGCCGGCATGATCTCCTACGAGATCCCCCTCGGCCTCTCCATCCTCGCCGTCGTCATCCTCACCGGAACAGTCCAGCCCGACCGCCTCACCGAGATGCAGATCTCGGATGGGTGGCTCGTCCTGAGCATGCCGCTCGCGGCGCTGCTGTTCTTCGTCTGCATCCTCGCCGAGGCCAACCGCGCCCCCTTCGACAACGCCGAAGCCGAACAGGAACTCGTCGGCGGCTACCACACCGAGTACTCCTCGATGCGGTTCGCCCTCTTCTTCCTCGCCGAATACGCCCACATGATCACCAGCGCGGCGATCCTGTGCGTGCTGTTCTTCGGCGGCTACCACCTGCCCTTGGTCAAGTGGACCCACCCCGAGGCCGTCGGCCTCCTGCCGGCCCTCGTGAAGTTCGCCGTCCTCTTCACCAAGGTCGTCCTCATCGTCTGCTTCGAGATGGTCATCCGCTGGACCGTGCCCCGCATCCGCTACGACCAGGTGCTCAAACTCGCCTGGGGCGGCCTCATCCCCGTCGCCATTCTCCTGGTCGTCTCCACGGCCGTCTTCGTCCACATGGGCTGGACCGCGATCTGGCAGATGCTCGCCCTCAACGTCGGGCTCGCGGCGCTCGCGGTGTTCGTCCGCCCGTTCATGCCCCACAGCGACGTCAACAAGCGCCTGCCCATGGCCGGCTCGCGCTTCTGCCCGCTCCCAGGCGAGAACCCCGACGCCGCGCCCAGCCACCCCGTGGCCCTGCACGACGACGGGCTGATCGACCGCACAGGCCGGGGGCTCGTGAGCGTGCACTGATCGCGCGGGGCCGATTCCCATGCGCCTCCTCTGCGTCGATCTCGGCGATAAACGCACCGGCCTGGCCGTCGGCGACACCGAGACGCGCTTCGTCTCGCCCCTGGACGTCCTCGAGAAGCCGATGGGCGCAGGAGCGACGGGCGAGGCCCTGATCGACGCCGTCGCCAAGGCCGCAGCCGACCACAACGCCGGCGCGCTCGTCGTCGGCCTGCCCCTCAACATGGACGACAGCGAGGGCCCCCGCGCCAGACTCGTCCGCGCCTTCGCGGCCCGGCTGGAGTCCCGCGTCGGCAAGCCCGTCCACTTCCAGGACGAACGCCTGACCAGCGTCGACGCCGACTGGACCATGGCCCAGTCCGGCCTCACGCACGGGCAGAAGAAAAAACGCCGCGACGCGCTCGCCGCCGCCGCGATCCTGAGGGACTACCTCTCGACGCTCACCTGATGCTTCGCGGCGCAGCAGGCGCGCGCCTTCCGCCGCCCAAACAGCAGCCCCCCAAACGACCACAGCACGATCAGCGCCCCCGGTCCCGCGAGCGTCAGCACTGAGATCGCGTGGTGGTCCGGCCCAGAGGGCAGCAGGCCCAGCGCGAACCCATTGGGCAGCGCCTCGGGAGCCCCGCCCGCGTCGTCGTGGATGCCGGTGCCCTCGAAGAGGTCCGCCAGCGAGCCGCCCGCCGCCGCGGCCTCCTCGGCCGCACGTTCGGCGTCGTAGAACCGCGTCCAGGCCGCTCGCCCGGTGGCGTTCCAGAGCATGACGGACTGCGCGGCGATGCCGACGCCCAAAGCAAGGGCGAGGAGTCGGATGAACGGTTTCACGCTTCGCTCAGCGCCCCGCCTCGGGCGAGACGGTCGAGAGCAGCAGGAACGTGTCGAGCGTGATCTCGTCGGAGACCTTGCCGCTCTGCACGGCCGGCTCGTTGGTGGCGATGCCAAAGTCGCTGAGTTTGACCGCGTACTCGCAGCGCAGGGCGAGCAGGTCGCCGGGCGCGCGGGCCTTGGTCTTCTCGGATTCCGGCATCGAGGTGATGCGCGCCGGAACGGACATGGGCTTCGACACGCCGCGGATCGTCATGTCGCCCACGAGCGTGACCTGCCAGGTGGTAAACCCGGCGTCCTGCTTGGCGACCTTGGCGTCCTTGACCTCCTTGAGGGTGAAGACGATGTCAGGGTGCGACTCGGCGCCCATCCAGCGGTCGCTGCGGAGGTGCTCGTCGCGCATCGGGATGCCGGTGTTCAGCGACCCGACGGGCAGGACAAACTCGCCGGCCAGCAGCGCGCCGGCCTGCGCCGCGTCGGTCGGCGCGACGGCGTAGCCGATCACGCGGCTGGACGTGCCCTTGATGTGCTCCAGCGGCGCGTCGGACGTGAACGTGATCTGCCCGTCCTTGCCGGGAAGCACGTAGTAGACCTTGCCCATCGAGACGTGCTCGGCGGGCGGCTGCAGGGTCATGCCCTTCTCGGTCCGAGGCGCCGCGCCCAGGCCGGACGCCGCCATCGCCGCCGCCGCCACAACGCCCGTGATCCACCGACCGTGCCGTGCCGCCATCGCTGCCGCTCCTTCCGATGCCTGATGCTCCAGCCCCCCCGAACGCCGGGGCGGGCCACACGTCGGACTCCCGACGACCCTCCCGGGTTCGCCGGGTGAACGCGCCCGGATGTCGGGCGTCTGGTAAGAGAAGGATACGGCGGACCCCCGCCCCCCACGCAAGGAGCCCCGATGCGCCTGCTCATTCTCACGGGAGCCCTGTCCCTCGCCGTCCCGGCCGGTTTCGCGGCCCCGGAGGCGGCGCCCGCCGCCGCGCCGAACCACGCGGAGGTCGTCAGCGCCGCGGAACTGCTCAAGACCCTCGAAACCTCCGGCGAGGGCATGACCACGCTCCGCGCGGACATCCGGTACGACCGCCGCTTCCTGCTGCAGGGCGACCGGCACGTGCGGGACGGCTCGCTGTACTTCAAGGTCAACCCCGGCGCGGGCCCTTCGGGCGCGCGCGGGCGCACGTTCGCCATCCATTTCGACGAGTTGTACGTCGGCGACCGTCTGGAGAACGACCCCCAGACATGGATCTTCGACGGGCGCTGGCTCACCGAAGTCCGCCCCGCGATCAAGCGACTCACGCGGCGCGAGGTGGTGCGCGAGGGCGAGGACTTCGACCCGCTCCGCATCGGCGAGGGTCCGATGCCGATCCCCATCGGCCAGAAGGCGGCGGACATCCTGTCGCGCTACGACGCCGAACTGCGCCCGCAGAACGAGGGCGCTGGCGAGGACGGCAAAGCGTATCTGACGGGGCTGAAGGAGGAGGCGTGGCAACTGCTGCTCACGCCGCGCAAGGACCGGCCGGACAAGGACGAGTTCCGCGAGATCCGGCTGTGGTACTCCAAGGCCACGCTGCTTCCTCGACTGGCGCGGACCATCAACCGCGCGGGCGACGAGAGTTTCGTGGCGCTGATCAACCTCGAGCGCAACGGGGCGCTGCCCGAGGCGGCGTTCGCCGTGCCCGAACCGGGGGACGCCGGATGGGAGATCCAGGTCGAGACGCTGCCGCCGCCACCCGGCGGCGACTGAGCCGATCCCGTGCAGGACGGGCGACGTACGACCGATGATCGCGCCGCCGGCGGCACGCCGGCGCGGAGGGACCCGCGATGATGCGACGAGCGATTCCGATGGCCGCGGCGCTGGCGCTGGCGTGCGCCGCCCCCGCGCAGGACGGCGGCTCAGCCGTGGACATGCTGAACGAGTTGTCGCAGATGCGTCAGCAGGGCGAGGGCCCGCAACTGTCCGAGAGCGTGCGCGCGCTGCTGGGCGCCGGGTACCTGTCGGACGACGAGCGTCGGGCGGCGCGGGTGTTCCACGGCCAGTGGCGCGAGGAAGACCTTCTCGAGCCCGCGCTGCGCGCGAGGGCGGCCCTCATCGCGGGCGCGTGGGACGACGCCTCGCTGCGCGACCCCGGCGCCTCGCCGGAGGACCGCGCCGAGGGCGCGCTGCGCCGGGGCGACCACCCCGAGGCCCTGTCGCTGCTCGATGGCGCCGTCAGCGTGCGCTCCAGGCGCCTCCGCGCCGAGGCGCTGGAGGGCCTGGGCCGGTTCCAGGAGGCGGACGCCGCGGTGGAGCCGGTGGTCGAGGCGCTCTCGCGCAACCGCTTCGAGAGCGCGGAGGACGTGGTCGAGGGCGTGCTGGCGCTGCAGGTGCGGGCGCGGATCCGCGCGCAGCCGGCGCGGGACTACCAGCGGATGCTCGACCTCCTGTCGTTCGCGCGCGACGGCGTCGATCGGCTCTACTACCCCGCGCATCTGGCGGAGGCCGCGCTGCTGCTCGACAAGAGCAACCGCAAGGAGGCCGCGGACGC
>JACVCK010000232.1 GCA_016742055.1 Phycisphaerales bacterium
CACCGGGATGGAGCGCGCCCGCTGCCACGGCAGCAGGTCATACTCGATGCCGCGCCGGGTGAGGTTGTAGAGCACCTGGTTGACGGCGCAGTCGCCGCTGATGCCGGCCAGCTCCGCCATGTCGTCGAGGTCGAAGTTGGACACGCCCCAGCGCAGGATCTTGCCGGCGGCCCGGAGGTCCTCGAAGGCGCGCACCGTCTCCTCGAGGGGCGTGCCGGAGCGCCAGTGCAGCAGGTAGAGGTCGAGCCGGTCGGTGCCGAGGCGGGCGAGGCTGTCCTCGCAGGCGCGGGTGGTGCGCTGGCGGGATGCATTCGAGGGCAGCACCTTGCTGACGAGGTAAGTGGCATCACGCCGGCCCGAGATCGCCTCGGCGACGACCCGCTCGGCGCCGCCATTGAGCGTCACGATGTCCAGGTCCTCATCGTTGTCCACATCAACCGTCAGAAGGAACCGCGGCGTGCCCGACGATTCCAGCGTCGTCGCTTCCGCGAACGACGCCGATCCCCCCGGCAGCGTCGTGTTGAACAGCGCCTGCACCACGGACTCGCCGGCGACCGTCGCGATGACCGCGATGTCCGGGCCCCCCAGATGATTCAGTTGCGACGCGACCACCGCGATCGGACGATCGCCCACTTGCAGCGTCGCTGGAGGTCGGTAGCCCTGCGGCGCCGCGCCGTCGGCAATCACCACGATCACCACGCCCGCATCCGGATTCCCGGGCGTCGGCTGCGTCGCCGCCGCGATCAGGTCGATGTCCTTGTCGTTGTCCACGTCGCTCGAATCGATGTCGTCCGGCAGCGCGCCGTCGGGCGGCGCGATGAACGCCGCCGGCGTGAGCGCCCGCGCTCCATCATTCGACAGCACAACGATCAACCCCGCGTCCCTTGACGCCACCGCGACATCCGGCCCGCCCCCAGCGACCAGATCGTTCACCGTCATCGCCGTGGGCGGCGCCCCGATCGGCCACGACAGCGCCGGCAGGAACCCGCCGACCCCGTCCGAATAGTGCACGACCACCGCGTCCACCCCCACGCACGCCGTCACCAGGTCCTCAAAGCCGTCCAGGTCCATGTCCGCCGCGACAATGTCCACCGGGAAGCCCGGCGCCGACAGCGTGATCGCCGGCAGCGCCGCCAGATCGCCCAGCCCGTTGTTCCGCAGCACGGTCACCGACCCCGACGCGAAGTTGGCCGCCGCGACGTCGAGGTCGCCGTCCCCGTCCACGTCCAGCGCCACGATGGCGCGCGGATCCACCCCCACACTCACGCAAGAGGCGAACTCCTCGAATCCCAGCCACTCTCCCATTCCGTCCAAGCCCCGGTTCAGCAGCACGATCACACACCCCGGGACCCCCGGCGTCAGCGATGGGACCACCACCGCGAGATCGACAAAGCCATCGCCGTTCATGTCCGCGGCGGCTCCGGCGAGCGGCTCGCCGTCGGCGGTCTGCAGCGTCACCGTCTGTTCGCTCTGAAACTCCACAATCACATCCAGCGCATCGACCACGACATCGACGATCGACTCGGTCGCGCCCCGTGACCCGCCATCGCGATAGATCACGCGGAAGAAGTAGCGACCATCGAAGATCGGAGAGGTGACCACATCGAACGTCCCCGTGCGCGATTCGGCGAGCACGACCGAGAATACGTCCCCCGGCGTCGGCGGCGGGTACGGCGGCGCGCGAAGGTGCAGGCCCCCGCCCAGCGCCGCCTCGCCGAGCGCCTCGAGCACGCCCGGCTCGTTCTCCGCGCCCGTCGCGAACTCGATCTCCAATCGGCCCGAGAGCGACGACGTGGCGTCGGGGTGGCTCGACTGTTCGAATCGACCCTGGATCGTCAGGCGTCCCGGAGTTTGCTCCCCCAGCGGAGAGATGACCCCGGCGTTGTACACATCGGCGATGATCGTCCCGTTCCCGACCAGGTTCGCTCCGGGAGCGAGCGTCAACTCCGAGCCCATCAACGACGACCCCGCGCCCACGTCGATCGTCACGAGCCGATCCGCTGCACCGGCGCCACCGACGTGAATCGGCCCGTCCGCGCGGATCCGCCCGCCCGTCCGCAGGGCTACGGCCGCATACGGCGAGCGACCCGCGCCGATCTCAACGGGCAGCGAGGACCTGATCCAAAGGTCGCCGCCATCCGCCACTTCGACCACTGCCTCCCCGTCCAGGCCGAGCACGACGCTCGAGCCCGGGCCGATCACGAACTGTGAGTCCTCGATCAAGATTCGACCTGCGGAGCCCGCTTCGCACCCAACGCAGATGTCCGCGGCGCCGTTCGTGTTCGCCTGCGACCCATGGGCCATCTGCAACTCGCCGGCGCCCCGGTCGCCGATCCGGATCGAGCCCCCCGAGAGGCCCAGACTCCCGAACGAATCGTCAAGCCTGACGTGCGCCCAAGAATCCGGGCGCGAACCGATCGAGAGCAGGAAGTTGACGTTGAGCCACCCGCCCGGCCCCACCTCGATCGTCGCCGGCGCTTCGCTCATGGCGTCCCCGTACATGCGAAGGAACTGCGTGCCGAAGACCACCCTGCCCGAGGTTTCCACGCGCCCGCCCGATTCCTCGCCGATCGACGCCGCGTAGCCGCCCACGTTGGCGAATGGACCCGACCCAGGATCGTCCGGCGCCGCCACCTGCAGCACGCCCCCGCGGCCCACGACGAAGCCGGGGCGCTCGGGGTCCGCCTGCGACGGCGCGTTGTACGAGCCCGGTGGGTCCAGTTCGAACCGCACCAACGGCCCGTACACCGCGACGCGATGGTTCTGCACCGACTGATCGAAGAACTCGACCGTCGACACACGGTCGTACACCGCGCCACGCCCCTCTTGAGGGAGCGCCTGGCCGCCCAGCCACAGGTTGTTGGCCCCGTAAGGCCCGTCGCCCGCGAGCCGGTACATCGGCTCGCCGAACGCCTGGATCTCGTACGCGCCGATGTCCACGGTCGGATTCCCGAAGTTCATCGAATGCTGCCGCCGGATCAGCCCGCGCCCGTCCGTCGTCGGCAACGGATCGTGCCCCGGAGTCGATCGGTCGATGTCCACATCGTCGTCGCCCTGCTCCGCCAGCGGCGAGTTCACCGCGATCAGTCCAAACGGGTAGTCGTCATCGGTGAACTGCACGCCATCAGGCCCCGACGTGTTCAGCAGCAGCGGATCCACC
>JACVCK010000024.1 GCA_016742055.1 Phycisphaerales bacterium
CGCGCCGGGTGCTGCGCCCGGGTCATGTTCGAGTCCATCGCCGGGGGCGGGCCCAGCGGCTCGACGGGCCCTGATGGCGTGAGGCGCGACGGCCCGCGGAGCGCCTCCACCGCGCGCGACAGCGCCCCGCCCGCCCGCGCCCAGGCCTCGCGGACCTCCGCATCGCCCGCGCCGGCGCGCGCCTGCGCCAGGTGCACCACGTGCGCCACCTTCTCCACGTTGTCGAACAGCACGACCGAGTCGTAGAAGGCAAAGTGCAGGTCGGGCAGGCCCCGGTCGTCCCGCGGCGCGCGGGCGCGCGGGAGTTTGTCCGGCTCGCCGTACCGGACCGTGTCGTAGGACGCGAAGCCGAACCACCCGCCCAGCGCGCAGCGCGGCAGCCCGGCGCCGCGCCGCTCCGGCGGGCGCACGAACCGCATCGACGCCGACAGCCGCTTGGGCAGCGTGAGCGGATCGGGATCGTCGAACTCCTTCGTCCGGCCGGTTCGATGGTCCACCACGCGGACGCGCCGGTCGTACGCCACGACCTCCATCGCGGGGCGCGCGCCGAGGATCGAGTGCCGTCCGGCGCGCTCGCCGCCCTCGACCGACTCCAGCAGGAACGAGGGCGCCGTCCGCTCGTCCGGGGCCACCAGCCGGCGGTACGCCACCACGGGCGTGAGGTGGTCGCTCAGCAGGCGCAGCCCCACGGGCACGACGACGATCGGCGTTTCGTCGGCCTGGGGCTGCGAGCGGACGATGGACTCGAACTGCTCGAACGTGAGCGAGGGCATACGCCGCCAGTGTAGATCACGCCGCCATCAGGGCGCTGAGCCCAGCGCCGGGACCACCAGCCATGCGGTGTACCCGATGTAGATCAGGAACAGGATCAGCCCTTCGGGCCGGGCGATGCGCTTTCCGGTGTGCATGAGCGGGATGCACAGGAGCGACACGGCCAGCATGACCGGGATGTCGCGGACCATCACCTCGCGCGAGATGCTCAGGGGCGTGACCGTCGCGGTGAGCCCGAGGATGAAGGCCAGGTTGGCGATGTTCGAGCCCACGATGTTTCCCACCGACATGTCGGGCTGCTTGCGCAGCGCCGCGACCACCGACGTGGCCAGTTCCGGCAGACTCGTCCCCACGGCCACCACGGTCAGGCCGACGACCAGGTCCGAGACGCCCAGCGCCCGCGCCACGGCGACCGCGCCGTCCACGAACCAGTCCGAACCCAGCGCCAGGAGGCCGATGCCCCCTCCGATCAGCAGCAGGTCCACCATCAGCGGCCGGCGGCTGGAGACTTCCAGCGGCTCCTCGCGCACCACGCCCGCGGCGTACGCCGCGACCACCTCGGGCCTCTCGCGCTTGGACATGAAGATCAGGAACGCGGTGTACGCGACGCCGATCGCCACGAACAGCATGCCCTCCCAGCGGGCGATGGAGCCGCCGCTGAGCGTGCCGGAGCCTGCGGCGCCGAGCAGCGCGAGCGCCGGCAGCAGCGCGGAGACGCCGAGCATCACGGGCGCCTCGCGTTTGACCACCGACCCGTGCACGGCGATGGGCATGATCATCGCCGAGATGCCCAGGATCAGCGCGATGTTGGCGATGTTGGAGCCCACGACGTTGCCCACGCACAGGTCCGCCGTGCCGCGGAGCGCCGCCGACACCGACACCGCCAGTTCCGGGGCGCTGGTGCCGAAGGCGACGACGGTGAGTCCGACGACCAGCGGCGAGAGCCCGAGGCGCAGCGCCAGCGCGCCGGCGCCCCGCACGAGGGACTCGGCGCCGGCGACCAGCAACACCATGCCGCCGACCAGAAGCAGCGGGACCATCCACGTCATGCGGTTCGTCGCCTCCTCATCATCGGGCCAACCGTAACCGACCGGCGCGCTTCACGCACGTCAGATCGCGCCCCGGGCGCCGATGATCAGCCACGCCACGTACCCGGCGTAGGCCGTCAGCAACACCGCGCCCTCGGTCCGCGTGATTCGACGGCCGGTGGCCATCATCGGCAGGCACAGGGCCGCGACGGCGATCATCGCGGGCACGTCGCGGACCATGACCTCGCGCGAGACGCCCACGGGCTCGATGAGCGCCGTGACGCCGAGGATGAAGAGCACGTTGAAGATGTTCGATCCGACGACGTTGCCGACGGCGATGTCGGGCTGCTTGCGCAGCGCGGCGACGACGGACGTGGCCAGTTCCGGGAGACTCGTGCCGCCGGCGATGATCGTGAGCCCGATCACCAGGTCGGAGACGCCCAGGGATCGGGCCACGGTTGTCGCGCCGCCGACGAGCATCCGCGAGCCGACCACCAGGAGCGCCAGGCCCGCGAGAATATAGAGGATGTCGGCCCAGACGGGTCGGCGGCGAGCTTTCTCGGCGGGCTCGCCCGGCGCCGCGCCCTGTTCGAACTGCTCATGGATCTTGGCGTTCTCGCGCCGGGACGCCCGGTACATCAGCGCTGTGTAGCCCACGCCCAGCAGGACGAGCGCGCCGCCGGTCCATCGCGTCAGCATGCCGCCGGCGCCGACCGAGCCGGCGCCGGCCCAGGCGGCGAGCGGCACGAGGCAGCACACGCCGATCATGAGGGGCGTCTCCCGCCGGATGAACGCCGCGTTGCACGCGATGGGGCAGATCAGCGCCGCCACGCCCAGGATGACCGCGACGTTGAAGATGTTGGAGCCGACCACGTTGCCGACGGCGATGTCGGACGAGCCGCCCAGCGCCGCGAGCACGGACACGCCCATTTCGGGCGCGCTCGTGCCGCAGGCGACGATCGTCAGGCCGACGACCAGCGCCGAGACGCCCAAACGCAGCGCCAGGGACGCGGCGCCCCGGACGAGCGCCTCGGCGCCGACGACGAGCAACAGGAATCCACCCAGGATCAGCAGCGCGGCGGCGGTCAAGCGGCGTTCCTCCGAGGGGGCGCGGGCCGGTCAGCGTTTGGCCGCCGCGGCCTTGTACTCCTCGAGCGTCTCCTGCAGCATCGCCTTGAACTCGGGCTCGTCGGTGATCTCGACGGCCTGGGTCTGGACGTCGATCGCCTTCTCCAGATCGCCGCGCAGGAAATGGACGCGTGCGAGGGTGTCGAGCACGGGGGGGATTTTGCCCATGCCGAGTTCGTTGGCGCGCTCGGCGGCCCGCAGCGCGAGGTCCAGGTCGCGCTTTTCGAGCGCCTCATCGTCCACGATCCACCACGCGATTTCGTTGAGCGCGTAGCCGTCGTCCTTGGCGGCGCCGTCGACCACGCTGGCCAGGTACGCGTAGCCCTTCGCGGGGTCGTTCATCTTGTCCGGCTCGATCATCACTCGGCCGCGGGCGAACATCATCTGCGTGCGGGGCAGGCCCGCGGCCTCGAGCAGTTCCGGCTCCATGCCCAGGACCTCGTCGATGGCCACTACGAAGCCATCCCAATCGCCGGCCATGCCCGCGCCCTGCAGGCGCTCCATGATCGGCATGAGTTTCTCGCGGGCCGCGGCCATGGCCTCCCGCTCGCGCGCCTTTTCCTCCATCTCGGCGCGATGCTTGGCGGCCGCCGCCTCGAGGTCCCACTCGCCGGCGCGGACCTTCTCGACCACGTCGTCGAGGCCATCGAGCGGGTGGCCGATCCAGGCGAGTTTGCCTTCGCCGTTGATGACCATGACGGTCGGGATGCCGTCCTGGCCCGACGCCTCCATGAAGTTCAGGGCCGTTTGCTCGCCGACGTCCTCGGCGATGGGGTAGGCCATGTCCTCGCCCTGTTCGCGCACGAAGTCGGCAGTGGGCTCGGAGTCCGGGTCGGTCCAGACGGCGACGCCGATGACGTGGACGCCCTTGTCCTTGAGGGCGTTGTGCATCTCGTTCATGTGCGGGATCGTGGCGATGCACGGCCCGCACCAGGTGGCCCAGAAGTCCAGGACGTAGATCTGCCCCGGCGTCCACTCCTTGACGGGCTCGCCTTGGAGCCAGTTGACGTGTTCAAGCCGGGGGGCGGAGTCGCCCACCACCAGATCGGCCGCGAGCGCCGCGGGGCACACGAGCGCGAGCGACACCGAGGCCCCGAGTGCCCAGCCGGTCAGACGGTTCAACATGGTTCAGATTCCCTTAGCACAGGGCGGATGGGCCGCGTCCGGGGACGTCCGGAGCCAAGCGGCCTGCCGGGGATGATACCTGTGCCATGGCGGGAGGAACGGCCCGGCCCTGGATCGATCCCGGCGCATAACGTTGGGGGACCATGAGACGGCGGGACTCGGACTGGCGCCTGGTGGCTGGCATGGCGGCGAGCGCGCTGCTGCATGCGGGCGTGGTCTGGACCACCGTTGTGGGGGCGGAACGCGGCTGGATGGCGCATTCGATGCCGAGTCTGGAGCAGGTGGCGGCGCGGGTGAACCTGGAGACGATCCCGCCGGCGCAGGCAACGCCGCCGCCCGCGCCGGAGCCGAAGCCGGAGCCGGAGCCGCCTGTTCCGGAGGAGCAGGGCATCCGACTGGGAATAGACGAGTCGGACGCGGAGACCGAGACGTGGATCGGCGTTCGACCGGAGGAGGCCGGCGCGGCGCAGGGGCGCGAATCGAGCATCGAGCAGGCGGCGTTTGCGCGCCCCGCGGGCGCGCCGGACCTGCCGCTGATCACGACGCCCGTGCCGGACCTGCCGCCGATGCCGGCGCCCGAAGCGCCGCGGCCCGGGCCGATGGAGCCGGCGGAAGCGCCCGCGCCGTCGGAGCCGCTGGGCCTGCCGCCCGCCCCGGCGGCGCCAGAGCGGCCGTCGGAGGAGCCACCTTCGGAGGAGCCCAGGCCTTCTGAAGAGGCGCAGCCCGAGCAGGAGGCGCGCGACGAGGCGCCCGAGCCGCCGGTGGAGGACTTCACACCCGTCGTGACGCTTGCGGTTCCGGAGGCGGTTGAGGCGCAGAACGCGCAGGAAGAGGTCGCGCCGGAGTTGGAGTTGGAGCCGGAAGTCAGCCGGCCGGAGGATGCGCCCCCGGGCGTTACGGCGCCCAGCCCGCCGGCAATGGTTCCGCCGCCCTCGCAGCGCGGCGGCGTCACGTCGGAGCAGTTTTCGGGCGAAATCAGCGACCGCGAGGCGGAGGCGACGGCGATCCGCAACGCGATCGTCGTGGAGCCGGGCAAGCCGGCTGCGGGCCAGGGCTTGCAGATCAAGACGATCCGCCCGCGCTGGTCGCACTTCACGCTGCTCACCGCGGCGCCGCGGGACGCGGTGGTGCGGATCGGCTTCAACCGTCTGGGCAAGGTTGAGGACGTTGAGTTTCTGCAGGACACGGGGCGCGCGGACGTGGACCGTCCGCTGCTGGACGCGATCTACAACTGGACGGCGTCGGGCAAGGAACTGGAGAAACTTGCCCCGGTGGAGGAGGGCAAGCCAGCGGAGACGGTGAAACTCGTCTTCCGTTTGATTCTGCGCGGGCGGTGACGAGTCGGCGGGTCGCTCGCGCCGGCGAGCGCTGCACTTATTCGGGCGAGCCCTTGGCCATGTCGTAGACCCAGGCGTCGATGGCGCGTTTGTGCTCGACGACTTCGCCCTTCTGGAAGAAGAGTTCGAGTTCGCGTGCGGCGGCTTCGGGGGAGTCGGAGCCGTGGATGAGGTTGAAGGAGTTGGAGACGCCGAAGTCGCCTCGGATGGTGCCGGGCTCGGCCTTGCTGCCGAAGGTGGCGCCCATCATCTTGCGGGCGATGGCGATGGCGCCGAGGCCGCGGACGGCCATGACCAGGACGGGCGCGCTGGTCATGAATCCGACGAGTCCGGGGTAGAAGGGCTTGCCCTTGTGGTCCTTGTAGTGGGTCTCGGCGAGGGACATGGGGATCTGCATGAGTTTGCAGCCGACGATCTGGAGGCCTTTCTCCTCAAAGCGGCTGATGATTCGTCCCATGAGGCCGCGCTGGACGGCGTCGGGCTTGAGGATGATGAGGGTGGTTTCCATGGATGGATGTCCTTTGATGATGTGGGAGTGCTGACCGGCGTCGCTCCGGAGCGGGGGGAGAGAATATCCGGGCTGGACGAAACCGGCGGACGGGGCGACAGGCGGTGACTTTGGGGGTTTTTCCTTGCATCTGCCGGCGCCGGGATTAGTATGGGAACACATCTTCGGGCGAACAAGCCTCCGAAGGCGCTCATGGCGCGGATCTTGTGGTGGGGTTGTCTTGGACAAAGGAGTGCAAACATGCTCATCAAGCGAGTTCTCGCGGGCTGCCTGTTGATCCTTATCGGGACGGCGAGCACAAGGGCCATCGCAGGCGGCGGCTGCGTCTGGGAATCATTCGTTAGCGCGCCGCAGCCGCAGACTTTCCAGAATTATGTCATTGCGCATCACGAGCCGACCGAGCAGACTGTTCTCTTCGTCGAGGCGAGCGCGCAGACTTGGACATTCGATGGGAGCGTCTGGACACTGCGGTTGGTTCCTGGGCCGTCAGCTCGGCTTGGCTCTTCGATGGTGTATGACGCGGCCCGCGGCGTATGCCTGCTGTTCGGAGGCGGCTTCACGTTGCAAGATACCTGGGCGTGGGACGGCAGCGCATGGACGCTGCTGTCGAACCCGGGCCCGGTTCCGCGTGCCTACGCGACTATGGCGTACGATGCGGCGCGGCAGGAAGTGGTCCTGTTCGGCGGCGTGGATCAGCATACCTCCTCTCCGCTCAATGACACCTGGGTTTGGGATGGTTCGCAGTGGCATCAGAAGGCGCCAGTCAGCTCGCCGGTGCCGCTCTACAGCGCCGCGATGGCCTTTGACGAGGCCGGCGCCCGGGTCGTGCTGTTCGGCGGCTACGACGAGCTCGTAGCCCTTCCGCCGACCAACATCGACCAGACATGGCAATGGGATGGTGAGGAGTGGAGCTTGCTCCCCATGTCGACCCCGCCTCGCAAGCGCGTTGGGCATGCCATGTCGTTTGACCCGGAACGCAGGGCCATTGTCATGACCGGCGGACAAGATGGAGGCACACCTTTGCAGGACACTTGGATGTTCAAAGACGGCCAGTGGAGCCAGTTCACCCTCGCCAATCCGCGTTCTGGCGGCCTCAATCAGCCACTCGCATATCACCCGTCGATACGGCGGCATGTGGGGATGGGTCGGGCGGCGTCGATGCAACCCACGCAGACTTACCTTCTGAACGTGGAGGCCGTTGTGGCAGCCCATATTCCGGCGCCAATGCTGGTCTCGGTGGGGTCCACGGTGGTTCTGGAGTGTGAGTTCAGACCGGGTCATGATCTTCAGCGCTTCCAGTGGAGGCGCGACGGGATCGGGCTGACGGATGGGAACGGCGTTTCCGGCGCAACGACACCGACGCTGACGCTCACGGATGTTCAGGCGTCGGACATGGGGCATTACACCCTACTGGTCCATAGTCTGTGCGGTCCGAATGAGTTTGGAGTCTCCTTGTTCGTCCTCTGTCCCGGCGACACCAATGGTGACGGCGTGACGAACTTCGCCGACCTGAATCTGACGATCTCGAACTTCAACACATCCTGCATCGCGCCATGACAGGATGAAGTGCGCGTGCCGACCGCCGCCGCCGGCGACGGGAGAGAGAGGATGGAGGTCCTCCCCGCCCGCGGGCAGGACGTAGAGGCCGGCGCTGAGCGAATCCACGCGCAGGAACTCCAGGTAGGGCCGGCCCTGCGCCGCGCGACGCGAGACGAGATCGGAGAAGTGGAACGCGGCGGAGCCGCGGGGGGCGATTCGATCGTTGGGCATGCGGGCGGACCCCTTCCCCCCCGGCTGGGGTTGTTCATTGGGCGGCGGCTGCGAGACGAGCGGCCACACGGTACCCTCCGCGCCGCCCCCGGCCCCCCCGGAACCGCCGGGACAGACGCACCGCGCCGGCCACGGAGGGCAGCGCCATGACCGCACTGGCAGCAGAGACTGGGACGGAGCCGTTGACGACGACGAGGAAGAAGGGAGAGCGGCGTGAGACGGCGGAGACGATGGCCGCGCGTCAGCGGGAGATCTCGGTCTCGGAGTTCTTCGCGAAGAACCGGCACCTGCTGGGGTTCGACAATCCGCGGAAGGCGCTGCTGACGACGATCAAGGAGGCGGTGGACAACTGCCTGGACGCGTGCGAGGAGGCGGGGATCCTGCCGGACCTGCTGGTGCAGATCGAGCACCTCAAGGACGTGGGCGAGACGCGCTACCGGGTGACGGTGCAGGACAACGGGCCGGGGATCGTGCGGAAGCAGATCGAGCACATCTTCGGGCGGCTGCTGTACGGCTCGAAGTTCCATCGTCTGAAGATGTCGCGGGGCCAGCAGGGCATCGGCATTTCGGCGGCGGGGATGTACGGGCTGATGACCACGGGCAAGCCCGTGGTGATCATCAGCAAGACGGCGGCGAAGAAGCCCTCGCACGAGGTGGTCCTGAAGATGGACACCTCGAAGAACCGGGCCGAGGTGGTGAGCGAGACGGAGCATCCGGAGGACGATCACTGGTTCCCGGACGGGCACGGGACGCGGGTGGTGATCGAACTGGAGGGCAAGTACCTCAAGGGCCGCGCGAGCGTCGATGAGTACCTGGAGTTGACGGCGATCGCGAACCCGCACGCGCGGATCACGTTCATCGCGCCGCCACAGTCGGGGGACGCAGGGCCGGCGCGGATCGAGCACCCGCGGGCGGTCGAGGAGTTGCCGGCGGAGACGAAGGAGATCCAGCCGCACCCGCACGGGATCGAACTGGGGATCCTGATCCAGATGCTGGAGCGGACGGAGTCGACGACGCTGAGTGATTTCCTGCAGAAGGACTTCTGCCGCGTGGGGCCGGGGACGGCCAGGAGCATCGCGGAATCGGCCGGTCTGAGCGCGCGGACGAACGTGAAGAAGGTGGGCCACGCGGAGGCGGAGAAACTCTACAAGTCGATCCAGGGCGCGAAGATCATGGCGCCCCCCACCGACTGCCTGAGCCCGATCGGCGCGAAGGTGCTGCTCAAGGGGCTGGAGAAGGGGCTGAAGCCGGACTTCATCGCGGTGTCGTCGCGGCCGCCGGCGGTGTACCGGGGCCGTCCGTTCCTGATCGAGGCGGGCGTGGCGTTCGGGGGCGATCTGCCGGGAGATGAGCCGGCGCGGGTGCACCGCTTTGCGAACCGGGTTCCGCTGCAGTACCAGCAGAGCGCGTGCGCGTGCTTCAAGGCGGTGGTGGAGACGGACTGGAAGCGGTACACGCTGCAGCAGCCCCGGGGCTCGCTGCCGATCGGGCCGTTGGTGGTGATGATCCACATGGCGAGCGTGTGGGTTCCCTTTACGAGCGAGAGCAAGGAGGCGATCGCCGACTACGACGAGATCCGCAAGGAGATGCGGCTGGCGCTGCAGGACTGCGGGCGGAAACTGGGGATCTACCTCAGCCGTCGGGAGCGGATGCGCCGTCAGGGCGAGCGTCGGCACATCTTCGAGCGGTACATCGGCGAGATCGCCAGGGCGTGCGAGGCGATCACGGGCGATCCGGCGCAGCCGTTGTACGAGGCGCTGCTGAAGACGGCGCAGAAGAAGACGGCCGAGGCGGACGCGATGCTGGACGAGGAGGGGCGGTTCATCGGGAAGAAGGACTCGCTGCAGAACGACGACACGGTGTTCATGCGGGAGTCTTCCGACGGCGGCGGCGAACGCGACGACGCGCCCGAGCCGGCGCGGGCCGCCTCCGATGAGGACGGCGAAGGCAAGCCGCGCCGGAAGAAGCAGGCGGGCGCGGCGAAGGAGGCCCCGAAGAAGCCGGGCAAGAAGCGGGGCGCGGGCGAGGACGGCGGGCTGTTCGCCGGGGAGCAGGACTGAACCATGGCGAAGAAGACCACCAAGGCGGCGACGACGGCGGCGACGGCGGAGGCGCCCCGGCGACGGGGCTCGAAGGCGACGGCGGACGCGACGCTGCTGCGGATCGCGCAGTTGGGCCAGCACGTGCGCAAAGTGGCGATGCACACGAAGGAGGGCGACCCGAGCGTCGAGATCCCCAGCCGCACGCTGTCGAACACGCGGTTCAACGCGAAGAAGCGGACGCTGGAGATGGGGGACGCGACGCAGACGCGGAATCTCTTCAATGTGGGCCAGGCGCGGAAGTTCATGCAGATGATGCTGCAGGCGGCGGCGAGCAAGGACCTGATCCAGCAGGACAAGACGCTGAGTCTTCGCGGCATGTACTACCGATCGCTGCACACGATCCCGGGGACGAAGGAGAAGACGTTCGACGATCAGAGCGAGTCGGACGCGATCCTGGAGGACCTGGAGGTCGGGCTGGGGGCGATGCGGGAGGAACTGCACGTCTTCGCGAAGAAGCGGGGGACGATGGTGGGGAACATCACGATCACGGACTCGGGGGACGAGATCGACTGCCGGCGGATGGGCTCGGGGGGGTACGCGATCCCGAGCATCTGCGAGCCGGACGTGATCCGGTTCGGCAGGTGCGACGCGAAGTTCGTGCTGCACGTGGAGAAGGACACGGTCTGGTCGAGGTTCAACGAGGACAAGTTCTGGCAGAAGCACAACTGCATCCTGACGGAGGGCTCGGGCCAGCCGCCCCGGGGGGTGCGTCGGCTGCTGCAGCGGCTGAATCAGGAGTTGGGACTCCCGATTTACTGCCTGCTGGATTGCGACCCTTGGGGCCACTACATCTACAGCGTGATCAAGCAGGGCTCGATCAATCTGGCGTACGAGAGCCAGAGAATGGCGATTCCCGACGCAAAGTTCATTGGCATCCGGGCGGAGGATTATCGACGATGTGAGTTGCCGCCGGAGGTGCGGATCGAGTTGAACGACAAGGACACGGCCCGGGCCAAGCAGATCGCGGCCTACCCCTGGTTTGAGCGGAACAGGGCCTGGCAGAAGGAAATCGATCTCTTGCTGCGGAACGGGTTCAAGATGGAGGTGGAATCCCTGATCACGAAGGACATTTCGTACGTGACGGAAACGTACGTTCCGGCCCGGCTGAAGGCCCGGGACTGGCTGGACTGAGGGCCCCCCTGCCGAGGCCCCGGTTTCGGGTCTTTCCACGCCCCTTTATCCGGGGTATCCTGTTCGACGATTCCTCGCGAGGCGCGTCGCCGGCTCTCCACCGGGACACGTGGGGTTGGCCCATGTCACAGGGAACCTCGGAGGCGGAGCATTCGAGACCGGGTCTGGTGCAATGACATCTGCTGAATCCACAACGACGCAGCGCAGCGCACTGAAGCCGCGTCGATTGATCATCGCGGACGACGACCACATCATCGCCACGGGTCTGACGAGCACGCTCAAGGCGCTCGGGCACGACGTGGTGGGCGCCGCGCCCAACGGGCAGGCGGCGATCGACATGGTCAAGCAATCGCCTGTGGACATGGCGATTCTGGACATCCGGATGCCGGTGATGGACGGCCTGGAGGCGGCGGGGATTCTGTGGCGGGAGTCGGAGATTCCGACGATCATCGTGTCTGCCTACAGCGACGAGGTGTATCTCTCGGAGACGGGCGAGCGTGGTGTATTCGCGTTCCTGCTCAAGCCGGTGACGCCGGACGGCCTCCGTGCGGCGATCTCGGTGGCGTGGGCGCGGGCGCTGAAGGAAAAGGAGCAGGCCGGGCGGGTGGGCCAACTCGAGCAGACGCTCAAGAACCGCCAGACGGTCGAGCGGGCGAAGTGGCGCCTGGTGGAGTCGCTCGGGATCGGGGAGCCCGAAGCGCATTCGCGGATGCAGAAGGTGGCCCGCGACCAGCGTGTGCCGCTCATCGAGATCGCGATGCGGGTGATCGAGGACGACGGCCCGACGATGAAACTGGTGACGAACCGCGCGTGAGGCCCGGAGGGCCCGAGGCGCGGTTTCTGCGCGGGCGGCGTTAGATTGCCCATTTTCACAACGGGGTCGTTCGCGGGGGTTCGGCGGGCCACATTGGCTGAAATTTGGTGTGGCACAGGGGTTTACACCCCTTTCGCCGGGCGGGCGGCGCGGTATTTTGGCGATCCGACGACGCCCGTTCCGGGCGGAGCGATCGTGGACATGAGGGGTGTGGAACCCCGGTCGAACGGTGTGAGCGCAGCGGAGGAGACGCTCGTGCCTTCGGCCGGGGTTCCTCGCTTTTTGGGGTCGTGGCTCCTTTGGCCGGGGGCTTTCCGGACCGATGTAGACGTTTGCAGGTGAGTTCCCCCCTCAAGCGCCTCCGTCGTCCGGTCCGATAAGGCCGCGGAGGATGCGCCGGGAGGGGACGGTCCGACCCGCCGGGAGGGCGCCGATCCTGTCACGGCGTCGCCCCGGCCGCTCGCTGAAGGAGCCGCGATGAAGCCCATGCGAACGATCCCGACCCTGACTTTTCTGGCCTTCTGCGGCCTCGCCGTGAGCGCGGGTGGCTGCTCCTCGTCGGCTCGGACATCGAGCGCCACTCCGCCATCGTCGGCGCCGGCGGCGGCTCCGGCGCAGCCGGTGTCGCGGGTGACGAGCGGGGACCTGGCCTGGGGCGAGTCGCAGGCGGGCTGGGACGCGATCGACGCGATCGACAACCTGATGCAGGTGTCGTACAGCAGCGACGGATCGGACTTTGATCCGGACGTTTCTCCGGACGGCAAAACGATCGTCTTCGCGAGCACGCAGCACCGCCTGACGGCGGACCTGTACCTCAAGCCGGTGGGCGGGCACGCGGTGACGCAGTTGACGAACGATCCGGCGCACGACCTGATGCCGTCGTTTAGTCCGGACGGCAGCCGCGTGGCGTTCGCCTCGAACCGCAATGGGTCGTGGGACATCTTTGTGGTGGGCGTGAACGGCGGTCAGCCGGTGCAGTTGACGAGCGAGTCGAGCCACGAGTTGCACCCGACCTGGTCGCCGGACGGCAAGCGCCTGGCGTTCTGCCGGCTGAGCCCGACCTCGGGGCGGTGGGAACTCTGGGAGATTGAACTGATGAACACGGCGGTGAGCCGGTTCCTGGGCTACGGCCTGCTGCCGGAGTGGAACCCCAAGCAGGACAAGATCGCGTTCCAGCGTTCGCGCGAGCGCGGCGACCGGCTGTACAGCGTCTGGACCATCGATTACGTGAACGGCGAGCCCAGGAATCCGACGGAGATCGCCAGCAGCCCCGAGTGGGCGTTCATCAACCCCTCGTGGTCTCCGGACGGCGAGCGGCTGGTGTTCTCGGCGGTGCGGAATCCGTCGGCGGACATCTCCGGCGGGGTGGGCCCGACGCCCCACGCGGCGGATCTATGGATGGTCAACGCGGACGGTTCGGCGCGGACGCGCCTGACAGGCGGGGAGTTCTCCGACCTGATGCCCGAGTGGGGTCCGGACGGGCGCGTGTACTTCGTTTCGAACCGTGTGGGCACGGGGAACATCTGGTCGCTCACGCCTCAGCGTTCGATCGTGACGGCGTCGTTCGGCAAGAACCCCTCGAACACCGGCCTGGCGCGGGGCGAGTCGCCGAACGCCGGCGCGAAGCCGGGCGCGGGCCATCCGTCGCCCACGGCGGCGCGGAGCCCGTTCCGTCCCGGGGCGTCGCCGTTCCCGGTGAGCCCCGCTGGGCCTCTGGGCCATGGCGCGGACGATGAAGAACAACACGGCCCGTCGCCGGCGCCCGTCGCGGACGCGCCGACGCACGAGCACGCCGAGCCGCACGAGTAAGCGGCGGCGACGGATCAGCAGGACGAATCACCGGCGCGCGGAGCGCGCCCCAGACCGGCAGGGACGCCATGACAACCGCACAGCCCATGCTCGCTCCACGCCGCGGACGCCTTTTCGGGCGCACGCTGGCGTGGGTGTTTCTCGCTTTGATGGCGCCGCTCTCGGTCGGATGTTCCACGAGCAGCGGCCCTGAGTTCGCGCCGGTTCGGACGCTTCAATCGCCGGTGTACGGCGCGACGGGGGAGGAGTTTGTCTGGGCGGTGGCGCCGCTGCGGAACGAGTCGGGTGTGGCGCAGGCGGACGTGCAGATGGTCGCCGACGCGCTGGTGGAGCAGATCGAGCAGGTGGACGGCCTGGCGTGCGTGCCGTTCAACCGGACGCTGGCGGCGATGCGGGCGCTGGACCTCCGGTTCATCTCCACGCCGGAGGAGGCCCAGGCGCTGGCCGGGGCGCTGGGGGTGGACGCCCTGGTGATCGGCACGGTGACCTCCTGGAACCCGTACAACCCACCCAAGTTGGGCTTGGCGCTGGCGCTGTTCGTGGCGCCGGGCTCGCCGATGGCTACGGGGGCCTTGGCGCCGACCGGGCCGGAGGGGCCGCCGGACCCTGTGCTGCTGCAGTCGTCCCCGACGGAGCGGGGGATGCCGGGGTCGCAGTGGTCGGAGCGGCCGGCGTCGGTGGTGTCGGAGCAGTTGGACGGGGCGAACCACCTGGTGCAGAAGTCGGTGAAGGAGTTTGCAGAAGGTCGAAGCCCGACTGTATCGGCCCTTGGTTGGCGCCGATATCTAGCGAGCATGCCGCTGTACGCGGAGTTTGCGTGTTACCGGCTCACCGAGCGATTGCTGGCCGCGGAAGAGCGGCGGGTCGCGGGTCGTGCCGGGGCAGAGGGCCGCTGAGCCGCGGGCGAGCCGCGGGCGCGAGCCAAGACCGAATCCGGCGTCCGCCTGTGCGGGCGCCCCGAGCGATGTGTTTCCGCCCGCCTCCCACGGACCGGCCCACCCATGAGCAACCTTCCGATCGTTCAAGCGTTCCTCGGGTACCTCACCGACGAGCGGCACTTCAGCCCGTACACCGCGCGCTGCTACGGGGCGGACCTCCGCCAGTACACGGAGCGGGTTGCGGAGCGTTCCTCGCTGCGGGTGGACGACAAGTCCGAGACGGCGGCGCAGCAGCGGATCGACGGGCGCCGGAGCGCGGGCCAGCACGGCGCGCCGGACGTGGCGGGGCGGATCGGGGGCGGGACGATCACGGAGCAGATCGTGTACGCGGACAGCGAGGCGATCCGGGGGTATCTGTCGTTCCTGAGCGAGCAGCGGTATTCGCCCGCGACGATGGCGCGGAAGATCGCGACGCTGCGCTCGTTCTATAAGTGGCTGCAGCGCCGGGGCTACATCACCGCCAACCCGATGACGCTGATCCGCACGCCTCGCCAGTCCAAGCGGCTGCCCAAGGCGATCACGGTGGAGCAGATCGAACTCCTGCTGTCGGCGCCGGATGACAACGAGGTGCTGGGCTCGCGGGACCGGGCGATCCTCGAGACGCTGTACTCGACGGGCATCCGCATCTCGGAGTTGGTCGGGCTGGACGGCAAGGACCTGGATGAACCCGGAGAGGCCCTTCGGATCCGGGGCAAGGGTAAGAAGGAGCGCCTGGCGCCGCTGGGCTCGCACGCGCTGCACTCGATCCGTCAGTACGTCCGCCTGCTGCGGAGCGATGCGCGCCTCGGCGCCCATCTGCACACGCCGGGCGGCGCCGACCGGCCCCTGTTCATCAACAAGCACGGCGGACGCCTGTCGTCCCGCAGCGTCCGCAGGAAGTTGGACAAGTACCTGCGCCAGGTCGGCCTGGACCCGGACATCAGCCCGCACACGCTGCGGCACTCGTTCGCGACGCACCTTCTGGACAACGGCGCCGACTTGCGGTCCGTCCAGGAGTTGCTGGGCCACCAGTCGCTGAGCACGACGCAGGTCTATACCCACCTGTCCACGAAGCGCCTGCGGGACGCCTACGACCAGGCGCACCCCCGCGCGGAAGCCAGTTGAGGGGCCGGACGGTCCGGCGCCGACGTTGGGTCGGCGGCGGGGTAAACTCCCCGCCATGAACCGATCCGCCTTCGCCGTCGCCGCCCTGGGCGCCTCCCTGATCGCCACCCCGTTCGCCACCCTCCTGCGCGCCGAGCCCGCGCCGGTCGCGGTCGCGCAGCCGCCGGTGGACCCGACGCTCGAGAAGTTGCTGGACCTCATCAAGGGCCACTACTCGAACGGCGAGCGCTCGATCGCGTTCTTCGAAGTGCAGACGCAGGACGCGGGGCGGATGCTGCTGGGGGAGTTCTCACGCGCGGACCTGCCGAGCCAGATTGAGGGGCAGGTGCTGTTCCAGTTCGTCCGTCGCTCGGGCGGGATCTACCTGCGCACGGCGAGGTTCCCCGCGGGCTCGCGGACGGCGCCGGGGCTGTGGGCGGCGCCGCAGGCGATGCCGATGCTCGGCGCGTCGGGCCTGGACATCCTGGCGGACCTGCAGGTAACGGTGGATTCGGAGGAGAACCCGACGTCGTTCGAGGCGAGCACGCAGGGACGCGTTCCGGTGTTCCTCGACCGGGCGGTGGAGATGACGACGGTCATCAAGGCCGACGGGAGCGGCCTGACGCTGGAGGAGGTGGGGTTTGATTCGCAGGGCCGCGAGACGTGGCGGTTCCCGGAGTCGGGCATCGGGCTGTACCGCAAGGTCGATCCACCGACGGTGACGGTGACGCCGCAGGGGCTGGTGATCGTGGACCTGATCGTGCCGGCGGACCCGGCTGCGCGCGTCAGCGAGCCCGGCGAGAACTTCACGATCCACTACTCGGGTTGGACGCCCAACGGCTTCATGTTCGATTCGTCCAGGCAGGAGGGGCGATCGCCGTACACGACGACGATCCCGGGTCGGCTGGTTCAGGGCTGGAACCTGGGCGTGCCGGGGATGAAGGTCGGCGCGACGCGCCGGCTGCTGATTCCGAGCGAACTGGGCTACGGCGCGAGGGGCCAGCCCCAGGCGGGCATCCCGGCGGATTCCTGGCTGGTGTTCGACGTGGAACTGCTCAGCGCGCAGCCCGCGGCGCCGACGCCGCCAGCGCAGCCGTGAACGCGGGCGAGCGGGCGATCAGAGCGACTCGGCGACGAGGCGCATTTCCTTCCACTTCTTGAGTTTCAGGCCCAGCGTGCGGACGCCGATGCCCAGCGCCTCGGCGGTGCGCTGGCGGTGCCCATTGAAGCGAACGAGCGTTTCGACGATCGCGCGGCGTTCGATTTCTTCGAGCGTGCACTGGGAGGCGGAGCCGTTGGCGGCGGGGATGGGCCCGGGCTCGATGATCGACGCGGCGCGCGGGGGGAACGTTTCGGGGGTGGCGCCGCCGGTGGCGGGGCCGGCCATGGGCCCGGAGAGCCAGGGGGCGATGAGGTCGGCCTCGATCGCGCCCATGGATCGGGAGAGCACGACGGCTCGCTCGCAGAGGTTCTGCAGTTCGCGCACGTTGCCGGGCCAGTGGTACTCGCAGAGGCGCTGGAACGCGGCGTCGGTGAAGCGGGGCGCTTCGAGGCCCTCGCGCCGTGCGACGCGCTCCACGAAGTGTGCGGCGAGGACGGGGATGTCCTCGGCTCGTTCGCGGAGCGCGGGGATGTGCAGCGGCAGGACATTGAGGCGGAAGAAGAGGTCCTGTCGGAAGTCGCCGGCGGCGACGGCGCGTCCCAGGTCGCGGTTGGTGGTGGCGATGATGCGGACGTCCACCTCGATGGTGGCGCTGGAGCCGACGCGCTCGAAGGCGCGCTCCTGGAGGACGCGGAGGAGTTTGGCCTGGATGCGGGGGCTGACTTCGCTGATTTCGTCGAGCAGGAGCGTTCCGCGGTCGGCGAGTTCGAAGCGGCCCTTGCGCAGGCGGTCGGCGCCGGTGAAGGCGCCTTTTTCGTGGCCGAAGAGTTCGGATTCGAGGAGTGACTCGGCGAGGGCCGGGCAGTTGAGCGCGAGGAAGGGCTCGGCGGCGCGTGGGCTCATCTCGTGGATGGCGCGGGCGACGACTTCCTTGCCGACGCCGGATTCTCCAGAGATCAGAACGGCGCCGTGGGATCCGGCGATGGCGCGGATCATGTCATTCACGCGGGCCATCTGGGGCGAGTCGCCGACGATGCGGGCCATGCCCGGGCCGGCGGGTCCGCCGGGGGCCCCGGAGCCCCCGGACCCGGCGGCGTCGCCGGAGGCGGCGAGACGGAGGACGGCGTTCTCGCGCCGGACCTTCGCGTGCTCGATGGCGCGGCGGACGGAGATGACCAGTTCATCGCCTTCGAACGGCTTGGAGATGTAGTCGAACGCGCCGGCCTTCATGGCGCGGACAGCGGTGTCCACGGCGCCGAAGGCGGTCATGACGATGACGGGCAGGTCGTCGTCGAACTCTCGGATGTTCTCGAGGAGTTCGACGCCGGTCATGCCGGGCATGCGGAGGTCGGTGACGACGGCGTCGGGGCGGCGGCGGGAGACGAGATCGAGGGCGCTCTTGCCGTCGCACGCGGCGACGATCGTGAAGCCGGCCCGCTGCAGAGTCGCGCCGACGCTGTCGCGCAGCATCTCCTTGTCATCAACGACCAGGACGGTGCTCATGCGTTCGATTCCTCGGGTTGTTCGGGCGGCAGGAGCAGTTCGATGAGCGCTCCGCCCGCGGGGTGGTTCGAGACGCCGACCCGCCCTCCGTGGGCGTCGGCGATGCGGTTGACGATGGCCAGGCCCAGGCCCGTGCCGGCGGCGCGGGTGGTGAAGAAGGGGTTGAAGATGCGGGACATGGCGTCCTCGGGGATGCCGGGGCCGTTGTCGCGCACGGTGAGGGCGGTCATGGAGATCAGGCGCCCGTCCGCGCCTCGGACGCGCCGCCGGGCCGCGCCGAGCCAGACGCGCCCGGCGTGGGCGGGCTGTTCGGCGGCGCGGTGCTCGACGGCTTCGAGGGCATTGCGGACGAGGTTGACGAGGGCCTGGCGGATGAGCGGCGCGTCGCAGCGGATCGCGAGGGCCTCGCGCTGGGGCTCGCGTTCGATGGAGGCGCCGGCGCGGTCGATCTCGGGCCGGCAGCAGTCGAGGGCGGCGTCGAAGAGTTCGGCGACCGTGGCCTCCTCGGCGCGGGGGCGCATGGGGCGGGCGAACGTGAGCACGTCCCCCACCACCGCGTCGAGGCCGCGCACGGCGCCGCCGATCTTGCGGGCCACGTCGCGCTGCGCCGGTCGGTCGGCGAGGTCCTGCTGGAGCATCTCGGCGTAGAGGCGGATGGAGCCCAGGGGGTTTCGGACTTCGTGGGCGATGCCCGCGGCCATTTCGCCGAGGGCCGCGAGGCGTTCGGAGCGGCGGAGTTGCTCGTTGGCGTCGCGGAGTTCGCCCTCGAGGCGTGCGACCTCGCTGCGGAGGGACTCGTGCGTGGCCTGGAGGCGCGTGGTGACCTCGTTGAACGCGGCGAGGAGTTCGCCCAGGTCGGTGGGCGAGAGGCGGTCCGCGCCCTGCGGGGCGCTGCGATCGGGCGTGGCTGGCGCTGCGAGTGTGGACATCGGGTGGTTCAGCCCTCGCGGTCGTGGAAGCGCGGCTGGGCGGGGCGGGCGGGGCCGTAGGCGGCGATGGCGCCGCGGGACTTGACGACTCCGGCGATGTCGTCGACGAGTGAAGCGCGTCTGGATTCAAGGGCGACGCGGTCGCGTTCGTCGGCGTCGGCGACGCGGAGGGAGAGGCGCTGGAGTTCGGCGACGCGCGCCGCGAGTGCGGCGCGATCGGGGGAGGACAGGGCCTGGACGAGTTCGTCCCATCGGGCGTTGAAGGGGGCCATCTCTTCGCCGGCGGCGGTGATGTCGTCGACGATGGTCTGGCGTTCGCCCAGGACGGTGAGGAGCGCGTCGGCGTCGCCGGCGTCGATGGCGGCGCGCTGGCGTTCGCTGAGGGCGTCGAGGGCGACGAAGCGCCCGTGCTGGCGCTCGACGAGGCGGACGAGGCGCGCGGCGCAGCGGGCGGGGTCCTCGTGGGGCGGCGGGGCGCTGTGCTGGTCGGCTCTTCCGGTCATCCGTGACCTTTCCGCGGCGCTCCGCGCCGCCGCTGACTCAATGCCGCTCGTTCTCCGGTTTGTCCGTTTGCTGGGCGAGTTCGGTGGCGGAGTCGAGCCAGCGCTCCCAGTGTCGGCGCTCCAGGGGCAGGTCGGCGCGGGCGAAGGCGCTCTCGGGCAGTTCGCGGAAGCGCTGGCGGGCGCGCTCGTTGGCGGTCTGGGCTTCGGCCCAGAGGCCCATCTTGGTGTAGGCGTTGACGATCTGGATCATGGCGACGAGCGATGCGGCGTCGTCGGAGTAGCGGTTGGCGGCGGCGTCGTAGTCGTCGATGGCGCGTTCGTACTGGCCGAGGTCGAAGGCGCAGTCGGCGCGGTAGAAGTAGGCGTTGCGAAGGGCGATGCGGTCGAGTTCGGTCATGCGGCGCAGGTCGCGCTCTGCGGAGGACTCGCAGATGGACTGGTAGAGGTCGAGCGCGGCGCGGAGGCGCTGGTCGCGCAGGGCGTTGAGTTCCTGGCGCTGGGCCTGGGGCATGGCCTGGACGAGCGTGGCGGCGATCTGCGCGGCGGACAGACGCATGGCGTCCGCGAGCATGTAGCGGATCATCTGCGCGTCGTTGGCGGAGGGGAACCGGTCGAGGGACTCGGTGAGGCGCTCGATCGCCTGCGGGTAGCGTGCGGAGCGGTAGTAGAG
>JACVCK010000233.1 GCA_016742055.1 Phycisphaerales bacterium
CGCCCGCAAGCCCATGGATCGGCCGCCCAAGGGGCCGCGGCCTCACCAAGCCCGATTTCATTCTAGGTTCGTCCTCGCCCCGGACCGGATGAGGCCCCCGACCGCCCTCACCACTTGGACCGCAGCGCCCCCACGATCGTGCGGGCCGCCTCCTCCACCGCCGCACGCTCGCTCAACTCGATCCGCTCCCCGACCCCCTGCGCCGGCACAAACGCGTCCGCGGCCCGCTGCCCGCGCCGCTGCACCAGCGCCTGGCCCGTCCGGTTGTCCCGCCAATCGAAGTCGATCGTCACCGCCACCGCCACCTGCTGGCTCAGACCGCTGACCGGCGCCGTCGCCAGTTTCCGCAGCGTCACGTCCGTGATCGCGCCCGAGAGCGTGGTCTCCGCCCCCGGCCCGTTCACCACCGTCCAGGGCGTCGAGCGCTGGATCTCCTTCACCACCGCGTCCGTCAGGTGGACCTCCATCCCGTGGTAGAACGTGGTGTTCTCGAAGAGGTCCACCGCGATCGTGCGCCGCTGGCCGTCAAACGGCTTGTCGAACGCGTACCCCTGGGTGGGGTCCGAAGCGCAGCCCGAGGCCAACGCCCACGCGCCCGCCAGCGCCCACGCCGCACGCCGCACGCTCACGAGCCGCCCCCTTCGCCCGGCGCCGGCGCATCCGCAGAGGGCGAGCCCTCCGCCGGCGCCGCTTCGGCCTCTGACGGCGGCGCCGGGGTCGTCTCCGGGGTCGCTTCGGGGGGAGGGGCTTCGGGCGCTCTGAGCCAGCCCCGTTCGTCCAGCGTGGTCAGCGCCGTGTCGGCGGCGACGGTGCGCGGGTGCTTGTGCACCAGGCGGCGCAGCGTCAGGCGTTCGCCCGCCTCGTCGCCGACCTTCCGGTACCACATCGCGCTGCTGAGCATCTGCGCCGCCGACGCCTCGTCGATGCGGTCCACCAGGCGCTGGTCCAGTTCCTTCTCCGCCGCCTCCGCCGGGTACTCCCGCGCGAACGCGCGCGTCTGCTCCCGCGCGTTCAGCAGCGACGTCCCGTCGTAGTTCGGCCCGTTGAACTCCGCGATGCTCGCGTACACCCGGCGCTCCATCGCGTGCCGGCGGTTCGGGCCCGCCGGGAAGTTGATGAGGTACAGGTTGTACGCCTCGGACGCCAGGTCCATCTCCCGCTTGCGGAAGTAGTAATCCGCCAGTTCGATCGCCGCCTGCTCCGCCAGCACGCTCCCGGGCAGCCGCTCCTGCACCCGCACGAGGATCTCCTGCGCGATCTCCCCCGCGTCGTCCACGCGGATCAGGCCCCACAGTTTCCGCTTCTTGCCGTTGGCGTACGCGATCCCGATGTCCAGTTCGCGCTGGATCGCGATCGGGTACTGATCGCTCTGCGCGTGCTTCAGCGCCACGACCTCGTAGTCGTACAGCGCCCGATACTCCTGGCCCAGCGCCACCAGCGCGTCGCCCCGCAGGCGGTGCGCCTCGGCCAGTTGCGGCTTGCCCGTCCGCGCGTTCGAGTCGATCCACTTCGTCAGCGTCGAGAGCGCCTGCCGCGCCCGGTCGTCGGCGATCTGGCGCCGGGCCTCGGCCATCACCGCGTCGTCCTCGTTCCCCGGCGCCGCGGCCTCCTGCCGCCAGCCCGAGCCCTCGTCCAGCCGGCGCGACTCGCTCTGGCCCCACGCCGACAGCGACGCCGAAAGCGCCAGCCAGCACGCGATGAAAAGCAGCCCGGTTCGCGGAGGAGTCATGGCCCGACAGGATACCGACTGACCCGACCCGCGCAGCGCTCAGCCGCGACGAGGGTTGCGCCCGGGCGCGCCGCCCCGCGGCCGGCGTGCGGGGCGCACGGGCTCGGCCGGCCCGTCGTCGCGCTCCGGCGATCCGTCCCGCTCGTGGGCGTCGGGCCCGTCCTCGCCATCGGGCTCCCCGCCCGGCTCCAGCGCCGCCGGCGCGTCGTCGCCCGAACCTGGCTCCGGCGCCCGAGCGAAGATCAGCCGCCCCGCGCTGGTCTGCAGCGTGCCGGTCACCACCACCGTCCGCGTCTGGCCCACCAGCCCGCGCCCATTTTCCACGACCACCATCGCCCCGTCGTCGAGGAAGCCCACGCCCTGGCCCGGCTGCTCGCCCTCCCGGACCACCCGCAGCGGGAACGACTCCCCGGCCAGCACGCTGAGCCGCATCGCGTTCGCCAGATCGTGCAGGTTCACCGCCGTCACCTGCTGGATGGCGCACACCCGCGCCAGCGCCAGGTCGCACGTCACCACGATCGCGTGGTCCCGGCGCGCGAGTTCCACCAGCATCTGGTCCACGCTCTTGCCCGGAACCGGGGAATCGTCGATCGACACATCCAGCCGGCCCGAGCGCTGCAGGCGCGTCACCACGTCCAGGCCCCGCCGGCCCTTCCCGCGCTTGAGCCGGTCGCTCGAGTCCGCCAGCGTCTGCAACTCCCCGATCACAAAACGCGGGATCACCACCGGCGCCTGGATAAGCCCCGTCTCGCCGACGTCGCTGAAGCGGGCGTCGATGAGCGCCGAGGTGTCCAGCAGCAGCGGACGCGGGCCGCGCCTCTGCTTGGCGAACTCCACGTACGGGATCACCAGCCGGAAGTCGTCCTGCGTCTGGAGCACGATGGACACGCCCAGGTAGCAGAACGCCACGCCGAAGAGCACCTTGATCGTGGAGATGATCGGCGAATCCTCGATGCCGTAGCCCTGCCCCAGAAGGTCGAGCAGGAATCCAACGCCGATCGTCGCCGTCAGCCCCGCGATCAACCCAAGGAACACACCCGACAGCGTCGAGATCTTCTTCTTGGGCGTCAGCAGGTCCACCGCGATCACGGCGCACGCCAGGACGATCGCGAACGCCAGCGCCCAGCCCCAGCCGGTGACCAGGCGCTCGCTGCCCTCGCCGCGGCTGGCGTTCGGGCCCACGTTCAGCACCCCCAGCATCGTCACGGCGATCGTCAGGATGAACAGCGCCGCCCGCAGGGCGTTGAGCGCCGCCCGGCGCGAAGTCGCGGGGTCCGGATCGAGCATCGGCGGCTGTCGCGCATCGCCCATCGCAGACCAGTGTACGAGAACCCCCACCCCCGGTTCCCGGCAGGCACGGCAGCCGGCCAGGCCGGACCCCGCTGCCCACACCCCTCTCGCCGGGGCATGTCGA
>JACVCK010000234.1 GCA_016742055.1 Phycisphaerales bacterium
GGGGGGTGTCGAGCGGGGGTGTCCCTACAAGTATCCGGGCGCGTGAGGCGGTCTTCGGGCAGGGGCCCCAAGGGGAGGGGGGGGGGGGGCGGTGGGAAGGGGGTGGGGGGGTACCGGACCCCCCGCCCTGGGTTTAATGACCCCCCCGGCTCACCCGGTTGGCCCACACGCCCACCCCCCGCCTTGGGCGGGGGGGCCGCCACTTTAGCCGGGTCGTTGCGGGGGTCAATCGGGCGGGTGGGCCAGAGGTGGGCAGGGGACTGAGGCGGCGGATTCAGGCGGCGTGGCGGACGGGGCGGCCGGGGAGGGCGGCTGGAAGGAGCGGGGAAGGAAGTCCTGCCGCGGCTTGGAGGCGCGCGGTATAGGTCGTGGATGGGCGGACTTCGAGACTCCGGAGCGGGCGCGGCCGACGGGCCCTCGGATGAGGCGCTGGTCGAGGCCGCAAACCGTGGGGATGAGACGGCCTTCGTCGAACTCTACCGGCGCCACAAGGACTGGGCGTTCCGGGTGGCGCTGCGGTTCACGCGGGATCCGGAGGAAGCAGCGGACGCGGTGCAAGAGACGTTTGTTTACGTCTTGCGGAAGATCCCGAACCTGCGGCTGAGCGCGAGGATGCGCACGTGGTTGTACCCGGTCATCCGCAGCACGACGGTCCGGATGCGGGAGAAGCGGCTGCGCCTGCAGTTCGGGGACGAGCGCGATCCGCCGGCGCCGCAACGCGAGGGCGCTGACTCCGAACTGGATGCGGCTCTGGCGTCGCTCAGCGCTGAGCAGCGGGAGGCGGTGCTGCTGCGGTATGTGGATGACCTGAGCATGGAGGAGATCGCACAAGTGCAGGGAACGCCGGTGGGGACGGTGAAGAGCCGGCTCCACCACGCTCTCGGGCGGCTGAGAGAAGACGCCCGCTCGCGCCGGTACTTCCTCGGCGATCTCGCAAATCCTGAAGTGCATTGAACCCGGGGGCCGTCCCGGCGCCTCAAAGGGGGATGCCGGACTCTCCTATCCATCACGGAGCGGATCCCGGGGACGCTCCTCCCGGCTTGGTTGAGGCGCTGCGCCGGCTGGATCAGGCGGGCGGAGAAATGCCGGCGGGCGTGGACCTGGGGCTGCTCGCGGCGGCGCATCGGACGTATGCGGCGCGTCGACGGGCGGGGCGGATGTTGCGTGGCGCGGGGACGATCGCGGGCGCCGCGGCGCTGGGCATCGGGGCGTGGGCCGTCTGGACCGGACCCCGGCCCGGGGCTGGGGCGTTGGTCCATGGCGACGTGGACGGGAGCGGCGTCGTGGACATTCTGGACGCGCTGATCGTGGCCAACGGCGTGCGAGACGGGCAGGCGTCCGCGGCGTGGGACTTCGATGGGGACGGCGCCGTGACTCGGGCGGACGTCGAGCAGGTCGCGATCCGGGCTGTGCGGTTGGGCGCCGGGACGGTGTCGCGATGAGGTGGGCGCTCGTTCTGACGGCGATCGTCGCGGCGATGCTGCTGTCGGCGGTGGCGCCGACTGGGCATGGACGGTCGGGCGATCCAACCGCTTCGAGCGACGCCGTCCGGTTTGAGACGGTGGATGTAACGATCGATGCGGGCGACGAGGGCCTGGCGGCGTACCAGTTTGAGTTGATGACCAACGAGGGCGTCACGATCGTGGGCGTGGAAGGCGGCGAGCGTGGCGCATACGTGGAAGCGCCGTTCTACGACGCGGCCGCGCTCGCGGGGGGGAGGATCATCGTCGGCGCGCTGGCGTCGGGCGACGTTCCGCCTCGTGGAGCGACGCGGGTGGCGCGGCTGCACATGCGGGTCGAGGGGGGCGTGGAGCCCCGGTACGAGTGCGTGCTTCGGATCGCCGCGACGGCCCAGGCGACAAAGATCAGGGACGCCGCCATCGGCGTGCGAGAAGGGATGACGCGATGAACAGGCGCTGGAGCGTGAAGAACTGTCGTTGGTGGGGCGTTGGCGCGTGCTTGGCGTCTTGCGTGGCCGTCGTGGCGGCGCTCTACGGGTGCCATGGGCTGAACTCGGCTTCGCCGCCGGGTCCTCATCTCCCGTCGTTTGAACCGGGCGCGGCGGGAGCGTCCGTGCCGGGGACGTCGGCGTACCGGGGTTCGCCGGCATCGAGCCCGTCGGCGCGAACGCGCATCGCCCCGTGGAGCGCCGACGAAGTGTCGATCGATCAGCGCATGCGCGGAATCGGCGGCGCGATGCCGTCGCGCGACGAGGAGTTGTGGGTCATCGCGCGGGCGCCTCGGGTCCCGGACGCGGGGGACGACTATCCCGGGTGCGGGTCGATGCTGGCGGCGTTCGGCGGCCGGACGGTCCCGGTTCCCCTGGAGCACACGGCGGTGGAGGCGGACATCGCGGGGCACATCGCCTCGGTGCATGTCGTACAGCGGTACCACAACCCGTTCTCCGAAAAGATCGAGGCGGTGTACGTCTTCCCACTGCCTGAGAACGCGGCGGTCAGCGAGTTCGTGATGCAGATCGGCGATCGCCGGATCCGCGGCGTCATCCGCGAACGGGCCGAAGCACAGCGGATTTACGAAGAGGCCCGCGGAGCCGGGCACGTTGCGTCCCTGCTCACGCAGGAGCGACCGAACATTTTCACCCAGAAGGTGGCGAACATCGAGCCCGGGCGCGCGATCCACGTCGAAATCCGGTACTTCCACACCCTCGCGTTCGACGACGGATGGCACGAGTGGGTGTTCCCGATGGTGGTGGGGCCCCGGTTCAATCCGCCGCGGAGCGCTGATCCGATCGAGGCGAGGCCCTACGGCGCCCATCCCGGCGGGGCGAAGCATGTATCGCACCTGGCGCCGGGGCAGCGATCGGGGCATGAGGTGTCGCTGACGGCGCGGGTTCGGCCCGGGGCGCTGATCGGCGCGGTGGAGGCGTCGAGCCATGAGGCCATCGTGGAGTGGGAGGGGACGGATGGGGCGGTGGTGACGCTCAGCGCGGCGGACGCGATCGCGAACCGCGACTTTGTGCTGCGGTATCGGGTCGCGGACGACCGGACGAGGCCCGCGGTGGTGACGTACGAGCGGAACGGAGAGCGGTGGTTCATGGCGTCTGTCTACCCGGCGCTGGCGCAGGACGAACGCGAGCGTTTGCCGATGGACGTGGGGTTCGTCCTGGACTGTTCGGG
>JACVCK010000025.1 GCA_016742055.1 Phycisphaerales bacterium
GTCCGGGGGGCTTTGGGGGGCGTCTTCGCGGGGGGCGCGGGGCCCGGTACACTTGTGGGAGCATGGACGCTGCGGCGAACAACACGGCCAACGAGGGCCCCGTCGGGGGAGCGGCCCGCACCATCGCCTTCATGAATCAGAAGGGCGGGGTGGGGAAGACAACGACGACGGTGAACCTGGCGGCGGCGATCGCCGCGGAGGGGCGGCGGACGCTGCTGATCGACCTGGACCCGCAGGCGCACGCGACGCTGCACCTTGGGGTGGACCCCGGCGATGGTCCGACGGTGTACGACGCGCTGGTGGAGCCCTCGGGCGTGCGGGACGCGTTGCGGGAGGCGAGGCCGAACCTGGACCTGCTGCCGGCGACGGTGGACCTGGCGGCGGCGGAGGTGGAGTTGGCGCAGGAGGCGGACCGGAACCGCCGGCTGAGCGGCGCGCTGTCGGGGCTGGCGGGGCGGCACGAGTTCGTGCTGATGGACTGCCCCCCCTCGCTGGGCCTGCTGACGCTGAACGCATTGGCGGCGGCGCGGGAGGTGATCATCCCGATGCAGGCGCACTTCCTGGCGCTGCAGGGGGTGGGGCGGCTGATGGAGACGGTGCGGGCGGTGGGACAGACGGTCAATCCGCGTTTGCGGATTTCGGGGGTCGTGCTGTGCATGCACGAGGAGACGAGCCGGCACACGCGCGAGGTGGTGGCGGACCTGGACGCGTTCTTTGAGGGCGCCCGGGGGACGGACCTGCCCTGGCGTTCGGCGCGGGTGCTGCGCCCGCCGATCCGCAGGAACATCAAACTGGCGGAGGCGCCGTCGTTCGGTCAGACGGCGTTGGAGTACGCCCCCACCGCCCACGGCGCGGCGGACTACCGCGCGCTGGCGCAGGCGCTCATCCGAGAGTGGGACGCGCTGCGGAGCCGGCGGGGCGGGGGCACGGAGGTCGTGGTTCCGGGCGCGCCGGGCGGGATGAAGCACGCCGGGGCGCGGGCCGGATGAGCCCCGGCGCGGTTCGTCGGGCCGTGCGCATCTTCTTCTTCGGCTTCGCGGCCCTGCTGGCGTTCGGCACGCACTGGCCCTCCTTGCGCCTGCCGGAGCCCGGCGGGTTCACGCGGATGGACCTGCTCCTGCACGCGGGCGCGTTCTTCGTGTGGACGTCGCTGCTGACCGCGTGCGGGTTCTTCGGGGCGCCGCTGACGAGGCGGAACATCGCGGCGTCGGCGGTGATCGGCGCGGTGTACGCGGCGCTGGACGAGGGCACGCAGGCGATCCCGGGCCTGCATCGGCACGTGGGGCTCGACGACCTGCTGATGAACTGGACGGGCGTGGCGCTGGGCGCGGGGGGCGCAGCGCTGGCGGCGCTGGCGAAACGGGCGCGCACGGATCGCGCGCCGGATGCGGCGCTGGGCGGCGCCGACGAAGAGCACGACCGGGCGCACCGCGGGGTGTTTGCGGCGGTGCGGGTGGTGGCGGGGCTGACGTTCGTGTCGCGCCTGGGGGGTTTGGCGCGGGACATGGCGTCGTCGCGCGTGCTGGGGGACACGGCCGAGGGCAGCGCGTTCGCGTTCGCGTTCCTCATTCCGAACCTGTTCAGGCGGCTGTTTGGCGAGGGGGCGCTGTCGGCGGCGTTCATCCCGATCTACACGGACGAGCAGGGGCGCGACCCCACGCGCTCGGCGCGGTTCGCGACGGTGACGATCTTCCTGCTGGCGGCGCTGACGATGACGATCACGCTGGCGCTGGAGGCGGCGCTGGGGCTGGTGTTGCTGCTGGCGCCGGGGAGCCCGGAGCGGGCGCTGACGCTGCGCCTGACGATGGTCCTGCTGCCGTACATGCCGCTGGTCTGCACGACGGCGCTGATGGGCGGGATGCTGCAGGTGCACGGGCGGTTCGCGCCGGCGGCGGGGGCGTCGATCATCCTCAACGTGGTGATCATCGCGGGGGCGGCCGCGGCGGCGACGCTGCGGGTGGACCGGGCGACGGCGGCGTACGTGATGGCGGGGGCGGCGCTGGCGTCGGGCTTTGGCCAGTTGGCCTGGTGCACGTGGGCGCTGCGTCCGTTTGTGCGATGGACGCGCGTGGCCGCGGGCGTGGGGGACTCGACGCGCCTGATGCTCAAGCGCTTCGTGCCCGGGGCGATCGGTTTGGGCGCGCTGCAGGTCAACACGATGATCGACGGGCTGATCGCGTCGTGGCCGATTCTGGTGGGGCCGACGATCTTCGGGCTGGCGTACCCGCTCGATGACCGCTCCAACGCGGTGCTGGGCTACACGCAGCGGCTGTACCAGTTTCCGCTGGGGGTGTTCGGGCTGGCGATCGCGACGGCGGTTTTTCCTGCGCTGGCGCGGGCCGCGGGCAACGGGGCGCTGTTCTCGGAGATGGTCCGGCGGGGCGTGCGGCTGAGTCTGTTCATTGGTCTGCCGGCGAGCGCGGGGCTGATGATCGTGCGCCGGGACCTGGTGTCGGTGGTGTTCGAGGGCGGGGCGTTCTCGAGCGAGGGCGTGGACCGCTCGGCGTTCATCCTGATGGGCTACGCGGGGGCGGTGTGGGCGTACTCGGTGAATCACACGCTGGTGCGTGCGTTCTACGCGCGGGGCGACACGCGGACGCCGCTGCGGATCTCGCTGGCGACGGTCGCGTTGAATCTGACGGGGAACGTGTCGCTGATCTGGATCCCGGGGATGGGCGAGGCGGGGCTGGCGTGGTCGACGGCGATCTCGTCCACGACGCAGTGCGTGCTGCTGTCGCGGGCGCTGCGGGGATCGATGCCGGGCGGGCGGCTCCTGGACGGCGAGGACTACGCGGCGATCGGGCGGCTGGCGGGGGCGACGATGGCGATGGCGCTCGTCACGCTGGCGGCGGTGGCGCTGACGCCGGACCTGGGCGGTTGGATCGGGCGGCTGGTTCGTCTGAACGTGGCGCTGGGGGCGGGGGTGGCGTCGTACGGCGCGGCGTGCGCGGCGCTGCGGACGCCGGAACTCGGCTGGCTGCTCTCGCGGCGCTCAGCGCGCGGCGGGGGCGGGGTCAGCCCGCCTGCCTGAGCGCGGCCCGCTCGCCGGAGATCACCACGCGGTTGCGCCCGCTGGACTTGGCGACGTACAGCGCGGCGTCCGCCGCGGCCAGCGCGGCTTCGGCGCCTCGTTCGTCCACCGGGGCGACGCCGAAGGACGCGGTGACGGCGCGTTCGGGGTGGCGTGTCCAGCGTTGTTCGCGGAGTTCGGCGCGGACGCGCTCCATGACTTCGGCGGCCTGCTCGGGGATCGCCCCGGGCAGGATGACGACGAACTCTTCTCCGCCGAATCGGCACGCGACGTCGGACTCGCGGACGATGGAGGAGAGGATCTCGGCGAAGCGCTGGAGGATGACGTCGCCGGCGGGGTGCCCGAAGGTGTCGTTGATGGACTTGAAGCGGTCGAGGTCGCACATGGCCAGGGAGAGCGGCTGGCCGGCGCGTTGGGCGCCGGCGGCGAGTTCGTGGAATCGGGCGTCGAAGTGGGCGCGGTTCCAGAGGCCGGTGAGGCCGTCGATGTGGGCGCGCTTGGCGAGCATGTCGAGCAGGCGCTGGGTCCGCAGGGCCGCGCGGATGCGCGCGCGGAGTTCGGAGAAATCGAAGGGCTTGGCGACGTAGTCGACGGCGCCGAGTTCGAGGCCCATGACCTTGTCCTGCGGCGCGGTGTTGGCGGAGACGACGATGACGGGGACGGGGAGCGTGGCGGGGTTGATCTTGAGCCGGCGGAGGGTCTCGAAGCCGTCGAGTTCGGGCATGTCGATGTCGAGAATGATGAGGTTCGGCGGCGCGGCGATGGCGCATTCGATGCCTTCTTCGCCGGAAGAGGCGCCGAGGATGGTCCAGCCCTCGGAGCGGAGGCGCGCGCCCATGAGGCGGTGGATGTCCGGCGAGTCGTCGATGACGAGGATCGTTGCGGATGTCTGGGGCGTCGTCGGCACCTGCGGGCTCCGTTTCCGCTGCGTTGCGGGGAATCAGGCGGCGACGCGTGAGCAGAGGGCGATGAGTTCATCGACGCGTTTGCGCACGACTTCGGCGTCGGCGTCGGCCTTGAGCGCCGACTCGAGTTGTTCGGCGCGGAAGCCCAGGGGCTCGAAGCCGTAGCCCCCGCTGGCGCCGCGGAGTTGGTGCGCGAGCCGCTGGAGCGAGGCCAGGTCGCCGGCGTCGAAGAACTCTCGGAGGGCGCGGACGCGCTCGGGGAGTTCGCCGACGAAGAGTTCGATGAGTTCGGCCATCTCCGGGTCGTCGCGGTAGATGCTCCGGAGGGCCTCGTTGTCGCGTTCCGCCATGTGGACCTCCGCGTGCTGGGGATGCCGTGGCGCGCCTGTGCGGCGCCGATGGAAGCATCGGACGAAGGGCTCCGCGTATTCAGCGCAACCCCCGCATCGGGGGCGCCGAGCCGGGGGGCGGAAATGCCGGCGCGCGGGCGGGCCAGCGCAGGTCCGAGAACGGCGCGCTCAGCGGGCGGGCGCGCGTCCGTCGCGGGCGTCCTGGACGGCCTGCGCGTAGAAGGCGTCGAGGTCGGCCTTGAGTTTCGCGCGGGAGTCCCGATGGAGGTACATCATGTGCCCGGCCTCGTAGTAGCGCGTGGTGATGTTGGACAGCAGGTCGGGCGCGAGGCCCATGTGCGACATGACGTAGTCGGCGGCGAAGTGGGGCGTGGCCAGGTCGTAATAACCGGAGGCGAGCAGGACCTTGAGGTGCGGCTGCTGGTGCATGGCGGCGCGGAGGCGCTCGGCGACGTCGAGGTATCGGTTGTTGCCGGCCGGGCTGTACGACCAGGGGGAGACGTTGGTGAGGATCTCGTAGGGCAGGTCGGACGTGAAGCCGAGTTCTTCGCGGATGTAGGCGTTGAAGGACTCGGTGTAGTTCGCGCGGATCACGGCGTAGGACGGGTCGAAGTCGGGGCGCTCGCCCGCCTCGTCGCGGTCCATGCCGGTGAAGCGCGAGTCGAAACGCCCGACCGTCAGGCCGCGCGTGCGGAGCGCCTCCTTCGCGTAGCGCTGGATCTCGACGCGCAGGCGCGCGCGCCGGAGGAAATCGGGGCTCAGGCCCGTGTACGACGCGAGGCGGTCCACGATGCGCTGGGCCTCGGCCTCGTTGAGGTACGAGCCCTGCGCCAGCGCCGCGGCGTACTCGGTGAGGGCGAAGCGTTCGACCTCGGCGAGGAACTCCGGGAGTGGGCGGGCCTGCTGGTCGGGCGGGAGGAGGCCGTGGTAGTGGGCGGTGGCGGCGTAGGTGGGCAGGAACAGGACATAGGGCAGGTCGTTGCCGGAGTCGAAGCGGATGGTTCCGAACTGCATGGCGGCGGAGACCAGGATGACGCCGTTGAGGGCGATGCCGTGCTGGTCGTGGAGGCGCTGCGCGAGGCCGCAGGCGCGGGTGGTCCCGTAGGATTCTCCGGCGACGAACCGCGGGCTGCGCCAGCGCTGCTCGGAGGTGAGGAAGCGCCGGATGAACTCGGCGACGGAGGCGATGTCGGACTCGACGCCGTGGAAGTCCTTCTCGTCGGCGCCGTCCTCGGCGCGGGAGTAGCCGGTGGAGACGGGGTCGATGAAGACGAAGTCGGACGCGTCGAGGAGGGTGTGTTCGTTGTCCACCACGCCATAGGGCGGGGGGCCCGGATTGCCCTTGTCGTCCACGTAGTCCACGCGCCGGGGCCCGAAGATGCCCAGGTGGAGCCAGACGGAGGAGGAGCCGGGTCCGCCGTTGAAGGAGAAGGTGATGGGCCGTTCGGCGGGGTCGGGGAAGTTGATGGGTTCGGGGCCTTCGGCGCCGGCTTCCTTCCACGCTGCGAGCCGCTTCTCGAAATCGGCGTGGGGCTCCAAGGTGCGCCGGTAGGCGGTGTAGAAGATGTTGGCGGTGGGCTTGGCCTTGTTGTCGGTGAGGGTGAGGACGCCGGCGGTGGCGGTGTAGTGAATGGATCGACCGTTGACGGTGATTGTGCCGTGCGCGCGCGCTGGGGCGTCGGGGTAGCGGACGAAGCGCTGCTCTTCTTTCGGCACGGGGGCGGGCTTGGCGGGAGCGTCCGGCGGCGCGGCGAGCGAGGCGGCGGCGACCGACCAGGCCACGATCGCGGCGAGGCGGAGGGGATGGCGCGGGGTTCTCATCCCTTTACCGTACCGCGAGTCGGGGATCGGCCGGGGTTGGTTGAAACGGGGGATGGTTGAGAGGGACGGCGGTCAGGCGTTGGCCTGCCAGTGATCGTTCCGGTCACGGTCCCGCTCCCCTTCACCTTCGGCGGCGGTTCGCCGGGCGTCCTTGGCGACCTCGTTGGCATGGGCTCCGAGGAGGTGGACGAAGGCGTAGAGGAAGATAGCGGCGGAAACCAAGAACGCCACGTCGTCCCAGAGCCCGAATCGGAAACTGGTCGATCCAAAGACCAGCCAGGCAAGGGAGGCCGTCGTAAGCGCTGAAATGACAGTCACAAAGGTCATTGGCAGGGGCGCTCGCAAGGGCCCGGACCGCCGCGGCCCGGGGTGAGTTCAACTATTCCGACATTCGACTCCGGAACTGACGGGGGGATGAACCGTGGTTAAATGGATCCTCATACTGGCGGGCCGGATTGACGGGGAGGGCGGGACTGGCCTCGATTGACGGCTCAGGGCGTGGGCGGCGAGGGCCGGGCGCGTCCCGAGGAAAGGAATGACTGCGTGAAGTTGCTCGAACGGATCTTCGGACCGTTGTTCGATACGTCCGGGTTCACGCCGCGCTGGTCGTGCGGCGATTGGTCCACGCTGATGGGCTGGCTTCACATCGGGTCGGACGTGGCGATCTTCGGGGCGTACATGGCGATTCCCGCGTCTCTCGCGGTGGTGATCCGACGTCGGCGGGACCTTCCACTCAGGCCGATCTTCTGGCTGTTCGTGGCGTTCATTCTGTTCTGCGGCCTGACGCACCTTGTGGAGGCGGTCCTGTTTTATCAGCCGGTGTACCGCTTCTCGGCGATGATGAAGGTTGCGACGGCGTTGGTGTCCTGGGCGACGGTTGCGGCGCTGGCGGGCGCGTTGCCGGAGGCGATCGCGTTGCCGGGCATTCGGGCGCAGAACCGGCAGTTGACGGCGGAGATCGCCCGCCGGGCGGAGGCGGAAGCGGCGCTGGAGGCGGCGCGGACGGAGTTGGAGTTGCGCACGAGCCACCTCACGCTGCGCGAGCGGCGCGTGACGGACGCGCTGAGCGCGGCGTCGGTGGGCGCAGTGCGCTGGGAGATCGACAGCGGGCGCGTGCTTTGGGAGATCGGCGTGCTGTCGGCGCTGCGCCGGATGGAACTGGAGGCGCACGACATGGACGACTGGGGCGCGGTGATGGCGCCGGGCGATGCGCTGGCGTTCAGGATCGCCGCGACCGAGGCCGCGAGCGCCGGAAAGACCCTTTACACGACGGTTTCGTTCCAGGTGGGCCGTCGCTCGCAGCCGGCGATGCTGGCGGGTCGTGCGGACCCGGAGGTTGCGGGCCAGGCGCGGACGATGACGGGGATGGTCCGCCTGATCGTCGATTGATCGTCGCCCGAGCATCGGTCATGTCCTGATGTTCGCGGCGCCATTGGAGGCGCTGGAGGGCTGGGAGCGGGGGTTGGAGTATTCGGCGAGTTCGCGGCGGACGAATCGCAGCGCCGTGGCGACCATTCCGGCGGCGCCCGCGGCTCGGCTGGCGAGGCGGAACGTGCGCGTGGGGCCGATCACGCTGGCCAGGGCGAAGGCGCCAGCGGCGACGGCCTCGGGGTTGCGGATGGCGGCGTGGACCGCGCGGGCGGACCAGTCCAGAAGTGGCGAATCGCTCGCCGTCGGGCCGGTGCGCCGTCGGTTGAGCGCCCGGTGGAGCCGGCGCTTGGCGGCGAGCACGTCGCGCCGCGCGGTTTCGAGGTCGGGGCTTTCGTCGACCGGCGCCGTCGCTGGCTTGGGCGCGGGCGTGCGCTTGGGGTCGGCGGCGGAGCGGTCGAGGGGGCGGAGGGCGCGTCGCAGGCGGGCGACGACGATCGCGCCGGTCAGGGCGGCGACGGCGACGACGGAGCCGCCGACCACGGCGAGCGCGCCGGGCCAGCCCAGTTGCGGCGCGAGGGCTCCTGCGGCGCCGCCCGCGAGGGCGAGCAGGCCCGCGCCGGCGAGGAGGGCGACGAGGCCGAGCACGGCGCACGCGACGCCGACTTCGGCCAGGCGGGCGACGCCGAGCCGGAACTCGGCGCCGAGCAGGTCCGAGCCGCCGCTCATGAGCCGGGCGATGGATCCGAGCATGGTGTCACCTCAAAGGGGCCGCGGACGCCGCCCCAACTCCGGGCGAATGGGGCGGCGGCTCGCGGCGCGTCGGACGTGGCTTGGACGGTGGGTTGCGGGTTCGCCGCATGGCGTCAACGACGCGGCATCAAGAGACGCCCGACGATGGCGCCGACGCCGAGAGCGACGAGGACGGCGGTGAGGGGGCGCTCGTGGATGCACTGGCTCACGGCGCTCTGAGCGACCTGCGCCTGCGTCACCACTTTCTGAGCGCCGACCTTGGCCGCTTCCATGCCGGCCTCGGTGAGGTCGGAGACGGTTTCGGCGACGTCGCCTCGGAGCGTGGCGATATCGTCCCGCACGTCGGCGATGGTTGCGGCGTCGGGGTCGCGTCGGAGGGCGCGGGGCGTGTTGCGGGCGCTATCGGCGGAGTTGATGGCGGCCATATGGATCGCTCCTTTCAGGGGGTTTGGCGTTCGGATCAGCGACCGCGTGTTTCGCGCGGCCGACGGCGCCCAAGCACGGGCGGCGCCGCGTGCAGGAGCGTCGTCAATGAGGATGCGTCGGAACGGTGAGCCCGCGCTGAAAAGCCGATGAAACCGGAGTCATCTGCGCCGGTTCTGGTCGGCGACCGGCAGCGTGATGACAAACTCGCAGCCGCCGTCGTCGCAGTTGCGGACGGCGATGCCGCCGCCGTGCAGTTCGGCGACGCCTTGGGCGATCTCGAGCCCCAGGCCGTGCCCGCGTCCGCGTCGCTCCTCGGAGGCGGCCTGGGCGAAGCGGTCGAATATGCGCGAGAGCATGTTCTGGGGGATGCCGGCGCCCCAGTCGCGCACGCCGACGCGCACGAATCCGTTGTCCCGCGCGGCGCCGATGTGGACCTGGCCGTTGGCCGGGCTGAAGCGGATGGCGTTTCGCACGAGGTTGTCGAGCATGGTGCGCATGAGGTCCGGATCGCCGCGGACGGTGAGGTCCACGTCGGCGGGGTCCTCCATGAGGGCGACGCGGAGGCCGACGCTGTACTGCCGGGCCATGGCGCGGCAGTGGTCCACCGATTCGAGCATGAGTTCGTTGATCATGACGGAACGGCTGACGGTCTGGCTTCTGCCCTCGCGGACGCGGGTGAGTGTGAGGAAGGAGTTGACGAGCCGTCCCAGTCGCTGCATTTCCTCGCGGACGCTGGCGACGTATCGCCGCATGGGCTCGGGCGTGTCGCGGAGGTCGAGCGTCTGGGACTCCATGAGGACGACGGAGATGGGGGTCTTCAGTTCGTGGGAGACGTTGGACATGAACCGCTCCTGGGCCGCGAGCGCGTTGGCCATGCGGGCGCGGGCGTCGTCCAGGTCGCGTTCGAGCCGTGCAAACTCGGGGTCGCGGGCGGTCTGCTCCATCGGTTCGCCGATGGATTCGGGCGAGAGTCGGCGCGCAAGGGAGCGGAGTTCGCGCAGGGGCGCGACGGCGATGCCCGCGATGCACCATCCCGCGACGCCGGCGGCGATGAGGCCGATGGGCGCGGTCGTGACGATCACCTGCGACACGCGGCGCAGCATGCCCTGGGCGTACTCGTCGCCCGTGACCACGAGCAGGACGTACTGCGAACCGGCCTGGCCCCGGTAGTGGAACGCGGCGAAGCGCCCGGGCGCGGCGCTGTCCTCCCCCGTCAGGATGGTGTTGAGGGGGCCCTGGCGCAGGACGACGCCTTGCGACTCCACGGCGCCCGCGAGGAGCGCGGCGGGGATGTGGGGCGCCGGACTGACGGTCGAGGCGATGAGGCCGCCCTGCACGTCGTACACGGTGAGCACGAGGCGTTCGAGAAGGAAGAACTGGAGTTGCTCGGCGGCGATGCGGGTGAGGTCGGCCTCGGTGGGCGGGCCCCGGCGCTGTGTGATCTTGGATGCGATCTCACGGGTGCGGAGGGAGAGGCGTTCCTCGAAGAAGCCGTTGATGGACGACTGCTGGTAGAGGAAGACGATGCCGCCGAGGGTGAGTTGGATGACGGCGAAGATCGCGAGGACCCAGGCGGTGAGCCGGGTGCGGAGCGAGATCCGCGGCGTCCAGCGGCTCCTGCGCGGGGCGGCGTCGGGGGGCTGGGATGTCCCGGCCTGATTCACTCCTGGACGCCGAAGCGGTAGCCCGCGTTCTTGATGGTGTGGATGAGCGGGCGCTCGGTCTCGCGATCGATCTTCTTGCGGAGCGAGGAGATGTAGACGTCGATGACGTTGCTGGAGGGCTCGAGGGACATGTCCCAGACCTTCTCGCCGATCTGGGTGCGCGAGAGCACGCGGTTGGGGTTGCGCATCAGGTATTCGAGAAGAGCGAACTCGCGGTTGGACAGTTCCCAGTCGGATTCGCCGCGTCGGGCACGTCGGGTGTAAAGGTCGAGTTCGAGGTCGTCGCAGCGGAGGGTGCGTCCCTCGGTGGCCTCGCCCCGGCGGAGGACGGCGCGGATGCGGGCGAGGAGTTCGTCGAACTCGAAGGGTTTGGTGAGGTAGTCGTCGGCGCCGGCGTCGAGGCCCTCGATCTTGTCCTCGGTGGTCGAGAGCGCCGTGAGCATGATGATGGGCGTCTCGATGCAGCGCCGGCGGAGGTTGCGGCAGACCTCGACTCCGTCGCGATCCGGGAGCATGAGGTCCAGCAGCACGACGTCGTAGGGCTCGACGGCGGCGAGGTCTTCGCCGTCGAATCCGGTGTGGCTGACGTCCGCGGCGAATCCGTTGGCGCGAAGGCCCTTCTGAATGGCGGACGCCATCTTCGGGTTGTCCTCGATGATCAGCACTCTCATGGCTTGGCTCCTGCGCGGAGGCCGGTTGGGGCCCCTCGCGGTGGTGTGAGAGTGTATCCGGCGCCCTCCGCAACAGGGCGTGAAGGGAGAATGAGTCCGCTTTTATTCGTGCGTCACGGGGGGCTCAGGGGAGCGGACGAAGTTGTTCATCGTACGGCGGGCATGCCGCGGAGGCGCCGGAGCGCCGGGTCGCGGAGCCCGACAACGAGTCGAAAACACCCGTTCCACACGCACGAAAGGAACAATCGCCATGACGACCCAGACCAACAAGAAGATCATGATCGGCGCCGCGCTCGTCGCGCTCGCGGGACTTCCCGCGGCGGCGATCGGCCAGTCGGGCTCGATCCCGAGCCGAACGGACCAGAACCAGCGAGACGACGCGCGGGCGATGGACGCGCAGCGGTTTGAACTGGCTTCGGCCGACAAGTTGATGGGCGCCAAGATCGCGAACCCGGGCGGCGAGGACGTTGGTTCGGTCGAGGACCTGATCGCCGAGCGCTCGACCGGCGCGGTGCTGTACGCGGTGGTCAAGTCCGGGGCGATCCTGGGCTTGGGCGGCAAGTCAGTCGCGGTGCCGTTCTCGTCGTTCAACTGGGACGCCGCGAACAACCGCTTCAGTCTCAACATGACTCCCGAGCAGGTCAAGGCGCTGCCGGAGTTCACGGCGGACTCCTGGGCGAACCTGCACCGCACGGACAGCGGGCTGCGGACGTGGCTGAACCGACAGTTCGACGAGTCGGACCGGACCACGCGCGGGTCCGAGCCGATCAACGCCGCGAATCCCACCACGATTCGCGGGACGGTGACCTCGGTGGAGCGTTCGTCGTACGGCCCGCACGGCGAGGACGTGGTGATGGTCGTGCGGACCGACGAGGGTCGCGAGGAGCGCGTGCTGCTCGGCCCTTCGTGGTACGTGATGGGCTCGAACGGCGCCCCGATGCGCGACAAGAAGGTCACGCTGCAGGCGGTCCGTCACGACGGGCCGGTCGGGCTGGTGGCGGTCAACGCCGACTTCGACGGCGCCCGCACCACCTACCGCGACGCGCAGGGCCGGCCCTCCTGGACCGGCGACACGACCGAGAGCCGCCAGTGGCGGGAGCGCGGCCCCGGGGCGCGCCTGGTCCGCCTGAGCGACGTCAAGGGCGCGGACGTGCAGTGCCGGGGCGAGTCCTGCGGCAAGGTGGCCGACGTCATCGTCGATCACCGTTCGGGCCGCGCGCTGATGCTCTCGATCGACCCCGACCAGAACATCCTGGGCATCGGCGACACGGACCGTCTGGTCCCCTGGAGCATCGCCTATCTCGGCGCCGACGGCGTCATCAACATCGACGCGAACAAGGAGATGATCACCTCCTCCGTGCAGACTCCGAAGGACTGGACGACGCTGCGCGACGCGAACTCGGTGCGCCGCGTGTACGAGCCGTTCCGCGTGGGCCTGCCGGGCTCCGGCGCCTACGGGACCGACCCCACCCGTCCGCAGCCCAACGATCCGATGCGGGACCCCAACCGCCCCAACAACGCCGACCCCAACAACCGCAACCAGAACCCCCCGGCGCAGCCCGAGCGTCGGCCCAACTGACCCTTGAACCTCTCCGCTCCTGACGGAGCGGTCTCTGCCCTGAACGCGCGCCGACGAAAGCCGGCGCGCGTTCTTCCAGGCCCCCGGCGGCGCTTGTGCGCCGTCGGGGCGCCCCAAGCCACGGATCCGCTTCGGCGCCCCAAGGCGTCCGCAACGGATCCGGATTCTGGAGACGCAGCGCATGAACATCGAGCATGAACCGTCCGACCTGCTCAAGGCCTCCCGCATCCTTCGTGCGGCGCTGGTGGCGATCGCCGCCGCCGCCGGAGCGGCCGCGCTGAGCGGCTGCAACACCACCGAGGGCGCCGGCAAGGACATCGAGGCGCTGGGCGAATCGATCCAGGACGCGGCGGACTGAAAAAAAGCCCGCCATGTGGCGGGGTTCACGCCGCGTTCACGGGCGCCTCACGGCGCCGACGCAGAATGAACGCTGGAAGACCTGAATCGCGTCCGGCGCCGACCGCCGGGCGCCCTTGAGAAAGGAGACGAGCCATGCTTGGTTGGGCCCTGACGTTCTTCGTGATCGCGTTGATCGCGGCGCTGTTCGGATTCGGCGGCATCGCCGCGGGCGCCTCCTCGATCGCGCAGATCCTGTTCTTCGTGTTCCTCGTGCTCTTCGTGCTGTCCCTGATCATGGGGCTGGTGCGGCGCGGGGACGCGTCTGTGAAACTCTGATCGCGCTCGGCGCCACCCCGGCCGCGCCGGCGGCCCGGGCCGACCACCACTCATGAAGGAGCAACCCATCATGAACAAGCAACCTCTTGACAAACGGCTCCTGTTCCTGGGCGTCTCGGCCCTGGCCCTCGGCGCGGCCGGATTCGCCCTTGGCGGCTGCGAGCGCGACACGCCCGCAGAGAACGCGCTGGAAGAAGCCGCGGACAACGTCGATGACGCCATCGACGACGCGGCGGACGCCGTCGACGACGCGGTCGACGACGTTGCTGAAGACCTGCCGCCGCAGAGTTGAGCCCGCTCTGCGAGCACGGCTGATGCTTGGCTGGCTTGGCGAGCGCGGCGGCGCTCGGAAGAGACCGCCGCGCTTTCTCGGGGCCTACCCCCCCACTCCACTCGCACCCTCATCGGGAGTCACCACCATGAACTGGGATCAGATCGAAGGCAATTGGAAAGAGATGAAAGGCAAGGTCAAGGAGCGCTGGGGCAAGTTGACCGACGACGACCTGGACGTGATCCGCGGCAAGCGGGACCAGTTGTCGGGGCGCATCCAGAAGGTCTACGGCAAGACTCGTGAGGACGCCGAGAAGGAGATCGAGACCTTCTGCCACGCTTGTTCGAGGGGCTGATTCGCAACCCACGCTTCCTGCAGACGCCCACTCCCCGGGTCGGTCCGACCGTCGTACGGCGCGGACCGGCCCGGATTTTTCGTTCCCGCCTTCGGATGTTGCGATTGGCGGCGCCGGATGTGTATTATTCGCGTCGCTCTGGGTTCCGCACGTCGCGTCTTGGGCGGAATCGACACTCCATTCAGTTTGCACGGCCATGAAGCCGGCGCGCCCGGAGTCCCCCGCGGTTCGCCGGCGCTGTGCATTTTCGCAGGAATCTCACGATGACGGCTCCAGCCATGCTTGACGAGGCGGCGGAAGCGGGCGCACGAGGTCTGCCCGGGCTTGGGGCGTTGTTGGACACGGAGGGGTTCCCGCCGCGATGGGCTTGCGGGACGGGCTGGACGCCGGCGCTCGGCTGGACGCACATCTTGTCGGACATGCTCATCTGGGCGTCCTATTTTGCGATCCCGGTGATCCTCGCGGCGTACATCGTGCGCCGTCGGGATGTGCCGTTTCCGAAGATCGGCTGGCTGTTCGCCGCGTTCATCTTCCTGTGCGGATCGGTGCACCTGGTGGAGGCGGCGATGTTCTGGTGGCCGGCGTACCGGCTGTCGGCGGGGCTCAAGGGCGCGACGGCGGCGGTGTCGATGGCGACCGTGGGGGCGCTGTTCTTCGTGATCCCTCGGGCGCTTTCGGCGCCGGGGATCGAGCGGGTGAACCGGGAGTTGCAGTTCATCAAGTACGCGCTGGACCAGCACGCGATCGTGGCGGTGACCGACGGGCGCGGGCGGATCACGGACGTCAACGACAAGTTCTGCGAGATCAGCCGGTACGGGCGCGACGAACTGATCGGCCAGGACCACCGCATCATCAACAGCGGGCTGCACCCCAGGGCGTTCTTCACCGACCTGTACGCCACGATCACGCGCGGCGACGTCTGGCGCGGGGAGATCCGCAACCGGGCGAAGGACGGGTCGTTCTACTGGGTGGACACCACGATCGTCCCGTTCGCGGACGACCAAGGGAAAGTCCAGCGGCACGTGGCCATCCGGGCGGACGTCACCGAGCGCAAGCGCGCGGAGGCGGACCTGCTCGCGGCGCTGGCGTGGAAGGACCGCCTGCTCGACCGCGAGCAGACCCTGCTGCGCGAGTTGGAGCACCGGGTGCGGAACAACCTCGCCGGGCTCATGGGGCTGATCCAGATCTATGAGCGCTCCGGACGCGACGGCCCGGCGCTCGCGCACGCGCTGCGCGCCAAGGTGGACGCGATGCTGCAGGTGCACCTGCTGATGTCCCCGGCCCCGGGGCTGCCGATCTCGCTGACCGCCCTGGTGGATCGGATCGGCGCCGGCAGCGGCGTGGAGCCGGAAGCGCTGCGCCGGGAGGGGCCGGACGTGCCGCTGCGCGCCAAGCAGGCGGGCGCCCTGGCAATGACCCTGCAGGAACTGTTCATGAACAGCACGAAGCACGGCGCCTTGAGCGCGCCGGGCGGGCGGATCGACCTCCGCTGGACGGCGGAGCCGGGGGACGACGGCACACGCCTGCACCTGCATTGGGACGAGCGCACGGCGCATCCCGTCGCGCCGCCCACGCGCGAGGGCGTGGGGCTGCAGTTGATGCGTGGTTTCACACGGTCGGAACTGCGCGGGGACCTGTCCTGCGAGTTCCGGCCCTCGGGGCTGCTGTGCCGGATCGACGCCCTGCTCGACCCGGCCGAGGCCATCGAGGCCGCGAGCCACCCCGATGGAGAACACCAGCAGGAGCCGGGGAGCACACCATGACCAACGCGACGGCAACGAACGGATCGCCCCACCTGCCCCCCGACTCGGAACTGCCGGATCGGCCCGTGCGCATCCTGGTGGCCGACGATGAGTACCTGGTGGCGCTGGACATCGTTTCGCAGTTGGGGGCTTGCGGGTACACGTCCGTCGGACCGGCGCCCTCGGGCAACGAGGCGGTGCGGCTCGCGCGCTCGACGCGCCCGGACCTGGCGCTGCTGGACGTGCGGATGCCCGACGGCGACGGCATCAGCGCCGCGAGGACGATCTTCGGGGAGTTGGGCATCCCCGTGGTGATGCTGTCGGCGTACACGGACGAAGCGACGCTGAAGGCGGCGCGGGGCGCGGGGGTGTTCGCGTACCTGGTGAAGCCGGCGCACGCGAACCAGTTGAAGGCGACGCTGGAGGTGGCTTGGGGCCGTTTCCGCGAGTTCCGGGCCGAGAAGGCGGGGGCGGAGGACGCTCGCCGCCGGCTCGACGAGCGCAAGACGATCGAGCGGGCCAAATGGGCGCTGGTGCAGCGGGCCGGGGTGGACGAGGCGACCGCGATGCGGATGCTCGAGGATCACGCCCGCAGCAACAACGAGCGCCTGATCGCGGTCGCCGAGCGCGTGGTCCGGCACGGTGAATCGGCGCTGCGCCTGAGCGGCGAAGAACCCCCGACGACCCCGCCCGAGAGTTCCCCTCCCCCACCGTCACCCTGAACGCGGTCAGACTGGCGCGGTCTCGCCCAGGTGGGCGCTCATGCCCATGGCGTGAAAGATGCGGTCGCGGGCGCGGAGGTAGCCGGGAGCGTCCAGATCGCGCGGGCGGGGGAGGTCGATGGTCACGTCGTCCACGATGCGCCCCGGCCTCTTGCTCATCACCAGCACGCGGTCGCCGAGTTGCACGGCCTCTTCGATGTCGTGCGTGACGAAGAGGATGGTCTTTTTCTCCGTCTGCCAGATGCGGGTGAGGTCCGCGCGCATCTTGAGGCGGGTGATGAAGTCCAGGGCGCCGAAGGGCTCGTCCATGTAGATGATGTCGGGGCTGGCGGCCAGTGCCCGGGCGATCTCGACGCGCTGGCGCATGCCGCCGGAGAGTTCGCGCGGGTACGCGCCCTCGAAGCCGGTGAGCCCGACCATCTCGATGTAGTGCGCGACGGCGCGGGCGCGCTCGTCGGCGGCGCGCCGGAGCAGCCCAAAGCCCACGTTGTCGCGGACCGTCAGCCACGGGAAGACGCCGTTCTCCTGGAAGACGAAGATGCGCCGCGGGTCCGGGCCCGTGACGCGCTCGCCCTCGACGGTGACGGAGCCGGCGCTGGGCGCGAGGAAGCCGGCGACGATGTTGAGCAGGGTGGACTTGCCGCAGCCCGAGGGGCCGACGATGCAGACGAACTGGCCCTCGGGCACCTGGGCGCTGACGTTGTCGAGGGTGGGGATGGTCTCGCCGCGGCGCTTGCCGGCGAAGACCATGGACACGCCCCGGATGTCGACGGCGGGCCGGTTCATCGGCGGCTGTACCCCCACCGCACGGCGTCGAAGCGTTCGAGACGGCGGACGAGGATGTCGAGGATGAGGCCAATGGCGCCGATCATCACCATGCCCGCGACGACCAGGTCGTAGCGCTTGCCGGCGTTGCGGGCGTCGATGATGAGGTATCCCAGGCCGGAGTTCACGGCGATCATCTCGGCGGCGACCACCACCAGCCACGCGATGCCCAGCGCGATCCGCAGCCCCGTGATGATCTGGGGCAGCGTCGCGGGCACGATGACGCGCCGGAACAACTGCACCCTCGAGAGCCCGAAGTTCCGCGCGGCGCGGACGTACACCGGCTGGATGTTCGACACCGCCGCCATCGACGAGACGGTGATCGGGAACACGCTCGCGAGGAAGATCAGGAACACGGGCGCGGCGTCGGAGATGCCGAACCACAGGATGGCGATGGGGATCCACGCGATCGGAGAGATCGGCCGGAGGGCCTGCACGATCGGGTTGAGCGCGTTGGCCGCCCACGAGAACCAGCCCATGAACAGGCCCAGGGGCACGCCCACGAGCACCGCGAGCGTGAAGCCCCAGGTCACGCGGAACCGCGAGGCCGCGATGTACTTGAGGAGCAGCCCCTGGCGGGCGAGTTCGCCGATGCCCGCGGCGACCTCGATCGGGCGGGGGAAGAGCGTGCTGCCGGAGAGGCGCACCGCGGCGTCCCACGCCGCGAGCGCGAAGACCACCACCAGCACGGGCAGGACGTAGCGGGACAGGAACTGCTGCGAGCGCCGCTCGCCGGCCAGACGGGCGGGCGCGGCGGGAGCGGTCGGCGCCGCGGCGTCGGGCGCGGCGTGGGCTACGGCCTCATGAACCGGGGTCGCGCTCATCGGGGGCGCGCCTCCTCAAGGCCGGGCGGCGCCATGGAGGGATCGGACCAGTCGTAGGCGTGGATGTCGGCCTCGTCGGGCACGAAGGAGGGGTCGCAGTAGTCCTCGAAGGCGAGGTCGCCCTTCAGGATGCCGTCGGCGACGCCGAGTTCGACGATCTCTTCGAAGTCGGGCTTGCGGACGGTGAGGTTGGTGTACTTCACGCGATCGGGCGGCTTGCTGAGGACGAATTGCAGGAGCCGCGGGTGCTGGTTGTAGTAGTGCTTGCTGACGAAGCCGGCGGCCTGCATGCGGTTGTCCATGGAGGCGTCGAGCCACTTGCCGCTGCTGGCGATGCCGTCCACGAGGCGCTGGACGGTTTCGCGGTCGTTGCGGATGTAGTCTTCGTGGACGGCGAGGACGCACGAGATGAACTCGGGCCAGACGTCCTTGGTGAGGTAGAGGATGCGCCCATAGCCGTCGATCTCGGTCTGGCCCATGAAGGGCTCGCCGGAGGAGATGGCGTCGACGGCGCGGGCGTAGAGCGCGGCGGGCATGTCGGGCGGGGGCATCTCCACGAGCCGGACTTCGCTGAGCGGGATGCCGCGGTCGCGGAGCGCCTTGAACACGAGGAGGCGCTGGTTGGAGTAGCGGTTGGGGACGGCGATGGTCTTGCCGCGGAGGTCCTCGATCCGGAAGATCTGCGAGTCCTTGTGCACCATCATGGCCGTGCCGTCGCGGTGTCCGAGGTAGACGATCTTGAGGGGGACGCCCTCTTCGCGGAGTTTGATCGCCATGGGCGCGAGGATGAACGTCGCGCGGGTGTAGCCGGCGAGGAACGCTTCCTTGAGTTCAGGCCATCCCTGGAAGCGCACGGGCTCGAAGAAGCCCTCGCCGTCGATCTGCGTGTTGATGAAGTCGGTCACCGGGCAGGTGAGGTGGCAGGTGACGGGGAGGAAGCCGATGCGCCAGGGCGCGGCCGCGGCCTCTTTCTCGCCGCTGAACAGTCGGTCGAGCCGGATGCCGAGGTTCAAGTGGGCATGCACGGCGGTGATGACCACCAGCCACAGGCCGCCCGCCACTGTCACGACCCTCCAGAACGACACCGCGCCCTCCAGTCGCCAGCCGTTCGGCGACTCTGTCTCATCGGCCAGCCCATGCCCGAACATCCGCCCGCCCAGATCGCCGGACGGATGATATCGGGGTTGGGCGGGATTCCAAGCGGAAAATGCGGCGCTCTCTCAGGCGACGGCGATATCCGGATAAGGGCGTGAACCGGCGCCGGATGGATCATCGGCGCCGACGGGCGCGACGGGCCGGGCGGCCCTCGATCGTCAGGGTCGCCCGTTTCGCGAGGCGCCGCCGGCGCAGGCGCGGGACGAGGCTGCGCGTCACCCACCACGCCGAGGCGATGAACGCGCCGGTGGCGATCCAGAACTGCCAGTCGTCGATGGGGAACTTCACGAGACGCCCGCCGCGCGGAGGCCCTGGAAGACGATCAGCGCCGCGCCGTACGCGACGGCGGACATCCACAGCAGTTGCAGGAGCGCCCACTTCGCGCCGCCGGCTTCGCGCGCCGTCACGGCGAGCGTCGGCAGGCACTGCATGGCCAGGACGTAGTACACCAGGAGCGACCACGTGGTGGCGCGCGTGAACACGGGCGAGCCGTCGGCGCGCTGGGCGGATTGGATCTGCGCGATCACGCCCTCGTCCTCCGCGTCGTCCGAGCCGGTGGTGACCACCGCCATCGTCGAGACGAAGACTTCGCGGGCCGCGAAACTCGCGAGGACGCCGATCGTGAGTTGCTCGTCGTAGCCCAGGGGCGCGAACACCGGCTGGGCCGCGGCGCCGATGCGCCCCATGAACGACCGGCGCTGGGCGTGGGAAGTCTCGAGGCGGTCGGCCTCCTCGAGCATGGTTTCGGCGGCCGCTTCGTCCACCGCGACGACCTGCGCCGCCTGGGCGCGGAGCGCGTCGGCCTCGGGCGGCGGCGCGACTCGGGGATAGGCGCCGAGCCACCAGAGGATCACGCAGATCGCGAGGATGTTGGTGCCGGCGGTCTTGAGGA
>JACVCK010000235.1 GCA_016742055.1 Phycisphaerales bacterium
CCATTTTTCGTTCCTTAGCCTTCGATTACAGCGCTTCCGGGCCAGCAATGATTTCGATGAGTTCGGTGGTGATCGCGGCCTGGCGGCTGCGGTTGTACTGGATGGTGAGCTTGCCGATGAGCTCGCCCGCGTTGCGCGTGGCGTTGTCCATCGCGGTCATCGAGGCGCCCTGTTCCGAGGCCTCGCGCTCGAGCAGCGCACCGAAGATCTGGGTGCGCAGGTAGCGCGGCAGCAGCTCCTCGAGGATCTCCTCCTCGCCCGGCTCGTATTCGACCACGGCGTCCGCATCGCCGGCTTCGGCCGGGGCAGGGACGGGGATCAGCTGGGTGACCGTCGGGTCCTGCGCCAGCGCCGACTTGAAGGTCGGGAAGACGAGGTGCGCGACATCGAAACGGCCGGCGTCAAACATGGCGATCAGCTCGTTCGCGATCGCTTCCGCCTCGGCGAAACCCGGGGTCTTGACCGTGCTGGTGTCGTAGCCCTCGCCGATCTGGCTCGCGAACTCGCGCTTGAGCGGCGCGCGGCCCTTCTTGCCGACGAGGTAGAACTCGACCGTCTTGCCCGCCGCCTGAAGCCCGCGCGCCTTGGCCTTTGCGGCCTTGACGAGGTTCGAGTTGAGGCCGCCGCACAGGCCCTTGTCGGTGTTGACCACGACGAGGAGGTGCTTGGCGTCTGCGCCGGTGCCGGCGAGCAGGCGCGGGGCGGCGTCGCCCGCGACCTTGCTCGCGAGGCTCGCCATCACCGCGGACAGGCGCTGCGCATAGGGCCGCGCCGCCTCGGCCGCGGCCTGGGCGGCGGCGCCGGCCTGGGCGCCCGGGATCGGCCCCAGCGGCTCTTCCTCGATCGGCGCAGGCATGACAAACCCGCCCCGCATGCTCGGCAGGTCGGCCGGGCGAACGGCGAAAGGATCGCCCGATCGCATCACAAAGCGCACGTCCTCGAGCATCTGCGCCGCCGACTCGTACCGCTTGTCGTAGTCCGTCATCGCGCGACGCACGATCCAGCGCAGCGCCTCCGGGCACCGCTTGGAAACCTGCGACAGCCCGCCGTGCGCGGGGAACGAACGCTCGATGACCGAGTACATCACCGCGCCCGCGGCGTAGATGTCGAACTTCGCCCCGTTGACCTCGTGGACCTTCACGCCCTTGAGCGCCATCCGCACCATCTCCGGGTCGCGGAAGTACTCCGTGCCGTGCGTCGTCAGCGTCATCGCCGAGCGCAGCGGGGTCACCAGGCCCAGGTCCACCAGGTGCGCGCTGCCCTCGGAGACGATGATGTTGTCCGGCTTGACGTCCTTGTGCCACAGGCCGCCCCGGTGGTAGACGTCGAGCGTCTCCAGGAGGTCGGCGCAGTAGCCCACGCCCTCGCGCAGCGCCCCGTCCGAAAGGCCGGTGGGGGAGGACCGCTCGTGCAGCCGGTGCGTCATCACGCTCAGCGTGTCGCCCGGCACGTAGGGCATGGCGTAGAAAAAGCGCTTGTCGGTCAGTTCGTGCTCGAGAATCAGGCCCATCTTGCGGGCCGACTCCAGCGCCCGGCTCTCGCGGATGATCTGGGGCAGCGACGAGCCGTCGGCCAGCGAGAACGACTTGATCACCACCTGGTCCACGCGCACGCCGCGCCGCTCGAAGATCGCGCGCTTGCGGTCGTCGGGCTCCGCGATGAACAGCCGCCCCCCCGAGCCACCGCCCCGCAGCGAGCCGACGATCTTGTACCCCTCAAACTGCCCCGTGCGCCGCCCCGGCTTGTCCGCGCCCGGCGACTGCGCCACCGCATCGGGGATGCTCCGCTCCAAACCCTCGAGCGCCGGCGTGAGCATCAGGAAGCGCCCGGGGTGCCCGATGAAAAACCGGTACAGCGAGCGCCCGAGCGTCTTGATCTCGTTCTGGAACCCGCGCCCAAAGTGCGACGCGGCGCTCCACCGCCCGATCACCACGTTCGCCAGGATCAGCGGCACGAACACCACCGACGCGATCACCGCCCCCACGGCGCGCAGCGCCGAGGTCGCCATCCCCGCCAGGAACGCCCACACGTGGGCGAACGCCCAGCCGATCCCCTTGAAGGTGTACTTGAACAGCGGGTAGATCACGAACGCGATCAGCAGCGCCGCGACCGCGATCCCGACGAGCCCGACAAGAATGGAGAGGAAGATCGGCATGGCTGCGGCTCCTAGCCGAGCGTCGCGTCCTGGTCGAGGCGGCGAAGCTCCTGCTGGCGGTGGTAAATCTCCGCGATCGCTTCATCGAAAAGGGCGTCGTCCGATTTCGAGGGGCTCAGGGCAAGCCCGTGAACCTCCGCCTCCGCCGCCTCGTCCGCCGTGAAGGAATACGTCGCGATCACCTCCCGCAGCCGGCCCCGCAACGCGTCCCGGACCTTGGCCAGCCGCCGGCTCACCGTGGGCTCCGACACGCCGATCTGCTCGGCGACCAGTTTGCCCTCCATCCCGTCGAAGACCCGCATCCGGTAGATCTGAAAGTCCGTGAACTCGCTCTCCCGCTCCACCAGGCGGATCGCCGCCTCGCACTTGGCGCGGAACACCGCCGCCTCGTACACCCCGTCCGGCGAAACGCCCTTGCCGACCCCCATCCAAGACTCATCCAGCGAGCCCCCGCGCTTGCCGCGACCTCGCTTCTGCGCCATCCGCCGGTCGATCTCGTCGCCCAGCGTGTGCTTCGCGATCGAAAGCAGCCACGTCGAAAACCGCGCGCCCCGCCCCGGGTCGTACCGATCGATCGAGTCGGATAGCGCCGCGAGCGTCTCCTGCGAAAGGTCGCGCACCGTCTGGCTGCCGATGGCCCCCTTCCCCCACTTGGACAACTGCGCGCGAAGCACGGGGCCGAAGATCTCCCACAGTTCGAACCACGCCGTCTCGTCCCGCGCCCGCAGACGCGTGATGAACGTCGTCGTCATCTGATTCAGCATCCGCGCCTCTCCGCGCCCGACGGGACGCCCTCGCCCATTCCTTCCACCACGCGGCCGGACGCCCGGCCGCCACCCCCCCCCGGACCCACTTATTCCCGCCCAGCCCCGGGGGGTTTCACCTTTCGAATCTCCTGACCCCTGAGAATACCCCAACACCCGAACAAAGCCATAGCCCAACCGTGCCGCACCCAAACCTCCGAGC
>JACVCK010000026.1 GCA_016742055.1 Phycisphaerales bacterium
CCCCGCAATCCCCACCGCCGAGAACAGCGCCACCGTCACCCAGTCCACCGACCCGCCCAGGTCGCGCAGCACGCGCCAGGATTTCACAAACCCCGCCGCGCAGTTCATCGCGATCACCGCCAGACTCGTGCCGATCGCCGTCTTCACCGGCAGCCGACCCAGCAGCGTCAGCGCCGGCACGATCAGGAAACCCCCGCCCACCCCCAACAGCCCCGTCAGCCCGCCCACGCCCAATCCCTGCGCCGCCAGCAGCGGCTCCGGCGCCCGCACGTCCGACGCCTGCTCCTGCGCGCGCGCCCGGAACATGAACCACGCCGCCAGCAACATCACCACCCCCAGCAGCGCCAACTGCGCCGCGCCGGGAACCCACCGCGCCACATAAGCCCCCAGAAACGCGCCCACCATCCCCGGCAGGCCGAACAACACCACCGCCCGAACGTCCACCTGCCCGCGCGCCCCGTTCCGAACCGCGCCCGACAGCGCGATCAACCCCACGATCGCCAGCGACTCCACGATCGCCTGCTTCTCGGAATGGCCCGCCAGATACACCAGGATCGGCACCGTCAGGATCGCCCCGCCCGAGCCCAGAAGGCCCAGACTCAAACCGATCAACAGCGCGCCCAGCAACTCCGCGATCAGCATGCGCCCTCAATCATCCCCCACGCTCCATCGCGTCCCACGCCAGCCACCCGCCCGCCACGTTCGCAACCTCATACCCCGCACGCTGCAGCAACGCGCACGCCCGTCCAGACCTCGCGCCGCTCCGACAGTTCACGATCACACGCTTGTCGCGCGGCACATCCCCCAGCATCGCCGGCAACCGCGGGTGCGGCGCCAGCGCCGCGCCCGGCAGCCGCCCCGCCTCGAACTCATCCCGCCTCCGCACATCCAGGAAGAACGACCCACCATCCCCCAGCCGACGCTTCGCCTCCGCGACGTCGATCTCCGGCGTCGTCGCCATCTTCCCGCCCAGACGCGCGTACTGCTCCATCGCCCCCGGCTCCATCCAACCCACGATCCGATCAATCCCAACCCGGATCATGTCCCGAACCATCGCGTCCACACGATCACGCTCCGCGATCAACACCACGTCCTCGTCCTCTCCGATGTACGAACCCACGATCGCCGGGAACATCCCATCGTGCGGCACAAACAGCGCCCCCGCCACGTGCCCATCCTTGAACGCCTTCCACGGACGAGAGTCCACAACCGCCACACGCCGCGCGTCCACCCCCTTGAGTTCCTCCGCGGTCATCTCCCGAGGCCGCGGCACGCCCCCAAGCACGGGCGGACCCACCTTGTTCCAACGCTTCATCCTCGCGAAATACAGCGGCGGCTCCGGTTGGCCATCCAGGATGAACCTCACAAACCCCGGCTCGCTCGACGCCGCACGCACCGCAGGATTGAACCGCTTTTCGTAGCCCACCGTCGTCTGCGGCACCGCGCCCAGCGCCTTCCCGCACGCGCTCCCCGCCCCGTGCCCCGGCCACACCTGCAGGTAATCCGGCCACTGCACGAACGCGCCCACCGATCCGAACAACCGGCGCGCCGACGGCTCCGCAGACCCCACGTTCCCCGCCGCCGTCTCCAGAAGATCAGGCCGCCCCAGATCGCCCACGAACACAAAGTCCCCCGTCGCCACCCCCATCGGCTCGCTCGCGCCCCCGCCGCGGTCCGTCACCATGAAGCAGATGTGCTCCGGCGTGTGCCCCGGCGTGTGCAGAACCTTGAACTCGATGTTCCCCACACGGAACACGTCCCCGTTCCGCACCAAAACCGCGTCGTACCTGCCCCCGCCCGACTTCTTTTCGACCCACTGGTACTTCCAGTCCGCATCCCCCTCATCCGACAGATACACCCGCACCCCGCGCTCCGCCAACTCCCGCGCGCCCGAAACAAAGTCCGCGTGGATGTGCGTCTCCGCCGCCGCCACAATCCGCAGACCCTCCTTCGCCGCCGCCTCCACATACCGGTCCACATCGCGCTCGGGGTCGATCACGATCGCCTCCCCCGTCTTCTGGCAACCGATCAGGTAGGCCGCCTGCGCCAAGCGGTCGTCGTAGATCATCCTCAGCAGCATCGATCCGTCTCCAGATTGCGTTCCCGCCGCAGCGGTGGGGGGCCGCCCGCGCCCGCCGCGGCCTTCACAGTATCCGCGCGCAGCCGCTCCCGCGCCCCTGCTACATTGCTCCCCCCGCTCAAGGATTCCCCGTTGCTCACGCTCCCCCGCGCCATCGTCCTCGCCGCGTTCATCGGCCTCCTGGCCGTCCCCTTCGCCTTCCGACCCCAAGAAGCCGCGCCCCCCGCCGGCGCCCTCCGCCTCGTCGTCATCACGCCCCACAACGAGCAGATCCGCTACGAGTTCGGCCGCGCCTTCTCCGAGTGGCACCAGGCCCGATACGACCGCCCCGTCGCCGTCGACTTCCGCGCGCCCGGCGGCACCAGCGAGATCCGAAAACTCCTCGTCGCCGTCTACGAGCAGGCCCTCAAGTCCGGACAACTCGCACCCGACGGCTCCATCACCGCCGGAACCATGCCCTACGACATCCTCTTCGGCGGCGGCGCCTACGAGCACGACATCATCAAGCGCGGCGTGGCCGTCGGCCCGCCCGGATCGCCCTCCATCTCCATCTCCATCCCCGCGCCCTTCTCCACCCGGCAGGTCTCCGACTGGTTCGGCGAGAACGCCATCGGCTCCGACCGCCTCTACGACCCCGACCTCCACTGGCTCGGCGTGGCGCTCACCTCCTTCGGCATCGTCTACAACCGCGACGTCCTCGAGCGCCTCTCGCTCCCCGAACCCACCACCTGGGAGCGCCTCGCCGACCCGCGCTACGCCGGCTGGCTCGCCATGACCGACCCGCGCCAGTCCTCCTCCGTCGCCGTCACCTACGACTCCATCCTCAACAACTACGGCTGGGAAAAGGGCTGGCGCATCCTCCTCGCCATGGGCGCCAACGCACGATTCTTCGCCAACTCATCCCTCAAACCGCCCCTCGAAGTCAGCCGCGCCGAAGCCGCCGCAGGACCATCCCTCGACTTCTACGGCCGCTTCCAGGCCCAGGCCCTCATCGACGCCAAGTCCTCCGAACGCGCCGACCGCGCCCGCGTCGGATACATCGATCCCCCCGGCATCGTCTTCATCAACGCCGACCCCATCTCCATCCTCCGCGCCGGCCCCAACCCCGAGATCGCCGCACGATTCGTCGAGTTCACCTGCTCCCTCGAAGGCCAGGCCCTCTGGCAGTTCCCCGCCAAGGGCGAGTCCGCCCCCGCCGAAACGCTCGGACCCCGCCGCTACGAACTCCGCAAACTCCCCGGCCGCCGAGCCCTCTACGCCGACTTCCGCGACCGCTTCGTGGACCGCGATGTCGATCCCTTCCGCGACGCCTCCAACGCCACGATCAACGGCTGGTTCCGCATCATCGAACGCGTCTTCGGCGCCGCCGCCATCGACATCCACGCCGACCAGCGCGAGGCTTGGTCCGCCATCCACGCCGCCGAATCCCGCGGCGCCGACCCCGCCGCCATCGCCCAACTGCTCGACCTCTTCTTCTCCCTCCCCAACCACCCCTTCCCCGACAATTCCTCCCTCCCCCTCACCCCCGAACACATCAAACCCATCCTCGACGACTGGCGCAACCCCGACCGCGAAGCCACGCTCCGAATGCACTACACCGCCTTCTTCCTCGCCAACTACCACGAAGTCACCCGCCGCGCCGCCGAGTTGCCTTGAACCCTGAAACCAACTCTGAGTCCGCGAAGAGTTGGATCTCCGTGATCGCCAACATCTCCAGGTGGGGCGCGCGTCTCGCCCGCCGCGCGCCGCCATCATCCGGTGGGGCAGGCGTCTCGCCCGCCGCGCCAAGCGCGTTCCCCCGTGCCAACGACCACGGTTCTTCTTTGGTCGGAGCGCTCACCTCCACAAGCCGCGGAGCGGCGCCCTTCAGGTGGACGCGATCCATCGCGCGAGCCCCGGAGGGGCCACATCGCCTCACCCCAACGAGTCATACCCGCCCGCGCTGTCATTCGCATCCTTCCCCGCCTCACCGTCCGCCTTCGCCCCGTGCCGCGCCGCCGTGGGCTTGAGGTACGGTCGAATCATCGCCCAGTCCTCCTGGGGAGAGCCCGAGCACCGGATCAGCGGCAGCCCCGCCTCCGCAAGCGTCTCGTCGATCATCCGATCCCGCGCAAACGCCTTCGCGCTCTTCTCCTTCTCGATCTCCATCGCCACGATCGGCGACCACTCCGGAAGCCGGCAGATCACGAAGTCCACCGCGCGCATCCGCACGCGCCGCCGCCAGTTCCTGAAGTCCTCCACAGGCCGGCCGTCCGGGTGCATCGGCGTCAGCAAACTCTCCAGCCGAACCTGCGGGCACATCACGTACCCGCTCGGCAACATCACCGACACCGCCCGCGCATAAGACCGCTCCCGGTAGTTCATGATGCTCTTGCGCAGCCGGAACGGCGGCGTCGTCAGGACCATCGGACCGTCAGGCGTCTGCACCGTCCGCGCGCCCCACCCGCGCCCGATATGCGTGTCCGCCAGCAGCCAGTCCACCTCCTCCGGCGACCAGTCCAGCGGACGCCGCAGCGAACCGCCGCCCTGCTCGTCCGTCATCGCGCCCGCCCCGCTCGCGCCGCCGATCTCGCTCGCCTCGGTGCCGCGCCACCCATCGCGCATCGGCAGGCGCTGCGAGTCGTCCCCGCTGCCCAGGTTCAGGAGCGAAAACCGGCGCGCCGCGTCCTTCTTCCGCGACGCGCTCATCGCCGAACCCAGCAGCCACAGCGCCACCGCAGCCAGCGCAGCCACCACGACGATCAGCATCCAAGGCGCCATCCTTGCCTCCCCGTCCGCACGCTCCGCCTCACCGGGCCGAGCAGGGGTCGGACGCAGTCCAATTCAAAATCTAACCCACGTTCGCCCCTCAGGCGGCGCCGGGGTCGCCACTTTCGTCATCATTCTGTTCGGACCATCCGACGTCCGGTTCCGCCCTTTGGTTTCCGGAGCCCCCGCCTTGGGCGGTCCCGCGGGCCCCGGACCCCTCCCCCGGAACCGGCATCCGCCGACCAACCAGCGCCGGGCGAAGGTCCGCCGGGAACGGACTCCCAACCACCACCCGCTCCCCCGACTCCGGCTCCACGAACGCCAGCAGGTGCGCGTGCAGCGCCAGCCGCGCCGCCATCCGCTTGATCTCCGGCGGCGCGTAGAACCCGTCGCCCAACACCGGACACCCAACCGCCGCCATATGCACCCGGATCTGGTGCAGCCGACCCGACCCGATGCGGCACTCCACCAGCGACGCCCCACCGCGCGACGACAACACCCGGTACGCCGTCGCCGATGGCTTCCCGGCCCCGCTGATCACCGCCTTCTTCTGCTTCTTCTCATCCACAACCTCCGCGATCGGCTTGCGGATCACCCCCTGCGCCTTCGGCGGCCGCCCGGACACGATCGCCCAGTACCGCTTCACCACGCTCCGCTCCTCGAACTGCCGCCGCAGCGCGTCGTACGCCCGCGCCCGCAGCGCGACGATCAGCAGCCCGCTCGTCTCCCGATCCAGCCGGTGCAGCAGCCCGAAGTCGCGCTTCTCCCCCATGTTCTGCAGCAGATTCCCAAACTCAGCGAACAGCGCGTTCATCATCGTGTTGTCGCGCTGGCCCTTCCCCGGCTCGCTCGCCATCCCCGACGGCTTGTCCACCACGATCACGTCCCCCCCGCGCCAGATCACCGGCACGCGCAGTCGAGGATTCGGCGTGATGGAGTACGCGGCGGTCAGTGTCGGCTCCCGTTCATGCCCGCATTGTCTGCCGCGCGCGCAACTTCCGCCCGCCGACCCTCCCCCGGTTTGACCCCGCATCCCCTCCGCGATACCCTCACGACATGCCTGAGACTGAGTCTCATCTAGACGCCCCTCGCTGCCCCGTCGCCCACGCCCAGCCCGAGGCCAGACCCGCAGCCCAGCCCGACGCCCCGGCCGCCGACCGCTGCCCGGTCCCCACCGGCTGGCGCAAGTGGATCGCCCGCTTCGGCGTCCTCGGCTTCGCGTTCTTCTTCATCAAGGGCATGGCGTGGCTCATCGTCCCCGCCGCCCTCGCCTGGATGGCCGCCCGCTGACCCGGGCCCGGGAGTCTCCCCACATGTCGATCGCCGCCGCGCCGAGCATCATGGAGCGTCTCAAGGCCGAGACCGCGGACCTCCACGCCGCCGCCGAAACCCACGAATTCCAGAAGAACCTCGTCAAGGGCGAACTCGCCCAGGACGCCTACGCCCGCTGGCTCGGCCAGATGTTCCTCATCCATCGCGCCCTCGAACGACGGCTCCGCGACCTCTCTGCCAAGCACGCCGGCGCCGCGGCCCTCGTCCGCGAACGCCACATGCAGGAGCCCTACCTCCGCGAAGACCTCGCCCACTTCGGCGCCGACCCCGACTCCATCGCCCCGCTCGACGCCACGCGACGCCTCATCGAACGCATCGAACGCGCCTGGATGACCGACCCCGTCGCCCTCCTGGGCTTCCACTACGTCCTTGAGGGCTCCAACAACGGCAACAAGTTCATCGCCAAAGCCCTCCACCGCGCCCTCGGACTCCAGCCCGGGCCCGGCCTCCGCTACCTCGACCCCTACGGCGACGACCAGCGCGCCGTCTGGTCGCAGTTCCGCGAGGACATGAACGCCATCGACTTCGACGCCCGCGAACGCGACGCCGTCGTCGAGGCCGCCAAAGACCTCTTCCGCGCCATCGGCGAACTCTCAAGCGACCTGGTGGCCGCCTGCGCGCCCTCCGGGGCCGCCGCCTGCGCCCAACCCCCGCGCCCCCGCTGCCCCCACGCCGCGGGACGCTGAACGAGCGCCATCCACGAAATAAGCCGACGTTCGCCGTCTCGGCAAACGCCGGCCTTGGTCCCCGTACAGGGCCCAACGGGTGGGATCTCAGCAGCCGCCGCCGTAAACCGACAGCGCCGCGTTCAAGTCCGCAAAGTTCACGACGCCGTCGCCGTTGACATCGCCGGTGATGAACCCTCCTCCTGGCGATCCAAGCCCGAAGTTCGAGAGAATCAGGTTCAGGTCGCCGAAGCCGACGACGCCGTCGCCGTCCACGTCCGCCGGACACGCCGGCCCGCCCGCCCGAACCGCGATGCGATAGCCCTGCAGCCCAACCCCGTCGAGGAACACCGAGGCCGCGACGAGGAATCGACCATTGCCGAGGCTGGCGGCCGCCGGCGTGATCTCCGGCATGTCGTCGCTGAAGATCGCCACGCCCGCCGGATCCACCACCTCGCCGCCCGCCGAAATGCGCGACCCGTACACGTCGTCGCGTGCGTCGAAGAACGTGTCCGCGTTCCGACGATCATCCCACGCCATGAAGTACGCATCGCCCGTCCACGCCGCGGCCGGGAACAACTGCCGGTTCGGCGCGTTCGACACCATCACATCCCCCGCGTCCGGCGACGAGCCGTCCGGGCGGATCCGCCGGCACATCACGTCGTTGTTGGCGTTCGCGAGCGTGTTCTGCCGCCATACGAAGAGCGCGTCATCCGGGCCGACCGCGATGTCCGGATGGCCGGAGCCGCCCGACGTCGAGGTGGGGTTCATCCCGGCCCCCTGGGGCGCGCCGTCCGCGCCGACGAACCGCATCACGACGTCCGAGTTTGCGCTGTTGTGCGACCAGTTGTTCTGCCAGCACACCAGCCAGCGCCCACCAAAAGCTTCCACGCGGGAGAACTGCGCGTACCCCCCGCCCACGTACACGCGCCCCGCGTCCATCAGCGCGCCCTCTCCGCTCACCCGACGCACCCACGTGTCGCGAAACTGCGGATTCGCCGCGAACGACGTCGTCGCCACCAGGAAGTTCTCACCCAGCGCCGCGACGTCCGGCGTCGATCCCGGCATGACCGTGATCGCGCCCGCGCCCAGCGGCTCCAGCGCCGCGCTCACGCGCCGCGCCATCACGTTCAGCCCGTCGCTCCACACCACCAGGTACGACGAGCCGTTCCACGCCGCCGCCGGACTCCCGCCGGTCGTGTTCGCCGCCCCGACCTCCACCGGCTCCGCGTCGATCGCCACGCCGCTCGCGGCGACCCGCTGCGCCATGATCCGCACGCCCGCCGAAGTCTGCGACGCGAACGTCAGCAGGTAATGCCCCGGCCCCGCGGCGATCTCCGGCGACATCTGCGACGGCGCCGCCAGAGACAACGGCTCCGGCTCCGTGAACGACGACGGCCCCGACACCGTCCCCATATAGATCTCCGATGGCCACACGCCGTTGATGGAACGGTAGTCATCCCACACCGCCACCACGCCGCCACCGACCGCCGCGGCGACCTTCGGCGCCTCCACCCATTCACGATCCACCCCCGGATACGCGAACAGCGCCGGATCCAGCAGCGCCCCCGCGCCGCTCATCCGCTGGAACGACAGCCCGTTCCACGCCTCCTCGTACGCGAGCCACCAAACGCCGCCGCTGTACGCCGCGTCCACCGACAGGATCGCGCCGCTGAACTGCTCGTGCAGCGGCACGCCCCCCGGCACAACGAGGGAGCCGTCCACGTTCATCGGCGTCGCCAGCAGCGTGTTGCCGAACTCGCCGCCCTCGAAGACCAGCAGGTACTGCGAGCCGTTCGACGCGATCAACCGCCGCCCCGGGATGCTGACCGGCCCGCCGATCGGCGCGAGCGTCGCCGAGAACCGGCGCACCACAGGGCCGGTGTCCGCGTTGTACGTGATGAGGTACTCGCCGCCCGCCGACTGGATGTCGGTGTAGAAGTAGAGGTAGTACGTCTCCGGCGCAAGGACCACCGTGTCGCCCACGAACGAGCCGTCCAGGTTCATCCGGCGCGCGAGCAGGCCCCCCTCGCCGGCGTTGTACGACTGCGTCACGAACACGACGCTCGACCCGTTGGTCGCCATGTGGAAGTCGTCGCCGCCGTTCGTCGGGAACGGCTCGAACGGCGCGCCCAGGACCTCGCCGTCCCCCGACACCCGCGCCGCCGTGATGCGGCTCTCGTAGTAGCCCGGCGTCGGCGACTGGTTCTCCCAGGCCACCACCCACGACTCACCCGTCCAGACCACTTCGGGCCGGCGCTGGTAGCCGAGGTTGCGCGAGATGGTGAACGGCGTCGCGCCGATCGGCTGCCCCGACGAATCGAGCAGGATGCCGACGATGTCCGACTCGGTCTGCTCCCACGCCAGGTTCGAGATTGTCGAGGCGCGATCCTCCCAAACCACCAGGTACCGATCGCCGCCCTTGCAGATCACGGACTTGTGCTGCACCCCCGGCGCCGCGCCGATCGAGGCGTCGCCCGGCATGAACCGCGGCGCCGACAGTTCCGGCGGGGACGATGCCAAAGCGGCGGTCGGACACGCGGCCAGACACACGAGGACGACGGCTCGAATCACGGGCTACCTCCTTGGATAGCCGGGCTGCATCCCGCCATGGGACTCGCCCGACGCCCGAGGAGGTGCAAAGCCGGCGCCAATTCGGACAATTGTCTCGTGAATCAGCCGCGGCCGCGATTCGAGCGCGGGAGTGGGGTTTTGTGGGCGGAATCGGACGACGTCCTCGCGGCGCCCGATGGCTGAGTTCCGCCGCGCTGGCCGGGAGCGGCCGCCCGGGTCGGTCATTTCCGATCGAGCCCGGTTCCTGCGCTGGGGGGGCTGAAGATGTCGAGGATGAGCGTGTCCTCGAGGGCGTCGGCGGAGTGGGGGTAGTTCGCGGGGAGGTGGATCACTTCGCCGGCGCTCAGCGTTGCTTCCCAGCGGTCCGGCGAGGAGTCCGCGCCCAGGCCGAAGCGGATGCGTCCGGACACCACGACGCCGAACTGTTCGTTGGCGTGGCTGTGGGTGGGGACGTGGACGCCGGCCGCGAGGTGGACGCGGGAGATCATCGCCTGCGCGCCGATCACGCGCTGGCGTTGGACGCCGGGCATGGGCTCGTCCGTCGCGAGCGCGTCCCATCGGCTGACGACGGCGCGGGCGGGCTTCACTTGACCCTCGTGAATTCGAAGCGTGCGACGCCGCCGTCCTGGCCGGCGGCGAAGGACTTCCACTCGTGCACCAGGCGGTTGGGGCCGTCCACGGTCAGGGTGAGTTCGCCCATGTACATGTCGGTTTCGGGGTCGATGTTCGTTCCGTCGAGGAAGCGGAAGTGCATCGTGCGATCGTCCTTCTTCTCGCCTACGAGGCGCGGCTGGTTGCCCATGGCGCAGTAGTGGGTCATCACGATCTGCTCGCCGTCGAAGGCGTACATCGTGATCATCTCGTGCTGCGTGCCGGGGAAGAGGGTTTCGACAACGGCGTAGCCGTTGGAGGTGACTCGGTACGACACCGCGCCGTCGGGAGCGCCGTCGCCGTCGGCGTCGGGCATGGCCCATTCGCCGACGAGTTTGGTCAGCATCTCGAAGGGCGTACCCGCGGCGTTGAAGGGCGCGTGGTGGGGGTCCTGGTTCTGGTCCTGCGCGGCCCCGATCAGGGCGATCGACGCGGCGAGGAGCGCGGGCGTGAACATGATGGGTGGTCCTTTCGGTGAGGTCGGGACCATGATAAAGCGCCGCGTCAGCGCCGGTAGTGGCGGTGCGGGCGGGCTTCGTGGATTGGCGTGGCGGCGTGTCGGCGGCGAATCGGCAGCGGATCACGCCCCGGCGTCCCCGACGGATGCCCGACGCGGCGGCACAGGAGCGCGAGGGTGTCGCGTAGGGTCCGGGTCGCGTGGTCGTTGGGCATGGCTGCACGTCCTTTCGGGTTCTCCCGCCGTCCACGTGGCGGGCTGTGTGCAGGATGCCGTCCGGGCGGCGCGTGGGAGTGAAGGGGGGATGAAAGGTGGTTTAGAAGGCGACAAAGACGGAGATGGAGCAGGCGCTGGTCGCTCAGAGCAGCGACCAGCGGCGCCCGGCATGGGAGTTGAGGATGTACGATGGGTCGATGGTGAACGAACAGGCGGCGCGGGCGTTTGCGGAGTCGTGGTACGGCGCGTGGAATGCGCGGGACCTGGACCGGATCATGTCGCACTACAGCGCGGGGATCGAGCACTCTTCGCCGTTCATCGCGCGGTACAACAACAGCGCGGAGCCGACGCTGCGGGGGCGCGAGGCGGTGAGGGCGTACTTCGGGCGCGCGCTGGAGCGGAATCCGACGCTCGCGTTTCATCCGCAGCGGATCGCGCTCGGGACGGAGACGGTCGTCCTGATGTACGTGCGGATGAGCGGGGACTTCGCGGCGGAGATGTTCGTCCTCGCGCCGGATGGGCATGCGGAGGCGGGAAAGATCCTGAGGTCGGTGTCGCACTATGCGCTGGGAGAGTGAACGCGAGGGGTCCAATGGGAAGGGAAGGGCGACGGCGTCCGCGCCGCCATCCGACAAAGCCATTGAGTTGTGATCTGGGGGTGGTATGCTCAGGCAGTCGGCGGCCCGACAAGGAGGAGCGCGATGGTTGGTTTTCGTGGTTGGTTGGCGGCAGGGGTTGTGGGGGTGGTGGCGTGCGGCGGCGCGGTCGCTGCGACGTTTGCGGGGTTGGGGTTTCTTCCGAACGGCAACGCGTCGAGCGCCGCGGCGGTCAGCGCGGACGGGGCGACCATCGTCGGGTCGGCGTTCGACGGCCAGAAGACGGTTGCGGTGCGCTGGGTCAACGGGCAGATCGAGCCGCTTGGGGTCATTCCCACTCAACCCCAAGCGAGCGGGGCGGGGAGTGTGAGCGGCGATGGCTCGGTCATCGTCGGCACTTCGGGCGTGTTTCCGAACATGCAGGGCTTTCGATGGGAGGCGGGCACCCTAGCGCCGATCGGCTATCTGCCGGGGTTCTCGACGGGGAGCGCCGCGACTTCGGTGTCCCGAGACGGGTCCACGGTGGTGGGCTGGTCGTTCAACGGCGCGAACTTCCGGGGCCTTCGCCTGGTCGGCGGGTCGCTGCAGGCGCTCCCGGACTTGCCGGGCGGCATTGAGGATTCCGCGGCGAACGCGGTGAGCGCCGACGGCTCCATCATGGCGGGCAGGGGGATCAGCCCGGGGACGACCTATGAAGCTTGTATCTGGGTCAACGGGTCCGCGGCGATGGGGCTAGGAGATCTCCCGGGAGGGGACTCGCACAGTCATGTGCAAGGGATGAACGGCGACGGATCGATTCACGTTGGATACGCGAATTCGGCGAGCCAGTCGGGCGGGCTCTGGGGCGAGGCCGCGAGATGGGTGAACGGCGGGCCGCCGGAGTCGCTGGGCGACCTGCCCGGCGGGGCGTTCAACGGTTATGCGTTCGGCGTGAGCGATGACGGCGGGGTGATTGTCGGCTTCAGCACGACGGCGTTGGGGGTTGAGGCCTTTGTGTGGGATGCGGAGAACGGGATGCGGCTGCTGCGTCAGGTTCTAGAGGATGACTATGGCCTGGACCTTACGGGCTGGGTACTGCGGGTGGCGAGCGCGGTGACGCCGGACGGGCGACGCATCGTCGGAAGCGGGTTGAATCCGGATGGGCTCAGCGAGGGTTGGGTGGTGGACCTGGGGTGCGAACTGGCCGCGGATGTGGACGGGGACGGCGATGTGGACTTCGCGGACCTGAACGCGCTCTTGGGCAATTTCAACAGCACGGGCGTGGGACTCGCCGGGGACATTGACGGGGATGGTGATGTGGACTTTGCGGATTTGAACGTGCTGCTGGGGGTGTTCAACACGGCGTGTGAGTGAGGCGATCGCGGCGGTTCGGAAGTTTCCGAACATGACGCGCTGACGTAGTCCTTGGCGGTCGGGGCTCCGAGCGGACCGTGCGGTCAACTGGTGTCGGAGGGCGCGGCGGGTGATCCGGTGATGGCGGACTCGGACGCTGTCGGTGCGCACAGGGGGAACGTCCGGAGCGGGGCGAGCTTTGGCGCGCGACGCACGGTCGGGGTTTCGGCGTTGGTGTCGGCGTCAGGCGCCGCGGGCTCGTCCGTCGGTGGGGCGGGCGCGGGGTCGGCGGGGATGTAGCGGAGGAGTGGAGCGGGGAGGGTCTCTTCGGCGATGTCGTCGTGGGTTGTGGTTTCGCGCGGCGGGGTGGTGGGTGTGTGCGCGGGTGCGGTGTTCGGCGCGGCTTCGGGGTTGGGTTTGGCGGGGCGGGGTCGGCGGTCGCGGCGGCGGGATTCGCAGAGGCGGGCGAGGAGCGCCGCGGACTTGCGGCGGACTTCGGCTGGGGCGTTCTCGTCGAACATGACGGCGGCGAGTCGATCGAGCGCGCAGGGGAAGATGAGGTCGAGGGCCGGTTGTGTGCGGAGTTGGGAGAGGCGCTGCGCGCGGTCGATGAGTTCGCGGGCTTCGGGCCAGGCGAGGGCTTCTTCGAGTTGGGCGAGGGTGAGGCCGAACTGGGCCGCGGCTTGGAAGACGTTGTGCTGGAGGTCGAGGAAGGTTTTGACGAGGAGTTCGATGCCCTGGGGCGTGAACTTCTCGCGGAGGGGCGTTGTGGCGGCCTCGTGGGGTTGCATGTCGGCAGGGTAGATCAGGGATGCGCGGGGGCAAGAGAGATGCGGGCTATGGACACGAATGTGCGCACAGGAGTGGAGTTGGGGAGAAGAAAGTGAGCGATGAGGGCGCGGAGAGCGCGGAGGGAGGATGGCGCGTCGGAGCGAAACGCGCTGGCCACGGATCGCTCCGAGCCGCGACCCGTGGCGCCCCGGATTCGACCGTGGCCACCCGCCCTGGTGTTAAGATGAGGCCATGCCTGAGGGCGCCGAAGCGAGCTTTGAACGGAAGTCGCGGCCGGCGCTGTTGGTGTTGGCGGCGGGATTGCTGATGGCGGGTGGCTTGGCGATGATGGGGTTGGGCGGGTTGTGGGTTTGGGAGGCAGAGGCGAGCCGCGGTTGGCCGCAAGCGTCGGGGGCGGTGTTGGAATCGAGGTTGGTGGAGGAGTCGATCGACCGTCATGTCGCGGTCGTGGTGTATGAGTACGTCGTGGACGGTTCGCGGCATCAGGGGCGGCGGGTGCGGCACGGGGACGATTGGTGGACGCAGTCGACGTGCGATGCGCGTGCGGATGTGTCGCGGTATCCGGCGGGGAGGCCGGTGCGTGTGCGTTACAAGCCTGCGTCGCCGGGCGAGAGCGTGCTGGAGCCGGGAGCGGGCGCGGGGGTCTGGGGGCTTGTGGTGGCGGGCGCCGTGCTGTTCGCGATCGGGGCGCTCTGGTTGGCTGGGCCGTCACGTCGGGGTTGGAGGTGGGGATTCATATGGAGTGACGACGGCGGCGGGGATGGTGGGGATTGCGGGGGGGATGGGGGAGATGGGGATTAGGTTAGGGGACGGGAACACCGAGTTCGGAGGACCGATCTCGGTGGCACGGGGGCGCAGGTGTTGGGAAGTGAAAGGACGGCTTGTGATGAAGCGACGTCGCGTCGGCATCTCGCGAGCGCATCATGCTTGGTTGTTTGTCGTTCGATGCGGATCGGTTTTCTTCGTCGTGGTGGGCGGGGGAGTGGTGTGGATGGGGTTCGCCCAAAGCATCGAGGCGATCGAGAGCGCTTCCTGGCCGAGCGTCCCCGGCGTGGTCGTTGAATCAAAGATCCTCAAAAGGAGTTCCGGCCGCGGGGGGATCACCCAGCGTGCCAAAGTTGTTTATGAGTACGAGGCCGAAGGAGCGGATCACCGCGGCGACCGGGTGGCAGTCTTGGACTTTGGTTCGACATGGGGAGGGCCCGCTCGGCGGATTGTCGCTCGATATCCCGTTGGTCAATCCGTGATCGTGCGCCATCGTCCCGGGGCAGCGCAGCAGAGTTTGCTCGAGCCCGGGTGGAAGATGCAGGACTTGTTTCCGGTCGCGCTGGGGCTCGGATTTGCCGGGGTTGGCGGGCTCTTCTTTGTCGTCGTGGGACGAGAGAAGCGGAGACTGCGAGCACGCGGTGTGGGCGTTTAGCGGGCGCTGCTGCACACTGCGGCCGGGGCCGCCGCCGTGTGCCACCCGGGCTCTTGTGTTGCTCCCGGCGAGATGGACGGGGGCCACCGGGTTCGCCGAGCCGATCCCGGTGGCACCGCATGAGGCAGGGCGGGGGGCCGGTCGGGAGGGGGAGCAGACGACGAGCCCACGGTCTGCCGGAGGGCTGACCGCTTGGGCCGCGGCGTGCGGCCTGATGTCATCTCGAGTGAGAATGACCCCGACGGGATTCGAACCCGTGTCCCCACCGTGAAAGGGTGGTGTCCTAGACCAGGCTAGACGACGGGGCCAGAGGCGGGCGGCCAGAAGCGAGCGGAGAGTATAGCCGGGCGGCCTTCGCCGGGTTGGACGGGCGCCTGGTGGGCACGGCGCGGGGGCGCCATCCGGACGGGCGTGTCCTTCGGATCTGAGCCGAAGGTGTCCCGCCGTTGGATGAAGCCGGCCAGATCGAGGTCGCGGTCGGTCCGGCGCTCGGCGAGGCGCGGGTGCAGGGCGTGAGCGGCATCCCATCGGAAGCGGTGTTCACCGGCATTACGAGCATCCGCGTGCGGACCGGGTCGTTCACCGATTTCGTGGCCGTGCGCTGCCGTTCGGTCTTACCTCGACATGTTCTTCAAGGGCACGGTCACGGGCGCGCCGCGCCTGCTGGGCGGGAACAGCAACGATGAACTGAAGATCGTGGTGGACGGCCCTCGCGTCTGCACGCCGTTCCTGGATGGCGGCCCCGGCTTCGACAAGGCGATCGGCTTCGGCACGATCATCAACTGCGAAGACATCAACTGAGCGGCTCCTGGGCCTGATGCGATCGTCTCCCACGCGGGCCGGCGTCCCTGACGACGCCGGCCCGCGGTTTGGCGCGCGTGGAGGGTCCGATAGCGCGGGTTCGGCAGCGCATCCGGCGTCCGAGGCGGGGAATCCGGCGACCGCGCCTACCCCCGGCTCCCCCGCATGCCGATAACGCGGTTATGCCGAACACCAAGACCCAGCCGACCGCCCGCCGCACCCGCGCCGCCGCGAGGCCGCTGATCGCGCTGGCGCTGGCGTCGGTGTTCATCCTTGTGGCGCGTCAGATCGAGCCGGCGGGCTCGCTTGCCGGGGAGAGCGGGGACCTGGGGGATCCGATCGCTCCGGCCGGCGCGCCGAAGGCGTTCGGCACGGGCCGCCCGTCGCTCGGCACGCTGACGGGCGGCGATTACACGATCGAGATCGTTCCCCATCCCGACGGGCCGCGGTACACGGTCTACGACCGGAACGGCGAGAAGATCGCTGACCAGTTGCCGGCCGAGGACCTGTACCGCATCGCCCCTGACCTGGACGTGACGGGCCTGTTTGCGGGGATGTCCGGGCCCCTGATGATGGCCGAACTGCCCGAGCCGTGATCGCGGGCGCCGCGGCGGATACGCTCGTGGCGTGATCGACGGGCGCTACATCATCTGCCCGCTGGAGATCGAGGCCCGAGCGCTGCTGACGCTCGCGGGGATGGATCCTGCGCGCGTGATCGTGAGCGGTCCTGGGGTGGCGGTCGCTCAGGGGGTCGAAGTGGCTCACGGCGCGGGGGCTACGTCGGTGGTGCTGGCGGGCTTTGGCGCGGGGCTGGCGGCGACGCCGCTGGCGCCGCCGATCGGCGCGGTGGTGGATGAGGAAGGCTGCGCGTTCGCGCCGACGATCCGGGTCGGCGGGCGTGCGGTGCGGATCGTGGGGGTGGACCGGATCGTGTCGACGCCGGCGCAGAAGGCGTCCCTGCGCGCCAGGTCGGGCGCGGAGTTGGCGGACACGGAATCGCACCACTTTGCGCGGGCGTGCGTCGAGCGGGGGCTGGAGTTCGGCGTGGTCCGCGCGGTTTCGGACGGCCCGAACGACGAACTGCCGGAAGAGGCGGCGAACTGGATCGACGCGGAGGGGCGCACGCTCGCCGCACGCGTGCTGCTGGACCTGGCGCGCCGGCCGGCGCTGATTCCGCGGCTGCGCGCGCTGGCGCGCGCTTCGCGACACGCGGCGGCGGGGTTGCGCGACGGCGTTGAGGAGGCGATCCGGTGAGCGTCGATCCGATTGCGGTGGAGCCGGCGCTGCGGGGCGCGCGGCTGGCGCTGGTGTTTGGCGGGACGTTCGATCCGCCGCACCGGGCGCACGTGGCGCTGCCGGCGCTCGTGCGCGAGGCGGTGGGTGCGGACGCGGTGATCTACGTGCCCGCGGCCCGCTCGCCGCACAAGGGGGACGGCCCGGTGGCGCCCGGTGGGGAGCGGATGGAGATGCTCCGCCTGGCGCTGGCCGGCGAGGCGTGGGCGGTGGTGAGCGACGTTGAACTCCGGCGCGGCGCTGATGGGCCGTCGTACACGGTGGACACGCTGCGGGAACTGGGCGCGGCGCTGCCGGGGGTTCGGCTGCGGTTGTTGATGGGCGCCGATCAGGCCGCGGCTTTCGCCCGTTGGCGCGAGCCGGAGGAGATCGTCCGCCTGGCCGAGCCGGTGGTGATGCTGCGTGCTCCGCTGGAGTCGGAGGGGGCGTTGATGGACGTGCTGCGGGAGCGGTGGGGGGCGGACGCGGCGGCGCCGTGGCGGGCCCGGATCGTGGCGGTTCCGACGCTGGACGCGGAGGCGACGGAGATCCGGGAGCGACTGCGGCGGGATCCCCTGGATCCGGCGCTGGATCGGCTGGTCCCGGCGGCGGTTCTGGGTCACATCCGGGCGCGGGGCCTGTACCGCTGAGCCGCTCCTACACTTGCGGCCCGGATCCATGAGCAGCGCCCGCGCCCAGCCCGACCACTCGGCCCCGCACGAACAGGTGCGGACGGTGGCGTTCGTGAGTCTGGGCTGCCCGAAGAACCTGGTGGACTCGGAGAAGATGCTGGGCTTGTTGGCGGAGGATGGGCTGCTTCCGGTGTCGGAGGACGCCGGCGAGGACGCCGACGCGATCGTCATCAACACGTGCGGCTTTTTGGAAGCGTCGAAGCAGGAGTCGCTCGACGTCATTCACGACGCCGTTCGGCGCAAGGAAGCCGGCGAGGTGAAGCGCGTAGTGGTGGCCGGCTGCCTGGTGCAGCGGCACCGCGCGAAACTGCTGGAATGGGCGCCGGGGATCGACGCGATGGTGGGCGTGTTCGACCGGGACAAGATCGTCGAGGCCGTGCGGGGCGAGGTCGCGCGGCGCGAGGGGCTGGTTGAGGGCGAATCCCCCCGGTACTGGATCGCGGGCAACGCGCTGCAGGCGGCGCGCGAGCGCGGGCTGGAGACGGTCGACGGGCTCGAGATGCTGATCGGCCAGGCGGCGCTCGCGTTCGAGATCTTTTTCGGTGCCGCGCCACCGCGGGATCGCGACGACGAGCTTCGGGCGATGCTCACCGCATGATGGCCCCGATCAAGCGTCTGCCGCCGCACCACCGTCACCGGCCGATGGTGCTGGGGCTGACGGGATCGATCGGCATGGGCAAGTCGGCGGTGGCGAAGATGCTGCGCGCCGAGGGCGTTCCGGTCTTCGATGCCGATGCCGAGGTGCACGTCCTGCAGGGCCCGGGCGGCGCCCTGCTTCCCGCGATCGAGGCGGCGTTCCCCGGCACCACCGGGCCGCGGGGGGTGGACAGGGCGAAGCTCGGCGCGGCGGTGTTCGGCAATCCGGCGGCGCTCAAGAGGCTCGAGCATATCGTGCATCCGGCGGTGGCGCGCGCGCGCGCGGCGTTCGTCCGCGCCCATCGCTCGCGCCGGATCATCGTGTTCGATATCCCGCTGCTGTTCGAGAAGGGCGGCACGCAGAATGTCGACGGCATCGTCGTCGTCTCCGCCGCACTGTGGCAGCAGCGCAAGCGCGTGCTGGCGCGACCGGGCATGACCGCGGCGCGCCTGCGCCACATCCGTCACCTCCAGATGGCCGATCACCACAAGCGCGCGCATGCCGATTGGGTGATTCCCACCGGCGGCACCAAATTGGCGACGCGGCAGGCGGTGCGCGGGCTGCTTCAGAATTTACGTTCGGCCCTTGCACGATGAGCAAATCGGTCCAATAGTATTGGAAATGAGAGAGATCATTTTCGATACCGAAACCACCGGCCTGTCCCCCGATGAAGGACACAGGATGGTGGAAATCGGATGCATCGAGATGGTCGGTCGCAGCCTGACGGGCCGCACCTTCCACGCCTATTTCAATCCCGAGATCCCGATGCCGCCCGAAGCCGAGAAGGTGCATGGCCTGGGCGATGCGTTCCTCGCGGACAAGCCGCTGTTCGGCGCCGGCGTCGAGGATCTGCTCGACTTTCTGGGCGATGCGACCCTGGTCGCGCACAATGCCGGATTCGACATGCGCTTTCTGAACGCGGAACTGGCCATGGTCGGCAGGCCCCCGATTGGGATGGGCCGCGTGATCGATACCGTCGCGATGGCGCGCGCCAAGTTCCCCGGATCGCCCGCCAGCCTCGATGCGCTTTGCAAGCGTTTCGGCGTCGACCGCAGCCACCGCGTGCTCCACGGCGCGCTGCTCGATGCCGAACTGCTGGCGCAGGTCTATATCGAGCTGACCGGCGGCCGCCAGATCGGGCTCGGGCTGGCCGATGACAGCGCCGGCGCGGCGACCGTCGCCGGCGCGCGTCCCCGCCTCATTCCCAGCGTCCAGCGTCCGCACCGCCTGCCGCGCCCGTTTTCCGCCAGCGCGGAAGAGCTGGCCGCGCATGCGGAATTTCTGGGCAAGATCAAGCAGCCGCTCTGGCTGTCGACACGCTAACCTTTTTTACTGAAATCCACCCCGGAAAGGAGGTCTTTACCCGAATTGTCACCCGATCCTTAGCGTGAGACGCCAAGGATGTATCGATCCGGCCCGTCGCGGCAATGGTCTGACGGCTGGCCCCAAAAAATGGAGAATAACATGGACATTCGTATTTCTGGTCATCAGGTCGACACGGGCGAAGCGCTCAAGGTGCACGTCGCGGACCGGCTCAATGCGATTGTCGAAAAGTATTTCTCGAAGGCCATATCCAGTCAGGTGACCTTCTCTCGAGGGCCGCACGAACAGTTTCAGTGCGATATCGTCACGCATGTGATGCAGGGCCTGATCCTCAAGGGCCATGGCCTCGCGCAGGATGCGCA
>JACVCK010000027.1 GCA_016742055.1 Phycisphaerales bacterium
CCCCCCCCCCCCGCCGCCCGCCCCCCCCGCAGCACCCCCCCCCGGCCCCCCCCCCCGCCGCCCCCCGGCCCGCGCCCCGCGAGCGGACGACCCGGCCGCGCCCGCGCACCCCTCGGCCCCTGGGCGAAGCGACGCACCCCGGGGCTATGCTCACGGCGTTCAACGAGGCGGACATGACTCCCGTGATGGACCTCCGCTCCCGCCACAAGGAGCAGTTCGAGAAGAAGCACGGCATCGGCCTGGGCTTCATGTCGTTCTTCGTCAAGGCCGCGGTCTCCGCGCTGCGGGCCTACCCGCTGGTCAACGCCTCCATCGTGGACGGCGCGCAAGGGCCGGAGATCGAGAAGCACGACTACTGCGACGTCGCCGTCGCCGTCGGCACGCCCAAGGGCCTGACCGTCCCGGTGATCCGCAACGCCCACACCCTGGGCTTCGCCGAGATCGAGGCGGCCATCCGCGACCTGGCCGCCAAGGCCCGCGACGGCAAACTCACCCTCGAAGACCTCCAGGGCGGCACGTTCACCATCACCAACGGCGGCATCTACGGCTCCATGATGTCCACCCCCATCCTGAACCCGCCCCAGGCGGGCATCCTCGGGATGCACAACATCATTCGGCGACCCGTGGAAAACCCTGCCAAACCCGGATCCGGGGAAGTCGTGGTGCGCCCGATGATGTACCTGGCGCTCTCCTACGACCACCGTCTGATCGACGGCGCGGAGGCGGTCTCGTTCCTGGTCCACATCAAGAAGGCCATCGAGAACCCCGAGCGCCTGCTGCTGGACCTCTAAGCGCGCCTCCGATAGCGCAAAGCGCCGCCGGAACAGGGGTTATCACACGTTTCGACACCTTGTCCACGCGCCTCGGACGCCGGGGCCTCGGGCTATACTCGTCCCCGTTCAGAATTCGCCAAGACGGAGAGTCTCCATGGTGAGCGCCCTGCGGCTGGACATGCACAACCACCTCAAGGTGGCCAAGCGGATGCCCTTCCGCCTGCGCGATGCTGAACGCTTCGCCCGCACGCTCCTGCGGCGCGGGCTCCACGGGGGCGCGGTCACCGAACACTTCCACGCGCAGGGCTTCTGGCGCATGTACGCCTCGCTCGCCGCGCACCACGAGTACAAGGCCGGGCGGTTCGAGATCGGCGGCGCGCTGTTCTTCTCCGGCGCCGAACTCACCCTCGCCGAGAAGATCGACGTCCTGATCATCGCTCCCCTGCACGAACTCCGCCGCCTCGACGACGCCTTCGGCGCCGCGCTCTCCGAAGGCCACCACCCCACCGCCCTCGAGTTCGCCGACACCGTCGAGGCGCTCCGCCTGCGGGCCCTCAAGATCGCCGCCCACCCGATGCGCCCCGGGCGCTCCATCCACCGCCTCGACGCCACCCTCTTGGAGCGAATGTTCGACGCCGTGGAAATCAACGCCCGATTCGCGGCGGACGACGAGGCCGAGGTCCGCGCCTTCGCCGCCCGCACCGGCACGCCGCTCACCGGCGGCAGCGATGCGCACGTCTGGCTCCAGGCCGGCGCCGCGTGGACCGAGATCGACGCCGAAGCCGACACCTTCGAGGCCCTCAGCGGCGCGGTGTCCGTCGGACGCTGCCGGGCTGTGGTGCACCACGAGGCGGCGGAACTCTGCGAGTCCGGCGCCGAATGGAAGGCCGCGCTCAAAGCGGCGCACTACGCCTTCCCCGCCGGCGCCCCGTCCGACGACGCAGGCGAGTTCGCGCACATCTGAACGACCGCTCGAAGTTCACCCATCGGTGAGCGTTCCCACGCCCGGTTCGGGCGTCGGTTGCGACAGTCTGCGCGCGCGGCGGTGGGGGTCTGACAGGGGGTCGTCATCCGCGCGGGGGTGTATCCCGTAGCATCACCGCCATGAGCGCCGAGCCGAACGCCGGGATGTCGTGGGATGCCGGGCTGAACGACCAGCAGCGGGCCGCGGCCTCGTGGTCGGAAGGGCCACTCGCCGTCCTCGCCGGGCCCGGATCGGGCAAGACCCGCGTCATCATCCAGCGCGTCGCCCGACTCCTCCACGACGGCGCCGAGCCCGAACGCGTCCTCTGCCTGGCGTTCAACATCAAGGCGGCCGAAGAGGTCCGCCAGCGGCTCGCCTCCTACGTCGGCTTCACGGCCGAGCGCGTCCGGGTCTTCACCTGCCACGCCTACGGACGCTCGCTGGTCCGGCGCTTCAGCGACTACCTCGGACTGCCCGCCGACCCCGAGGTGATGGACTCCGCCCAGCGCCGGCGCCTGCTGCGCGAGATCGTCCGCGAACGCGGGCTGTTCCGGGGACGGGCCAGCGAGGGCGTGGACACCGTGGTCGAAGAGGCCGCTGCGTTCATCGCCCAGTGTCGGCACCGCGCCGTCTCCCCCCGGCGCTGCCTGGAATGGTGCGCCGATCGCGCCCGCCGCCTCGAGGCCGGCGAGCACGGCCTGGACGACGTGGCGCTGGCGCGCGAGCGGGCCGTGCTGCCCCTGGACCGCCAGATGGCCGAACTGTTCGACGCCTACGAACGCGAAGCCCTCCGCCGCGGGCTCGTCACGCTCGATGACTACCTCTGGCTGCCGCTGCGCCTCCTGGAGGAGAGCGCGCTGGCGGCGTCCGTGGCCCGCGACGAGGCCCGCCACATCGTGGTGGATGAGTTCCAGGACTGGAACACCACGCAGATCGAACTGCTCACCCGCCTCGCCCCGGCGCGCGAGCGGGGCGCCGGGCCCGACCTGTGCGTCGTGGGCGACGACGATCAGGCGATCTACGCCTTCCGAGGCGCCGACGAGCGCGCCTTCGGGCGCTTCGCCGAGCGCTACCCCGGGCACCACCGGATCGAACTCACGAAGAACTACCGCTCGGCGCCGCCCATCATCGCCGCCGCGAACGAGGTGATCCGGCGCGCGCACAGCCGGTTCGCCGAGAACAAGACGATCGAAGCGGCGAACCCCGACGCGCCGGGGAGCGTCGAGGGCGTGACCGTGTCGGACGACGCGCTCGCGGGCACGGCGATCGGCGCGGTCATTCTCGCCGACCGCCGCACGCGCGAGGGCGCGCGCTGGCGCGACTACGCCGTCCTCGTCCGCACCAACAACTACCTCGACACCATCGCCCGCGAACTCGAGGCGCACGACATCCCCGTCGCCGTTCGCACCCGCCCCAGCCCGCTCGACGAGCCCGCCGTGCAGGACCTGCTCGCGTGGCTGGAACTCATCGCCGACCCCACCGACCGGCCCCACCTCCAGCGCCTGCTCGTCCGCCCGCCCTTCAGCGTGCCGCCCGAGACGGTGGGGGAGTGGGGCCACGCCCACCGCGCCGCCGCCCGCGACGGCGACGCCAGGCCCTTCCACGAGTGGATCCGGCGCGAACAGGGCGCCGCCCACCCCGGCGCCGCGGCGTGCGTGGAGGCGCTGGCGAAGTTCCAGACGTTCGCCGCGACGCACAACGCCGCGCTGACGGTGGACCGCGTGGTCCGCGACATGCGCCTGACGAACGCCGAGCCGCTCCCCCCGCGCGAGCACGCGCGCCGGGTGGCGAACATCGTGCAGGTGATGCGGTTCGTCGCGGACCGCGTGGAGCGCCTCGACCCCCCGGGCGACGTGGCGTCGTTCCTCCGCTACCGCGCGGACCTGGACGACACGGAGCGCCAGTTTGTCGGCGCGGGCGACGAGCAGGTGGACCGCGCCGAGGACGAGGACGACCCCGAGCGCGACGCGGTGCGCGTCCTGAGCGCCCACACCGCCAAGGGGCTGGAGTTCGACACCGTCTTCGTCGCGCGCGTGCGCCCGCCCCACGGCTTCCCGCTGACCTCCGGCGGTCAGCGGGACCAGGGCCTGCCCCTCACGCTCACCGGCGCGCCGCCGATCGACGCCTCCGACGAGGAGCGGCGCCTCTTCTACGTCGCCTGCACGCGCGCCCGGCGCCGCCTCGTGCTCGTCGCCAAGGTCAAGAAGAACATCAAGGGAGACGCGACGGACTACTTCGTCGAACTCACGCACGACGCCCCCGACCTGAGCGTGCCCGTCCGCGATGGCATGGAACTGGTCGCGCAGGCGGGGCTGTCGCTGCCGGAGCCGGAGGACGCCGGCGACCAGAGCGCGGCGCCGTCGCACGAGGCCGGGCGCCTCGAACGCGCCGCCGCCGCAGCCCGGCGCGACGCCGCCGGCGCGCTCTACCAGGCCGAACGCGCGGACATCTCGGATGAAGGCCTGCGGGCCGTGCAGGCGCGCCTCGCCGAGGCCGCGGCCCGCCTGGCGGCGATCGCGCACCTCCGCGCCCGCCGGCGCAACCCCGCCCTGCCCGCGCCCGACGCCTCGGGCCTTCTGGCGGAGATCATCGCGGGCCTTCGACGCGAGGAGCCGCACGTCCCCCTCACGCGCGCGCTGCGGGCGCCCCTGCGCCTCTCGTTCAGCGCGATCAAGGAGTACGAGGGCTGCCCGCGCTGCTACTACATGAAGTACGTCATGGGCCTGGACGAGCCCAAGACCGCGGAACTGTCGGTCGGCGACGCGGCGCACAAGGCCCTCGAGAAGTGGCTGAAGGAGGCGACGGGCGCCGAGGGCCAGGGTCTCGAGCCCCTCCGCGGGCGCGCGGCGCTCGATCGGCTCCTGACAATCGGGCGCGAGGCCGTGCGCGACTGGCCCCGCAACCTCCGCCGCCCCGACGACGCCGAAGAGCGCCTGAGCGCGATGCTGGAGCGCGCGTTCACGCTGCACGAGCCCGACGCGCTGATCCTGGGCGTGGAGCAGGCGTTCACCGCCCCTTACATCCATAACGGCGTGCGCCACAACCTCGCGGGCAAGATCGACCGCATCGAGCAACTGCCGGACAACACGTTCCGACTCGTGGACTACAAGACCGGCCAGGCGTGGGACTACCTCAAAGCGCCCAAGCCCGACGACCTGCAGATGAGCATCTACGCCATGGCCCTGCCGCACGTGCTGAAACTGGCGACGGAGGACGATCCCAGCCCGGAGTGCCCCCCCGGCGCCGCGGAGTACTGGGTGATCTCCACCGGCGACCGCGGCGTGATCCCCTTCTCCTCGCTGCGGCTGGACAAGGCGCGGAAGAAGATCGACGGCGTGATCGAGGGCATGCTGGCGGGGCGGTTCGAGAAGGGGAGGTCGTGCAAAGGGTTGTGTGATTTGTTGGGGGAATAGTCGATGAAAGCCAGCGATTGCAATCTGTGGATTCTCTCGATGCTCCTGCTCGCGGGGTCGCTTTTCGGCGCGGTCGCATCCTTGGCCCGCATGCTCACGACTCCTCTGTATGCAGCTACGTACGGCGCGGTAGTGGGGCTGCCGCTCGGGATCTTGTCAACACCCATCGCGTTTGCATGCGTTCGCGATCGTCCTGCCTGGATTGTTGCGGTCGCTGTGCTCGCGCCGACGACCATTGCGGCGTTTATCGGTGGGTGGAATCGAAATCAATACCCTCTCGGTTCGATCATCACCGCGATTCCGCTCACGGCGGCGGTGTACATCGTCTCGGCGCTCGTGGTGCACTTCGCGGTCCCCGCATCGCGCCCCGCCGAACGCCCCGAAGGGGCCGAAGGCGCCTAGCCGGGGGCGCCCCGCCCCCGGACACGATGCCATTCGAGAAGGAAGCCCTGAAGGGGTGCAGCGCGCCCCCCTCAAGACCGCGTCCGCGGTTTCCGCCCCCGCAACCCCCCAATGCTTGACACCGTATACTCTGTGTGCCATAGTATGCAGGGCGTCCCATGCGGCGCCACGAAAGGCGGCTTGTCTCCATGAAGATCGAGCGTGAACTCCTCCGCGGCGCCGGGCCCATCGCCGTCATGTCCCTCCTCTCCCGACGGGAAATGTACGGCTACGAACTCGTCGAAGCCCTCTCCCAGCGCACCGCCGGCGTCCTGGCCATGGGCCAGTCCACCCTCTACCCGCTCCTCTACAACCTCGAGGCCAAGGAACTCATCGCCTCCGAATGGCGCGAGGCCAAATCGGGGCGCGAACGCCGCTACTACAAACTCACACCCAAAGGACGCAAGCGCCTGGCCGCGGACTCGCAGCAGTGGCGCGCCCTCGCCGGCGCGATGAACGCGCTGGGCCTCGGCCCCGAGCCCGCGGCGTTCGGCGCCCGCCTGCACGGAGCCCTGGCGTGACCGCTCCCCGGGGATCGAGCGAACCGGCCGCCCTTCCGGGGGAGTTGTCCGCCCTCGTCGATGGCGTCGTCGCGCGGACCAAACTCTGGCGCCGCGAGCGCGCGGAGGTGCGCCGCGAACTGATCGCCCACTTCGCGGACGGGCTCGAGAGCGGAGCCGGCGCCGCGGAACTGCGCGAGAACTTCGGCGATCCGAGAGCCGCGGCGAAACTGATCCGGCGCTCGAAGAAGCGCAACCGCCCCTTGTGGTGGCGGGCGGCGGCGGGCGCGGCGAAGACCGGCGCCAAGGCGGGGGTGTGCGTGCTGGCGCTCCTGTTCATCGCGTACGCGGCGATGTTCGTGCTCTACAACACGGGCAAGCCGAACGTCGCGCGGAACTACGTCGCGGAGATGCGCGCGGAGGTGGAGGCGATCCCGATGGAGGATCGGGCGTGGCCGGTGTACCTGCGGGCGGTCCGGGCCCTGCGCGAGAACGGCTTTGATCAGAAGAAGGACCACGGCGCGTGGCAGATCGCCGAGACGCGCCAGGAGGCGATGGCTTGGGTAGAACGCCATCAGGAGGGCATCGCCCTGATCCGAGAGGCCGCGAGCAAGCCCGCGCTGGGCTACCCGGTGTCGCCCGAAGTCGATCCGCGGCTGACGGCGATCTATGACGAGTTCAGCGCACAAGCGACGCCCGTCAGCAGCCAGACGGCCGAGAACCCCGAGGTCGTCTCGATCCTGCTGCCGTACCTGGGCGAGTTGCGCCGGATGGCGACGATGCTCTGGGCCGACACCCAGGCGGCGTTCGACGCGAGCGATGGGCAGCGGGCCGAGCAGAACATCCACGCGCTGTTCGCGATCGCCGAGCAGGTGCGCGAGGGCTCGTACCTGATCAGCGACATGGTCGGCGTTGCGATCGCGGGCCTGGCCATGCAGACCGTTCGGGAGGCGATCGCCGACGCGCCGGACCTCCTCGACGACAGCGCGTTGCGACGGATCGCGCACCGGATGAGCGCCTTTCCCGCGAGCGGCCGCGTCATCCGGCTCGACGGCGAACGCATCTTCATGGACGACTTCCTCCAGCGCTTCTACACCGACGACGGCAAGGGCGGCGGCCTGCCCACGCACGAGGGCATGCGGCTGCTGGCGTCGCTCTCCAGCGGCCCGGGCGCGCCGGTGATGCCCGGCGCTTCGGACCGCTTTCTCGGCCCCGTTTCGATCGCGACGTACGCAAACCGCCGCGAACTCAAGGCCGAGTACGAGCGCCTGATCGGGCTCACACTCGCCGAGAGCCAGAAGCCCCTCTGGCAGCAGGACCTGAGCCCGCTCGATCAGCAGATGGAGTCGCTGGGTTCGGATTTCCGCGCGCGCCAGAAGTACATGATCCTCTACATCCTCATGCCCGCCCTCGGCAACGCGCTGCGGCAGGGAGAACTGTTCGAGATGTCGCGCGACGCGACGGCGGCGGCGATCGCCGCGGAGTTGCACCGACGACGGACCGGCGCCTGGCCGACGAGCTGGGACGAGATGGTCCCTGACCTGCTCCCGAGTTCGCCGCTCGATGGGATGTCGGGCGGACCGATGGGCCTGCGTGTGAAAGACGGCCGGCTGTGGATCTACGGCGTCGGCGCCGACAAGGACGACGATGGGGGCGTTTGGCCGTTGGACGCGGACGGCCGCGTGATCAACGACGCGGCGCGCCGTTGGCGGCCTGGGCGACCGGAGGAGGCTGTGGATGGCGACTGGGTGCTGTTCCCACCACCGCCGCGGATCGACGATTAACGCGCCCCCGCCGCAACCTTCCCCGCCGGCTCATTCAACAGCCGGTTCGCGTACGTCTCCATCGCGTCGCGTAGTTGCTGGAAGTCCTCCAGCACGTACAGGATCGGCTGGTAGTGGTCGATCTCGAACGTGGTGTTGCAGACGCGCTCCATCTCGAATGGGCGCCGATCGACGTCGGGGCTCTGAAGCGAGTGGTGCCCCTCGCCCTCGCTGCTGATCAGGCCGCTGCCGTACAACTTCAGGCGCCCGTCCTCACGGATCAGGCCAAACTCCACGGTGAACCAGAACAGCCGCGCGAGGCGCTCGGTGTGGTACGGGTCGTTCGTGTGCAGCGCCGCCTTGCCATACGTCTGCAGGAAGTCCGCGAACACCGGGTCGGCGTGGAGCGGCACGTGGCCGAAGACGTCGTGGATGATGTCCGGCTCGGGCAGGTAGTCCATCGAGGTCTTGGGCCGCACCGACAGCGTCGTCGGGAAGTGGCGCTGGGCGAGGAACGCGAAGAAGCACTTGGCGGGCAGGTACCCCGGCACGCCGCGGGACTGCCAGCCGGTCATCGGCCTGAGGTTCGCGTTGACCTCGCGCAGGTCGGGCACGCGGTCCTCGCGGAGGTTGATCACGCGGAGGCCGTTGAGGAACACATTGGACGCGTCGCGCTCGAGCTGCGCCATGCGCTTCTTGAAGAGGATCGACCAGACCTCGTGGTCCTCGTCCGAGTAGAGGTCGTAGCGCTGCGTGATGACCATCTGCTCGATGTCGATCCGGTCCGGCGGCAGATGCTCCGCGGCGTTGCCGGCCTCGATGGCGCGCTTCGCCTCCTCGCCGTCCACCACCCGATGCCACAGACTTCCGCCCATCGCCATGATCGGCCTCCTGCACGCTGCGTGCGTCGATCTTCGAGTATATCCCCCGCCCCCGCCGTCCTGCGGACCAGGGCGTCCGGTGAACGGCTCAAACGGAGCGCCGGCCTATACTTGTGTGCGCCGCGGCCCGCCGCGACGCGCGGCCTGTACGAACGTCCGGAGGGGCCCGACGCCCCCCGACACCCACACGCCGCCAAGCCCAGAATCGGAGGCGACTCATGTCCTTCCACGATCGGGCGCACGCCGGGCGGCTCCTCGCCGAGCGCCTCCAAGGCCTGCACTTCAACGACCCCGTCGTCCTCGCCGTGCCCCACGGCGGCCTCGCCGTCGGCGCCGAGATCGCCCCGGCGCTGCACGCGGAACTGGACGTCGTCCTTGTGCGCAAACTCCGCCACCCCCTGCAATCCGAACTCGCCATCGGCGCCGTCGGCGAAGGCGCCTCGCCGATTCTCAACGAGCGCTGCTGCCGAGGCCTCGACCGCCACACCGTCGAGTGCGAGGCCGCACGGCGCGCCCGCGAAGTCGAGGACCGCCTGGCCTGCTACCGCGCGATCCGCCCCGCGGCGAACCTTTCGGGCCGCGACGTGATCCTGGTGGACGACGGCGTCGCGACGGGCGCGACGATCGAAGCCGCAGTGGAGGTCGTGCAGCGCCGCCGTCCGGGGCGTGTGATCGTCGCGCTGCCGGTCGCGCCGCCGGACTGCCTCGATCGGCTGGGGGAACTGGCGGACGAGGTGGTGTGCCTGGAGTCGCCGGAGGACTTCGGCGCCGTGGGCCAGTTCTACGAGCGGTTCGAGCAGATCGACGACGAGCAGGCGTGCGCGATGCTCCGGGCCGCGACCAGCGGCGGGACGTAGGTCGCTGTGCGGGTCACATCCACCCGCGCCGCCGCCCCATGCCCCCCGCGGGGAAACCGAAGAGGGCGATGAAGACCTTCAGGATTGGGCCGACCGCCAGCGCGAGGAGCGCCGTGAACAGCGCCGCGCCCGTGCGCGTGAGCAGTTGCGAACCCGGCGCGAACAGGAACGGGTCGTAGTACGAGCGCAGCGTGAACAGCGTCACGGCGATGATCGTCATCACCATCGACGCCACGAACGCCAGGAAGCCGTACGTCAGGATGTTGTGCTGCATCACCAGCGCGCGCGTCACCACCACCGAGTACGCGCCCGCCATCAGGCCCAGGGCGTAGGGTCCGACGATGGTGATCGAGTCCGCGGCGTTCTCAAGGGGGACCGTGTGCGTCAGGTCCAGCATCAGACCGGCGATCATCCCCGCCGCCAGCGCCGTCGTCGCCGGCGCGTGCAGCGCGATGAACACCACCAGGATCACTACGAACGAAGGCGCGATGCCCGTCGCGCCCAACTCGGGCACGGGGCGGATGCCCAACTCCAGGCCCACCGCCAGCCACAGCGCCGCGGCGAAGGCGATCCAGTTCATGACCCGCCCTCCTCTCCGCCGCCGGGGGTCAGCAGGATCACCTGGCTCAGCCGACGGAGGTCGAACTCCGGGCGCACCGTGACCACCAGACGCAGGGGCTGATTGGGCTTGGGGCCGACGGAGATCACGCGCCCGACGATCAGCGCCTGCGCCGCCTTGGGCCAGCCGTCGTCGGCGAGGCGGACCGTCTGGCCGACTTCCACGCCCGCGGCGTCGGCGTCGAGGTCGCCGGCGAGGGTCTGCCCGTCGCCGGCGGGTCGGAGCGTCGCGCCGGGGAGCCGATCGGGCGCGCCGGTGTCCACGACCGCGCGGAGCCAGCCGGTGGCGCGGGCCGTGACGGGCAGCACGGCGCTGGTGCGGGCGCCGACGTCCGTGACCCGCCCGACCAGGTGCGCGCCGGCGACGACCACGACGGTGTTGCGGGCCACGCCCCGGTCGCGCCCGGCGCGGGCGGTGAGCATGCCGCTCGTCAGGTCGCTCGAGACGCCCACGATCGGCGCCGCGACGGCGACGATGTCCAGTTCCGGGTTCAGCGCGCGTCCGCGCTGGAGTTCGACGATGAGCCGCTCGAGTTCCTCGATGCGCACCTGCGACTGCCGCCAGAGGGTCAGGGCGCGGTCCCGCTCCAGTTCGATGGCGGCGACGGAAGGGTCGCCCGAGAGCGATCGGGGCGTGGCGGGCCGCAGCCACGCGGCGACCCATCGCGCGGGCGCGGAGGCGGGCGCGGCGGCGGCCGCGACGGGGTCGCGCAGCGCGCCGAGCCAGCGCGTGTACCGGCCCGGGGTCACCGCCAGGATGACCAGCGCGATGACGCTGAGCAGCAGCACGCGTCGCGGACTGAAGGCGCCTCTTCGCATGGTCGTGCGTGGCGGCGCGCCGCGCGCGCCTCGTTCAATCGGTTCCTGCGCCAGAGCCGGGCCCGGCCGTCGGGCGGGCCGGCCTCAGGCCTCCATGTCGTTCTCGAGGGTTCCCTTCCAGTCCTCGATGTTCTCCAGGTACGTCGCGGTGCCGCGGGCCACGCAGGTGAGCGGGTCGTCGGCGATGCGGACCTCGAGCCCGGTGGCGTTCTGGATGACCACATCGATCCCGCGCAGGAGCGAGCCGCCGCCAGCCATCATGATGCCGTTGTCCACCAGGTCCGCCGCGAGTTCCGGCTCGGCGCGCTCCAGCGTGCGCGTCACGGCCTCGATGATGCTGCCGACGGGCTCCTGCAGGGCCTCGCGGATTTCTTCGCTGGTGACCACGACCTTGCGGGGCAGGCCGGAGATCATGTCGCGCCCGCGGACCTCGAGCGTCTTTTCCTCGCCCAGGGGCGAGGCCGAGCCGATCTCGATCTTGATGCGCTCGGCGGTCTGCTCGCCGATCATCATGTTGTAGGTCTTCTTCATGTGGTTGATGACGGCCTCGTCGAAGTCGTCGCCCGCCACGCGGATCGACTCGCACACCGCGATGTCCGCCAGCGACATGATCGCCACCTCGGTCGTGCCGCCGCCGATGTCCACGATCATCGACGCCGTCGGCTCGGTGAAGGGCAGCCCGGCGCCGATCGCCGCCGCCACCGGCTCCTCCACGAGGTAGATCTGGCGCGCCCCGGCGCGCTCGGCGCTCGTGAACACCGCACGCTTCTCCACCGCCGTGATCCCCGAGGGCACCGAGATCACCACGCGCGGGCCGAAGATCTTCGTCCGCCCGTTGACCTTCTGGATGAAGTACTTCAGCATCGCCTCGGTGATCTCGAAGTCCGAGATCACGCCGTCCTTGAGCGGACGCACCGCCGTGATCGAGCCCGGAGTCTTGCCGAGCATCTCCTTCGCCATCCAGCCCACCGCCTGGCCGTTGTTGAGCACCTGGTTCGTGCCCTTGCGCACGGCCACCACGCTCGGCTCGTTCAGAACGATGCCCTCGCCCCGCACGCACACCAGCGTGTTGCAGGTGCCCAGGTCGATGCCCATATCCACGCTGAACCAGCCAAGAACGCGATCCAGATACACAGCCGTCCCTCGGTCCGGACCAGGCGGCCGTCCGGACGGTTTGAGCGGGGCCTGCCCGGGCGACAGGACGTCCCTGTCCGCACAGCAAACATCGCCGGGCCCCGGCCCACATCGGCCGAGGACGCCCGCAGGCCACCAGATTATCGGTATCGGCCGGACTCTGCGCTGACGCCGGGCCGCCGGACGGCCCGCGCCCCAAGCCCCAACGTCCGTCGCCCGCGCCTCACTTCAGTTGCAGCGGGCCCGAAGCCGGGTGGGTCTTCCACGGCTGGCCGCCCGGAGCCACGCGGACCCCGTTCACCCAGGCCACCCCGACCGCCGCGCCCAGCGCGAGGACCGCGACCAGCAGCAGCCCGGTGTAGACGTTGAGGGAGGCCTGGCGGCGCGCCTGGCTCCCGGGAAGTTGCATGCCCAGTTGGCTCATCGGTCGGTCTCCTGCGTGCGCGCCGGGGCGAATCTCACTGGATCACGCTCATGACCATGTCGCCCTGACGGACCTCGGTGCGGGGCATCGAGAGGAAGTCCACGCGCCCCACCGACTCCTCGATGTCCACCGCCTGCACGATGACCTTGCCCAGGAACTGGTTCCCGCGGACCAGACTCAACTCCATCCGCTCCCGCAGGCGGTCGTTCGAGCCCGCGTCGATCTGCACCAGCACTCGACCCGTCGCGTCGGTCCGAACGCTCGTCACCCGCGCCTGGATCGGGAACGAGGGGCGGATCGTGTCGCCCGCCGCCGTTGAGCCCGCGCCGGCGCCCGCCGCCGCGGACGCCAACTGGTCCCGAAGGGACACCAGTTGCTCCTGCAGCGAGCGGTTGTTCTCCACGGCCACTTCCAGTTGGCCGGACAGGTCGCTGGCCCGGTCGGACAGTTCGATCTCACGCTGGGCGTACCGCAGTTCGTTGCTCCGGAGGGTCGTCACCTCCGTGCGGTACTGGGCGATCAGCGTCGTGAGCGTCTGGTTGGTGGCGGTGAGTTGGTCGATCTTCGCCTGCACGCCCAGGCCCGCCGCTTGCGCGTTCTGCAGGTCGGCCATCAGGCGGGCGCCCTCGCGCTGGAGGTTGTCGATCGTCGAGGTCAGGCCCGCGATCTGCGCCTGCAACGCGTCGTTCTCGCTCCGAAGTCGGGTCCGCTCGGACTCGTGCGAGGTCATGTCCCGGGCCGCCGCGTCCTGCGCCGCCTGGCGCAGTTCACGCTCCGACTGGAACTCCGCACGGACACGCTCGGCGTTGCCGGTGTAGGCGATGGTCAGCGCGGCCAGGGCGATGCTGAGCAGGGCCGCGAGGACGACAAGGACTTTGGTCAGAGGATGCACGGTCCGCTTCTCCTGGGGACTCGCCGGGAACCCCGCCGACACGTCGATGCGAGGGCGCCGTGGGGGGAGGGGGGCAGAGTCTAGCAACTTCTCGCGCGGCCCCTGTTTTCGCAACCCGCCCCCCCGCCCGAGCCCGTGGGGAACGGCCTGCCGGGTTGTAAGGGCCCGGTTCAAGGCCATGCGAAAGCCGATGCCGCTGGGTTTTTTGAGGGCTTGGCTCTGTACGGACGCACCCCCCGGCCCGGTTGCCGGCGATCGCGGGTTTGTCTCTCAACAGCGCATACACAGGGCCCGGGCGGGGCCCGAAGGGCTCAGCGCCCCTGCTTGGCGATCCGTTCCACAACCTTGATGATGGCCGCCGCCGACGCCAGTTGGACCTGAGGGTCCTGATCGCCCAGCATGGCCTCCAACCGAGCCAGGCCCTCCGCCCCGACCGTCTCGCCGAAGACGTAGGCCGCCTGGGCCCGGATCGGGGCCGAGGCGGACACAGCGCACTGCTCGGCGACATACGCCCCGTCGCGATAGCCCATCTTGGCCAGCGCACCGGCCGCGGCCAGACGCAGTTCGGGCGGTGTGGTGAACGTGCCGTCCGCGCGTTCATCGATCCGGGTGACCAGTTCCCTCACGGCCGCGCGGTCCTTGAGTTCGCCCAGGATCTGGGCGGCGAGCACCGCGATCTCGTACTCCTCGTCCGCCCCGGGATACAGCGCCGCGCGGACGGCCTGGAGCGCGTCGGCCTCGCCCAGTTTGGCCATGGCCTCGGCGATCTGGAGTTGCAGGAGGCGCTGCTCGACCGGCAGGCCGGCGCCGCCGGTCTCCTTGGCGGCCGCCCGGAGCATGGGCACGGCCGACTTGTCGCCCATTTCGCCCAGCACAAAGGCGCCGATGGAGCGTTTCTTGGGGTCGCTGGAGAAGAGCAGGTCGGCCAGGGGCGAGGGGTCCACCGTGGCGCCGCAGCGCTGCAAGGCGAGGATGGCCCCCGCGCGGACGGCGGGTTCGGGGTCGTTGAGGAGGGGTCGGACCATGGGGGCGGACTCGCAGAGCCGCAGCCGTCCGATGGTCATGGCGGCCGTGTAGCGGACGCCGAGGTTGGCGTCGGCCAGGGCGGCGCGGGCGACGGGTTCGGCGCGAGTGGGCAACGGCTGGAGGGCCTCGAGGCCGTTGGCGCGGAGCAGGGGGCTCTCGCTCGCGGTGGCCTCGATCACCAGGGCGATGGCCCGCTCGCGCAGGGCCGACCGGACCACGGGGTCGGCGAAGGTCTCGGCGCTCTTGGCGGGCGAGAGGTCCACCTTCTGGGCGAGCGCGGGGCCGGCCGCGCCGAGCAGCGCGAGTCCCGCGGCCGCGATGAGCGCGAAAGCGCTCCGCCTGCGGTCAGCCGCCACCATCACCGCCGCCGTCTCCGCCGCCGCCGTCCGTACCGCCGCTGTCGTGCCCGTCATCGGATGCTCCCTTGCCAGGTTTGCCGGAATGCGAGGCGCCGGGGACAAGGATCGACGATCCGGCGTCGTCTTGGCCAACAGTACGCTCGGACCGGCCCGGCGTTCGGGGGTTCCGGGGTTTGAGGACGGCGGCGAAGCAGATCAGCCCCGTGGCGGCGAGGCACAGCCAGCCGACGAGGTCGCCGATGTCCGCGTAGAGGGGTTGATAGCGGAAAAAGTGGACGACGTGCGTGAGGGCGCCAGCGGTGTTCGCCGACAGCCGCGATTCGACGCGCCCGTCGGGCGAAATCACCGACGAGATGCCGGTGTTGGCGGCGCGGACCATGGGCGTTTGGAGTTCCGCGGAGCGCCAGCGTGCGGCGAGTTCATGGTTGCGCCGACCGGCGACGGAGGATCCAAACCAGCCGTCGTTGGTGAGGTTGATCATGACGTGCGCGGTTCGCACGCCATCTCGAAACACCAACCGCCGACACACCCCGGGCATAGTCGCCTCGAAGCAGATCGGAGTCGCGATCCGCAGCGACCACGCGTAGTCGGCGCCCCCCAGATGCACCATCAGCGGCTGCGGCGAGCGCCCGGCGTCAAGATCGAACGACATGCCCGCGGCGCCGAGCGCGAGGAATTTTCCTTCCAGCCAGTCGCTCCACGAGATGTACGGCATGTACTCGCCGAAGGGCGTCAGGTGCATCTTGTCGTAGCGAGCGTCGGCGACGGCTCCGTTCTCGATCAGGAAGGCGCTGTTAAACGTGGCGTCAGCTTCGAGGTTCACGCGTCCCTGATCGTCGATGTCAATCGACAGTCCATCGCGCGCGATGGCGCCGACGAGCATCGGGATGCCGATCTCGCTCTGAAGACGCAGGAGTTCATCATGGAACGCGGTGGTTTCGAGCCCGCCCGGGAAGACGATGCCCGCGTCGCGTTCGGCCTGCACCGCCTGCGCGTTGAGCGCGAGGCCGGGGAACATCGTCTCGGGCCAGACGATGAGGTCGGGCGACTGCACCGCGGCGCCGCGGGTCAACTCGGCGAAGTTGCGGAAGTCCTCGATCTTCTGATCGATCTCCCATGCGGAGCGGTTGCTCTGTGGAACATTGGTCTGCACGACTGCGATCGTTGCAAACATGTCGGCAGATATCGTATTGCGGAGCGACTGCGCCATCAGCAGCAGCCCGATGATCAAGGCGCCGCCGACCGCGCTCAGAACTGTTCGGCGAGTCCGATGCTCTCGGGTAGCGAGTACCTCGAACGCCCGCACCCCGAAGATCGCCACGAGCAGACTCGCGCCATACGCTCCCAGCAGCGGCGCCACGGGATGCGTGAAATCAATCGTCGGATGCCCCAGTAGATACCACGGGTACCCGTGCCAGACCACGGCCCCGCGCAGCACCTCGAGGCCAATCCATAACACCGGCAGCGCCAGCCAGAACGCGCGCCCGTCGCCCACGCGCCTCCGCCAGCGGGCGGCGACCCAGACAAAGAGGAACGCGTAGAGCGAGAGGTACACCCCCAGCACGGGGAACCCCGCGGCGGTGACGTCGATCATCCACCAGTGATGCGCCAGCCACATCGGCAGCGCCGCGATCCCGACCATGAGCCCCGAGCGCGCGGGCCTGGGCGTCTTCCACGCGATGTAGAGCAGGGGCCACAGCGAGACGAACGCCAAGGGCCACGCGAAAACCGGCGGGAACGAGAGCCAGAACAACAGCGCGTGCAGGGCGCCCAGCGCGAGCGACCAGCGTCCCGGGTGTTTGGCGAGGTCGGGCTTGAGCATCGGCGGTCAGTCTACGATCGCGCATCGAAAGGAGTTTGGCCCATGTTCAGCAGGCAGGACCTCGCGTCGTTCTACGAGGGCGCTCATCACAAGTCCGGCTGGTCCGCGTCGTGGGGCCAGGCGGTGGAGGGCCTCACGCCCGCTCAGGCGGCGTGGAAGCCCTCTCCCGAGCGTCATTCCATCTGGCAGATCGTGAACCACATCAGTTTCTGGCGCGAGGAGGTTCTGCGACGCGCTGCGGGTCAGCCCAAGGCCGGCGAGGACGTCGTCGACCAGGAGAACTGGCGCGGACCCGACGAGACGACCGAGCGTGCCTGGAACTCTGCAAAGGAGCGCTTCCGCGCATCGCACGAGGCGATCGCAAAGTCGGCGCAGGACGATCGGGCGCCGCTGGACGGCGTCCTCAACATGATGGGCCACGACTTCTACCATGTCGGGCAGATCATGTTCCTGCGCGCGATGCAGGGATTGCCGCCGGTCGAGTGAGCCGCATGGCGGGCGGGACGCCCACCCCACCGTGACCCACCCCACCGTGAGAGGTGAAATCACTTCCCCGCGTAATCGATCACGCGCCCAATCTCGCTGCGGAGATTGTGCCGGTGCACCACGCGGTCCACCAGCCCCGCGTCCTGCAGAAACTCCGAGCGCTGGAAGCCCTCGGGCAGTTCCTGGCGGATCGTCTGCTGGATCACCCGCGGCCCCGCGAAGCCGATCAGCGCCTTGGGCTCCGCCAGGATGATGTCGCCCAGCATCGCGAACGACGCCGTCACGCCGCCCGTCGTCGGATCGGTCAGGACGCTGATATAAAGCCCGCCGGCGTCGTCGAACCGCGCCAGCGCGGCGCTGGTCTTGGCCATCTGCATCAGCGACAGGCCCGACTCCTGCATCCGCGCCCCGCCCGAGCAGGACACGATCACCAGCGGCAGGTTCTCCGCCGTGCCGAACTCGATCGTCCGCGTGATCGTCTCGCCCACCACGCTGCCCATCGACCCCATCATGAAGGTCAGGTCCAGACAGCACAGCGCGACCGGGCGGCCCTTGATGAAGCCGCGCCCCGCCTTGACGGCCTCGTTCTGCCCCGTGCGCCGCTGCTCATCGACGAGCCGGTCCTTGTAGGGCTTGCGGTCAACGAAACCGAGCGGGTCGGCGCAGCGGAGTTCGGTGAACATGGGCTCGAAGGAGTCGGGGTCGCACAACTGCCGTACGCGCTCGTCGGCGCCGATGCGGAAGTGGTGCCCGCACTCCGGGCAGACGTGGAGGTTGGCCTCCATCGTCTTGCGGTAGATCATCTGCCCGCACTCCTGCGCGGGGCAGCGGAGCCACAGCCCTTCAGGGATGGGGTTGGCGCCCTGCTGCTTCAGGTCGCTCCATGTGCGGACGCCGGCTTGAGACATGGTGTCGGTTCCTGGGTGAAGGCGGTGGCGGGCGGGCCGGGTCAGGCGCCGGCGCGGAGACCTGTACGCACGGGCTCGAGGCGCGAGCGCGGGACTTCGAAGGTCTCGATCGGCTGGGCCTCGTCGGCCGCCTTCCAGAGTTCGGCGAGGGGGCGGTCCTGCAGGCGGCAACGGACCACCGCGCGGGCGAAGGGGCGCAGCACCACCGCCACCGGGCCGCGGCTGACCTTGCTGAGCGACCGGCTGAGCGCGCCCAGGATGCGTTCCTCGGCGTCGATCAGGTTCTCGCCGTCGGGAGGCGTGATGGAGCCGGGGTCCTCGCGCCAGGTGCGGAAGAGGGTGGGGTGGCGCTCGAACAGTTCGGCCTCGCGAAGGCCGGCCCAGAGGCCGATGTCCATGTCGCACAGGCCCGGGGCCTCACGCCGTCGGGCGCCGCCCCGGTCCACAATGGCCTGCGCCGTCTGGACCGAGGCCTCGTCGCAGGCGTGCAGGACCAGCGTCAGGGCCTTGGCCTGACCGTTGAGGGAATGCTCCAGACACGCGGCCAAGGCCTCGCGTCCTGATTCACTCATCGGAAGGTCGGTCGAGCCCTGCAGTCGTCCGGCGTCGTCCCACTCGGTCGCGCCTGAACGGACAAGCGTCAGGGTCAGTGTTCCGGGTTTGCTCATGGGCAGTCTGGGCCGATGGGGGAACTGGGCTTGGGGGCCGGCGGACTCCGCCGCGGCCGGGGCCTTGCGGGCCCCTCTCTTCATCGGATCAGCCCGAACGATAGCAGCCGACAATCCGCCCCACCACCACCAAGAGCCGGTGGGCGCGATATTTGTTCGGATTATGGACGGTTCATCCGGGCATAATCCTATATATAGGCGTCAGGCGGCTTCGCCCCGCAACCGCTTGATGACCGCGGCCCGACGGTCGGGTGGATTGGCGGGCTCGGAGAAGATCGCCGAGGCCGCGACCAGCACGTCGCAGCCCGCTTCGATCACCCGCGCCGCATTGTCGGGCTTCACGCCCCCGTCCATCTGGACGCGGAAACCAGGGCCGAAGCGATCGCGCAGCGCGCGGGTCTTGGTGAGCGTTTCTTCGATGAAGGCCTGCCCGGAGTAGCCCGGATTGACGCTCATGACCAGGAGCAGGTCGGCGTCGGCGGGGTCGAGCGCGCCGGTGAGGGCTTCGAGTCGGGTGGGGGGGTTGATGGCTTTGGGCTGGTGCTGTTCGACGTGACCGACGCCATTGGCAAGGGCTTTGCCTGCCTGGAGTTCGACGGCTGGCACCGGGTAGACGGTGACTGGCTGCCCAAGGCGATCGATCACCGGCCGCAGACGTGGTTCCAGCT
>JACVCK010000028.1 GCA_016742055.1 Phycisphaerales bacterium
CGGTGTGCCGACCCCGCCATCGCCATCGTCCGGGAACCTTGCGCGCAACCGGGCCGTGCTGCACTCGCCCCTGGGCGAACTCAGCGCGGAGTACGACAAGGTTCATCCGTTCTCAATCAGCGGCGAGGACCGCGCGTTTTCGGGCGGCGAGCGTGTGCGCGTCGTCCCGATCGGCGGCGACGGCGCGCTGATCTGCCCGTTGATCTGCTACGACCTGCGGTTCCCGGAACTCTTCCGGGCTGGCCGGATGCTGGGGGCCGAGGTGTTCGTCGTCATCGCCAACTGGCCCGCACCCCGCATCGAGCACTGGCGGGCGCTCTCGATCGCCCGGGCGATCGAAAACCAGGCGTTCGTGATCGCCGTGAACCGCGTCGGCGCCGACCCCATGACCACATACCCCGGCCGATCACTGGTGGTGGGGCCCAGGGGGGATGTGCTTCTGGAAACGGGTGGGGAAACCGGCCTTTTCGCGGCCGAGATCGCCGTATCGGAGGCCCGGGCATGGCGGGTGAAGTTCCCGATCTGGCGCGATTCCCGCCCCGGCCTGCTCCCTCGCCTGGATGCGGACGGGCGCTTCGACGGCCGTTCGATGGGCGAAAAACCGCGTTCCTGAGCGATGAGGGCCGATCGGTACGGAACCGGCCGGAGAGGGGTTTCAGCGATCTGAAGGAAATTTACGGGATCGCGCAGAAAGGGCTTGACGGCCGCGAGAGACCTGCTATGTTGGTTGTGTTGAGTCAAGGCCCTGCCCCGCAAAGGGTGGGACCAGTTGAGTTGAGACAAGAGAGTAGGGAAGCAAACCCCAATCCTACTCAAATAGTGTGTGGAGCCAAGGCGGCTATCGCTTTGTCTTCAGGTGAAGAGGATCTGCTGACTCCTCCGTGGTGAGTCACTGCGCTCGGTGCAATGCCGGTATGTGCGGTGGCAGAAGATCCACGGATTCCCTGTGCCCGCTTCGCCGGTGGTAAATCATCGGCGAAGCGGTTCAAAAAAGACGGCCCCTCGCAGCGGCCGGAACGCGTTGATGAAGGGGCGACGGGGGAGCGCCCCTTCCTCAGAGATGCGGCCGGACGCTCGAAGCGGAGGGAAGAACGCGTAAGGGCCGTCAACGAGGGACATCATCATCCGTTTGGATGATGTTCGCACGGCTGGCTGCGCAGAAAATTCTGCTCGCCGGCCTGCATCCCCTTGATTTTGGGCTGCGTATTCCTATCATGACTGCATCGGCGGCCCAGCACAGGGAGCCCCCGAGTGACTATCCAGTCATCCGCCTGGCCGCTTCAGGAAACTGAATCGCCCGGATTCGGACCTCTCGGTCCAACAACCTGCCACACTCACTTGGAGGAGTCTACGCCGCGGCCTGGGAAACCGGACCGCGGCGTTTCCCTTTTTGGATCGGCCCTCAGCCCCTTGGCTCGGCCCCCATTCCGTCCCGACGCGGCCCCGGATCGCCCGGGGTCGGGGTCGGCCCCAGGTTTTTTCTTCGGCGCCGGCAACAACGGGCCCCCGACGTGCGGATGATCCTCCAAGTAGGGGGTTCCGCCGGCCCGCCCAGCCCATCGCGCGCCGCCGGCGCCCGTTCCGCGTCGCCGGGCCGCCCGCCCGGGGGAAACCGAAACCGAAGGAGACATCGCCCATGTTCCGTTCAGCCCGCCGAACCACCGGAGCGCTCGCCCTGTGCGCCGGCGCCGCGTGCGCCGCGCAGCCCGTGGTTTCCTACTGGCTCAGCCCGCTGAGCGGCAGTTGGAGCGACGGCGCGAACTGGTCCACGAACCCCTTCTATCCCAGCAACGGGTCGGGCGCGGGCGCTTTCCACGCGGTGATCAGCGCGATCGGCGAGCCCTACTTGGTCCATATGAACACGGTCGCTCCGATCGATCGTCTCACGATGGACTCGGCTGATGCAACTTTGGAGGTGGCCGGCATTCTCGAGATCCTCGATGAGGGCTGGATCACCGCCGGCACGCTGCATGTCTCCACGGGCTTTATTGTGGGCACGGGACATCTGACAACCCATGCCGAGATGCTGTGGACCGGCGGCGGCATGCATGGAGGGGGAACGACCCGGATCGCCGAAGGAGGCGTGCTGCGGATGCAGGGCGCCGCGGCGAAAGCGCTGACGTCGCGCACGCTCATCAACGATGGATTGACGGTGTGGACGGAGGGCGAGTGGTGGGTGTCGGGCGCCTCAATCGAGAACAACGGCCACTTCATCGCCGACGCCGCTCTCGGCATGCTGACCGGCCTGGGCTTCTCGTTGCCCGCGGGGACGAACTTCAACAATCACGGCGTCTTCACGAAGTCGGGCGCCGCGGAGGCCCGCCTCTTGGCCGGCTCCACGCCGTTCCGGTTCAACAATCATGGCCTCGTCGAGGTCGATCAGGGCGTGCTCGCGCTGCTCGGCGGCGGCGATCACTCCGGCTCTTTCGCCGTCGCCTCTGGCGGCCTCCTGCGGTTCTCCGGGGAGCACACGCTCTCCTCCGGGGCCTCGATCGCCGGCGCAGGCGAGCTTTCGATTGTCGGCGGCACGTTCAACCACTTTGGCTCCACCGCGCTCTCCGGTCCGTTGGCGGTTTCAGGTGGAGTCTCGAACTTCCACGGCTCCACGAGCCTTGGCGCCGCGACCTTCAGCGGCGGAAACGCCACGTTCCACCAAGCGCCAAAGTTGGGCGCGATGACGATCGCCGGCGGGGACGTCCGCGTCCATGGCGGCGAATGGACCCTCCCGGCCGGAGCCACGCTCAGTTCCGGCTCGCTCGGCGGCGACGCCGATCTGGTCGTAGGTTCGACGTTCAGTTGGAACGGGGGCACGCTCGCCGGCAAGGGCGCACTGCGCGTCGAGTCGGGCGCCATGATGACGCTCGGCGGCGGCGGATCGAAGTTCTTGGAGCGGGAGTTGATCAACGACGGAGAACTCCGTCTGGGCGAGGGCCGGCTTCGGCTGGCCGGCGGCGACGTCGTGAACAACGGGCTGCTCCGCCTCGAGACCCTGTTCAGCCAGATCGACTTCATAGCGATCGGTCCCGTGACGCCCGGCGGGCCGGGCGACCTCATCAACCACGGGACCATCATCTCCAGACGAGGCCTCGTCGACATCCTCGCGGCCAATTTTTACAACTACGGCGTGTTGGACCTGAACAACGTCAACCAGATCTCGCTGTTCACCGACGTCTACTCCAACTTCATCCATGCCGGCGAGATCATGAATCGGTCGGGGCTCGTCCTGTACGGCTCGTCCGAGTTTCTCACGGGGGCCAAGATCAACGGCACCGGCGTCCTCGCAATCTCAGGCGGCGTTCACGATTTCACGCCGGGGGTCTACCAGGGAACCGGAACGCTCTCGATCGGCGGCGGCGTGGTCACTCTCCGCGAAGCGCCTACGGGCTTCCTGTCGCTGCAAGGCGGGACGACCATCTTCGAGTACGTGCCGGTCATGGGCACAACCTTCACTACGCCGGCCCATATCCGCTTCAACGCCGGGTTCAATGCGCCCGAGGGCGCGCCTCTGGTCATCAACAGCGAGAACGGCCTCGGACACGTGCACTTCGGGCCCTCAGACCTCGCCTTCTCCACAGGCCTGATCTTCGGCGGCCTCAGCGGATCGGGGCAGATCTCGTTCTCCGGCCCGGTCGAATGGCGCGGCGGCGCGATCGAGGGTTCCGGCACGATGGTCCTGAGCGAAACCTCGCCTCTGACGCTCTCCCAGTCCGCCAAGACGCTCCGGCGCACGCTCGACGCGCCCGGCGAAGTGTTCTGGTCCGGCGGCGACCTGACGCTCGACGGCGGCGACTTCATCAGCCGCGCGAACCTGACCTCCGCAGGCGTCGTCAGCATGCACACCTCCGCCGCCGGCGGCACGTTCCTGAACGAAGGCTCCATCGCGGTCTCCAGCGGATCTCTCGGCCTGCTCGCGACGACGCAGAACAACGGCGCCATGCACATCGCCCCGAACGCCACGCTGCGCATCGGCGGCGCGTTCACGCAAGGCGACGGAGGCTCGATCACGGGGCCGGGCGCCGTCGAATTCGTCGGCGGCGAACACCTGCTGGACAAGGGGTTCATCGCCAATACGGGCCCCGTCCGCGTGATGGGGGGCGTGGTGACGGTCGATCACATGATCAGCCCGTCGACGTGGTCGTTCCTGGGAGGCCTGACGAACTTCCAGTCCGCTACGACGTTCGACACGCTCAGAATCCAGGGCGGCGCCATCGGCGGGCCCGGCGCGATCGAGATGGAAGACATGGTCTGGACTCGCGGCGCCCTGCAGGAGGGCGGTCAGGCCGTCATCGCAAAGGATGGCTCGCTCTCGTTCTCCGGCGCCGCGTCCGACGAGCGTACGCTCGGACGGACCCTCGTGCACCGCGGCGTGTCCGCGCTGAATTTCGGCGCGCTCCGGCTCGACCCGGGCACGCTCATCAACCAGGGCCAGTTCACGCTGTCCGGGGGCGTTGCGATCCGCTCGACGAACAGCGGCGGGCTGTTCCAGAACGACGGGACGCTGCACGTCGCAGGGCTCGGCGTGATCGAAGGAACGGACCTTTCCTTCGTGAACACCGGATCGGTGAACATCGCCTCGAACGCGACGCTCCGCCTCGGCGCCCTAGTGGGCGCGGGGGAACTCGGCGCCATCGCCGGGCCGGGCACGCTGGAGTTCGCCGGCGGCGACGTAGTCGTCGGGGGCAAAGGTCCCGACGTCGGCGCGATGCGCGTGTCGGGCGGCACGGTGACGTTCGAGCAGTCGCCGACGGCGCCGCTGTCGTTCGGGGGCGGCACGGCGACTTTTCTGGCGCCGTACGTCGCGCCCTCCAGTTTCACCGTGGCGAACTCGGCGCTCCGATTCCAAGGGGGCTTTGTGACGCCGTCCAACGCCACCGTCACCGTGACGCTCGGCGCTTCGATCGACCTGGTCGGCAACGCCTCGACCGTGGGCACGCTGCGCATCCTCGACGGCGGCGTTCGCGGCGCCGGAGACCTGACCGTCTCCAACGAACTGGTCTGGAACCGCGGCGCAATTTCCGGTGAGGGCCGGCTCATCGTCACCGAAGGCGCGACCGCCGCGATCTTCGCGCCGACTCCCATGACGCTCTCCCGCGAGTTCGTCAACCGCGGTGAGGCCACGCTCACCACTCCATCGTTGCGCTTTGACAACGGCGTCTTCCGAAACGAAGGCACGGCGACGGTTCCGGTCTTCTCTCGTTTCGACGGCGTCGGCCAAGGCGGCGCCTTCATCAATGAGGGCGTGCTGCGCATGAACGGCTCGGGCGAGTTCCGAATCGCCGACCTCACGGGAGCCCTCACCTTCACGAACCTGGGCCTCCTCGAAGCCAACGACGGGTCTGTCGTTATTCGGAGCGCGCTCGCCGTCGCCAACCACGGCCAGTACGCCATCTCCCAACGCGCCACGCTGACCGTCGACGGCGACTTCATCAACGATTCCGACGCCTCCCTCGCGTTCGCCGTCGGCGGCAAGAAGGACCGCGGCCTCGCCGGCCTCATGACCATCACGGGCGACGCCTCCCTCGGCGGGTCGCTCATCGTCACTACGCCCGACGCGCTCGGGCGCGTGTGGGGCGAGCGGTGGACCGTCCTGTCCTTCGGCTCCCTCAGCGCCGAATTCGACGCCATCGAACTGCCCGAATCGCCCGACGAGATGCTCCGCTGGTACGCCCGGCGCGACGCCGATTCCTACTCGGTTGGCGTCTCCCACATCGCCGACATCGACCACGACGGGCTGATCGGCTTCGCCGACCTCAACGTCATCGCGTCCAACTTCAACGCCTCCGGCTCCTGGGCGCAGGGCGACGTGGACGGCGATGGGTTCGTCGGCTTCGCGGACCTGAACATCGTGCTGTCGCTGTTCAACGTCGCGGCGCCGCGGAACGTGCCAGCGCCGGGCGCCGTCGCCTCCCTGCTGGGCGGCCTCGCGCTGGCGGGGGCTCGCCGCCGACGCTGAGCGCCTCGCTCCAAAATGGCGCCGGCCGGCGCGAACTTTCGCTCAGCGCCGGCCGGTGTGGGGGGGCTTGTGGTTGTCGCGCCGTCCCCGGGAGGATGGGGGCGGCGCGGGGGACCTTAGTCCTTCACTTCGTACTCCGCGTCGATCACATCGTCCTTGCCGCCCGCGGCGCCCGGTTTGGCCTCGGCCTGTGAGCCGGGAGCGCCGCCCTGGGCCGCGGCCTGCTGCTTGGCGGCCTCCTCGTACATCACCTTGCCCAACTCCATCGACGCCTTCTCGAGTTCCTTGAGGGCGCTTTCGATGGCGGCCTTGTCCTCGCCCTTGATGGCGGACTCGAGCGCGTTCACCGCGCTCTCGATGTTCCCGCGCACCTCGGGCGAAACCTTTCCGCCGTGCTCCTCGAGCGACTTGCGCGTCTGGATCACCACGGCGTCGGCCCGGTTCTTGAGGTCCACGACCTCGCGCCGGAGGCGGTCCTCCTCCGCGTGGGCCTCGGCCTCGCGCTTCATCCGCTCGACCTCGTCCTTCGACAGGCCGCTCGAACCCTTGATCTCGATGTGGTGGGTCTTGCCGGAGGCCTTGTCCGTCGCCTTCACGTTCAGGATGCCGTTGGCGTCGAGCGCGAACTCCACCTCGATCTGCGGCAGGCCCCGCGGCGCCGGGGGGATCCCCGTCAGTTCAAACGTGCCCAGCGTGCGGTTGTCCTTCGCGAACTGACGCTCGCCCTGCAGCACGTGGATCTGCACGCTCGTCTGGTTGTCCGCCGCCGTCGAGAAGACCTCCTTCTTCGACGTGGGGATGGTCGTGTTCTTTTCGATCAGTTTCGTCATCACGCCGCCGAGCGTCTCCACGCCCAGGGACAGCGGCGTCACGTCCAGCAGGAGGATGTCCTTCACGTCGCCGCGCAGCACGCCCGCCTGGATCGCGGCGCCGATGGCCACCGCCTCGTCCGGGTTCACGCTGCGGTTGGGCTCCTTGCCGAAGAGGTCCTTGCAGAGCTTCTGCACCGCCGGGATGCGCGTCGAGCCGCCGACGAGGATCACTTCGTCGATCTTCGCGGCCTCGAGTTTCGCGTCTTTCATGGCCGCGACGCAGGGGGTCTTCAGCCGCTCGATCAGCGGCGCGATGAGCGACTCGAACTTGCTCCGCGTGATCGACACCTGCAGGTGCTTCGGGCCGCTCTGGTCCGCCGTGATGAACGGCAGGTTGACGGTGGTCTCCTGCACGGTCGAGAGTTCGCACTTGGCCTTCTCCGCGGCTTCCTTCAGGCGCTGGAGGGCCATCGCGTCCTTGCGGACGTCGATGCCCTCGGCCTTGCGGAACTCCTCCGCGATGAAGTCGATCATCACCTGGTCCACGTCGTCGCCGCCCAGGTGGGTGTCGCCGTTGGTCGAGAGGACCTCAAACACTCCGTCGCCGACGTCGAGGATCGACACGTCGAACGTGCCGCCGCCGAAGTCGAACACGGCGATCTTCTCGTTCTTCTTGCGCTCAAGGCCGTAGGCCAGCGCCGCCGCCGTCGGCTCGTTGATGATGCGCTCGACCTTCAGGCCCGCGATCTCGCCGGCCTCCTTGGTGGCCTGGCGCTGGGCGTCGTTGAAGTACGCGGGGACGGTGATGACCGCGCGATCGACCGTCTCGCCGAGGTAGTCCTCCGCCGTCTTCTTCAGCGACTGGAGGATCATCGCGCTGATCTCCGGCGGCGTGTAGTCCTTGCCACGGATGCGGACCTTCACCGGCTCCGACGGGCCGCCGACGACCTCGTACGGGACGTTCTTCTCCTCCGCGGCCACTTCGGCGTGGCGCCGGCCCATGAAGCGCTTGATCGAGTAGACGGTGTTCTTCGGGTTGGTCACCTGCTGGTGACGTGCGGGCTGGCCGATCAGGCGCTCGCCTTTTTCGGTGAACCCAACCACCGACGGCGTCAGACGCGAGCCGTAGGAGTTCGTGATGACCTTGGGCGTGGTCCCCTCGAGGACCGCCACCACCGAGTTCGTTGTGCCCAGGTCGATGCCGATGATCTTGGACATTGCCGTCGCCTCCCCATGCGGGGTCGAAAAGGATCGGATGGGTCAGCGCCCGCGGGCCCGCTCGGGCCTGAGGACGTCGGGGGATATGAAGCAACGCCCGGGCCAGCCACCCGGCCCCCCGGGGGCGCCCTTCACGCCGGAAAGGCCGCTCGCGGACGCCTTCAGGCCCGTTCCCATCCGCCACAGGCCCGGGGGCCTGCCAGTTCGGCAGGAGGGGGCCAGTTCGCGGCGTCCAGCCCGGGAGGCCAAGTTCCCGCCACCTTATCTATTGCATGAGGGGCCAAGTCGGTTTAGATTCGGGTATCGCCTTGCCCCCATGGCCGCGGCCCGGCGGATTTGAGCCACATCCCGAGCCTGTTCGTTCCCGGCGTTCACCTCGTTCGAGATCGGACCACAGCATCCCGGCCTGGCCGACTTTCCGGGCGACCCGCCCGTTTTCGGCCCGACCCCGGCGCCTTCCGTCAACCCACGGGCGCCGGACACCACGACCGCATCGCGGCAGAGAGGCAGACGACCCATCATGGCACGACCCAGCACCTTCAAGGCGGCCGCAACGCTTCTGATCGCGTCCGGCGCCATCGCCGGCGGCATCGAGTGGCGCACGGTGGACGGAACCAACAACAACCTCGCGAACCCCAACTGGGGGCGCGCCGGCGGGCAGTTGGTGCGCATCTGCCCCGCGGCGTACTCCGACGGCGTGAGCGCGATGAACGGGCAGAACCGCCCGAACCCGCGCATCGTCTCGGGGATCATGAACCAGGCGGACGTGCTCTTCAACGGCCGCGGCCTGACGGACTGGGTCTGGCAGTGGGGCCAGTTCCTCGACCACGACTTCTCGCTCACGAGCGCTCAGTCCACCCCGGCGTTCATCGAAGTGCCCACGGGCGATCCGATCTTCGACCCCAACGGCATCGGCGGGCAGGTGATCGGCTTCCGCCGCTCGAACTTCGATCCCACGACGGGCACCGACGTCAATAACCCGCGCAACCAGACCAACACGCTGACGGCGTACCTGGACGGCTCGGTGGTGTACGGCTCCACGACGGTCCGCGCCTCTTGGCTCCGCACCGGCTCGGGCGGGCGGATGAAGATCAACCCGACCGCGGTGGGCGACCTGCTGCCCTACAACGACGGCTCGCAGAACAACTCGTTCGTCGGCAACGACTCGGAGTACTTCGTCGCGGGCGAGAACCGCGTGAACGAGCAGGCGGGCCTGGCGACGGTCCACACCGTGCTGCACCGCGAACACAACCGTGTGGCCGACCTGATCGCCGCCAACAACCCCGGCATGAGCGACGAGGACGTCTACCAGTATGCGCGGCGCATCATCGCCGCCGAGATCCAGGTGATCACCTACGGCGAGTGGCTCGAGGCCCTTCTGGGCCAGAGCCCCCTGCCGCCGTACACCGGCTACAACCCGCTGGTGAACGCCGGCATCGCCCATGAGTTCTCCGCCGTCGCGTTCCGCTTCGGGCACACGATGCTCTCGCCGTTCCTCCTGCGGCTCGACGCCAACGGCGAAGTCATGCCCTCGGGCAACCTTGCCCTGCGCGACGCCTTCCACGACATCTCCTCGATCGTGAACGAGGGCGTGGACCCGATCGTCCGCGGCCTGGCCAGTTCGCTGATGCAGGAGATCGACGCCCGCATCATCGACGACGTTCGCAACTTCCTCTTCGCCAACACCCCGCCCTTCCACCTGGACCTCATGGCGCTCAACTTCCAGCGCGCGCGCGACCACGGCCTTCCGGATTACAACTCGATGCGAGCCGAGTTTGGTCTGCCCGTCAACGCGACGTTCGCCGACATCACCAGCGATCCCGAGATCCAGGCCGGCTTCGCCGGCGTCTACGCCGACACCTCCGACATCGACCCCTTCATCGGCGCGATGGCCGAGGACCACCTGCCCGGCAAGAGCGTCGGCGAACTCATGAACGCCATCCTCGTGGATCAGTTCGTCCGCCTGCGCGACGGCGACCGCTTCTGGTGGCAGAACGATCCGCACCTGCCCGGCATCCTCGCCGCCGCGGGTCTGGACATGAACTGGCTCGCCGCTCGCCGATACTCCGGCATCATCCGTGACACGACCGGCGTGCAGGACATTCAGAACAACGCGTTCCGCCTGCCCCTCACCGGCGACATCGACGACGACGGCGTCGTCGCCTTCACCGACCTGAACCTCCTGCTCAGCGACTACGGCCAGTCGGCCCCCGGCCTGGCCGGCGACCTCGACGGCGACGGCGACGTGGACTTCTCCGACCTCAACCTGCTGCTCGGCAACTACGGCGCCTCGTACAACTGATCGCACAACGCAGCGGCATCTGACCCTCTCCAAGCCCCGGCGTCCGCCGGGGCTTTTTTTTCAGACCCAGCACGAACGAAGCCCCCGGATTGAGCCGCCCGGTCCTTGGCCAACTCGCCCGCGAAATGGGTCCCGGTGTTATCGCCGACGGGCGGATGGCCGATCGCTGTTCCAGCGCCGCAGCGGGCGGCGTGAAAGCCCCCGGGGCCATGCGAGGGCGGCCGTGATCTATGTGGCGGACAACTGCGGTCTCGACAGCGAACTATTCGCGGCGGCGATGCGCAGCCGGGGTCATCCCGTGGAAGTCTGCCCCGCCGACTCGAACCTGCCCTTGCGGGTGGGGGCCGGAACGCCGCAGGCGCTGGTGATGGCGCTGGACCGTGCGGAGCCGGCGAAACTCGAGGCGCTCCGTCGCGTGCGGGCGGTCGCCGATTCGGAGCGGATGGTGATCATCGCGCTGTGCCGCGACCTCACGCCGGAATCCATCATGGCGTTGGTGCTGGCGGGGGCGGACGACATCATCGACCGCAGCCAGTGCACCGTGGAGTCGGCGCTCGACGGCGTGGAGCGCGCCCTGCGCCGCGAACTTCCCCCTTGGTGGCCGGCGCGCCTGGCGGAGCAGGGGCACACGCCCGCGACCCTGCGCCGCGTGCGCAGCGGCGAGCATCATGCGATGAACGCGACGCCAGGAGCGCCGACCCGGCGCCCGGGGTCTCACGCGCCCCTCCAACGAGACGGTGATTCGCCCGGCGAGGCCGTCTGGGATGGGCCACCGCCGCACGCTCCCGCCGAGTTGGACGACGCCCTCCGGGCTCTGCGCCCGCTGGTGAAACGCCAGGAGATGCTCGCGATGCTCGACGGCGTCACGGGCGTGCGCGCGATCTCCCCCGCCGTCGCCGAGGCGCTGCGCGTGTGCGGACGGCCGGACGCGTCGCTCAAGGATGTGGTCGCGGCGGTCCGCGTCGATCAGGCGATGGCGGTGAAAGTGCTCACGCTTGCGAACTCTCCGCTGTACAACCGTGGCGACCACGTGCGGTCGCTGCATCACGCCGTGGGGCGCATCGGCATCCAGCACATCCGACTGGTCATCATGAACCTGGCGGTCATGGAGCGGTTCGCGGCGGGCGATGGCCCGCTGGACCAGGCGATGTTCTGGGAGCATTCGATCTCCACGGGGCTGATCTTCGCGGAACTGGTCCGGGGCCGGCAAGGCGTCGATCCCGACACCGCCTTCACCCTCGGCCTGCTGCACGACATCGGGCGGGTCGCGCTGTCGGATGCGCTGGGACCGCTGTACGCACGCGTCATCAGCGCCGCCGACGCCGCTGGTTTGCCGCTCGAACTCGTCGAGAAGCGGATGCTGCTGCTGGACCACGGCGAAGCGGCCGAGCGCGTGCTGCGCGGGTGGAAGTTCCCGCGCGACCTGATCCCGCCGATCGTCGCCCACCATGTGCAGCCGACGACGCTGCGGCGATTCCCGCCGCACGACGCCGAGAGCATCTTCCTGCTGGCGCTGGCCAACCATCTCGCCGCGGCGCTGCTGCTGGGCGCGAGCGGGAACCTCACCATCTATCCAACCGAGGAACTCTGCGAACGCCTGCGCGTCGGTCCGGACTTCATCGCCGGCGTTGTGGCCAACACGCCGCGCCTCACCGCGGAGATGCGCGATGCGCTGATGACCTCCTGCGTGGAGACGGAATGGCCGGACCTGCGGGAGCGGCTCCGCTCGGGTCTTCCCGAGGGCTTCCGACCGATTTACCGCAGCGCCCGCCCGGGCGTCGACGCGATCCGGGTGTTCTGCGACCGATTGCGCGCCGATGCGGAAGGGGCGCCGAACGTCATCGTCGCGCACTTCCGCACGCCGCGCGACGCCGTCGATGTCTGGAACGGCGTCCTCGCCGCAGAACAGGCCGCGGGCGTCGGGCCGCTCCCCGCGCTCCTGCTCTGCGAGAGCGAGCGCTGCGACCTGCCGGCGGCGTCGGCGCGTGGCCGGCGCGTGCGGCGTCTCCTGACGCCCTTCAACGCCCGGCTCTTTGTCGAGTGCGCGCGCCGGCTGATCAGCCCCGGGGAGGCGGCCGGCCGCTCCGCGGCCTGACGCGCCGGGCCGGCGCTATCCTCCCCCCATGACCCCAACCGGAACCGCCGCCCCAGCCCGTCCCAGCGCCGCGCTCGAACGACTTGGCCTCCTCGCCGACCCCCGCGTCGTCGCGCCGGACCGCGCCGGGCCGGGCTGCGTCGTGACCGACAACCCCGCCACCGGCGAGCCCATCGCCGCCGTCCAACTGCAGACCAAGGCCGAGTACGAGGAGGCGGTCCAGCGCGCCGCGCTCGTGCAGCAGGAATGGGCGCTCTGCCCGGCGCCGCTGCGGGGCGAGATCGTCCGCCTGATGGGCCTGAAGTTCCGCGAGCACAAGGACGACCTGGGCGCGCTGGTCACCCTCGAGATGGGCAAGATCCTCCCCGAAGGCAAGGGCGAAGTGCAGGAGTGCGTGGACATCGCCGACTTCGCCGTCGGCCTCTCCCGCCAACTCTATGGATTGACCATGCCCTCCGAGCGCCCCAGTCACCGCATGTTCGAGCAGTGGCGGCCGCTCGGCACGATCGGCATCATCACAGCCTTCAACTTCCCTGTCGCGGTGTGGGCTTGGAACGCGATGCTCGCCGCGGTCTGCGGCGACGCGATGATCTGGAAGCCCTCGCTCATGACGCCGTTGTGCGCGATCGGCATGACGCGCGTGGCGCACGAGGTCATGCGCGAGCAGACGGTGTTCAAGCCCAGGCACGGGCGCGCCGAGGACGTGTTCTCGCTCGTGATCGGCTCCGACGATGAAGTCGGCGAGACGATGATCCGCGACCGCCGCCTGCCGCTGATCAGCGCGACGGGCTCCTGCCGCATGGGCCGGCACGTGGGCAAGGTCGTCGCCGAGCGCCTGGGCCGTTCGCTGCTGGAGTTGGGCGGCAACAATGCGATCATCCTCATGCCCGACGCGGATATGGGCCTGGCCGTGCGCGCCGTGCTGTTCGGCGCCGTGGGCACCGCCGGCCAGCGCTGCACGACGACGCGCCGGCTCATCTGCGTCGGCGGCTCCGAGAAGGCCGTGCTCGATCAACTGGTCAAGGGGTACAAGTCCGTCCCCATCGGCGACCCCATGCGCAGCGGCACGCTCATGGGACCGCTCATCAACCGCCGTTCAGTGGACGACATGCGCCGCGCGATCGAGGCCGCCGTGAAGGACGGCTGCGAGGTCCTCACGGGCGGCGTCCCCGGGCTGGACCGCTTCAAGGATCAGCCCGGCAACTTTGTCGAACCCACGATCATCCGCGTCCCCAAGGGCAAGGTCCCGCACATCACCAGGGAAGAGACCTTCGCGCCCATCCTTTACATCTTCACCGTCGACACGCTGGAAGAGGCCATGGCGCTGCACAACGGCGTGGATCAGGGCCTCTCCTCCGCCATCTTCACCGACTCCGTCCGCGCCGCCGAGCGCTTCCTCGCCGAGAACGGCTCGGACTGCGGCATCGCCAACGTCAACATCGGCACCTCCGGCGCCGAGATCGGCGGCGCCTTCGGCGGCGAGAAGGACACCGGCGGCGGGCGAGAGTCCGGCTCTGACTCCTGGAAGGCCTACATGCGCCGCCAGACCTGCACCGTGAACTACGGGAAAGACCTGCCCCTGGCCCAGGGCATCCAGTTCGGCTGAACCTCCGAAAACGCCTATCGGACCCTGTTCGTGCGGCCCCAGACCGCATACACCCCCGTTCCCGCTCGTCACTATTGAGATTTCGCCCCGGACCGGCGATACTCAGCGAACCGGACGACCCTCCGGTGAGTCCAATCCACCGAGAACCGGGCGCCGGCCGCGGCCCGCCCCGAACGAACGATCACCGCTGACCATCGGAGCAACGACCCATGAAGACCCTGCATCGACTCGGCGCCGTCTCGACTTCGCTCCTGCTCTCGATCGCCGCGGGCGGCGGCCTGCTCGCCGGCGGCGCGATGCTGGTCACCGGAACGACGCCGTGCGAACTGATGGCGGCGTGCGACACGGGCGCCAAGGCCGTGAAGGTTTCGGACACGAAGGTCAACACCGGCGCGTGCCCGATCTCTTCGGCCACCGTCGCCAACGCCGAGAAGGCCGCCTGCACGGACAAGAGCGCGACTCCCGCCGCGACCACGGTTGCGAACAAGACGGAAAAGGCCGCGGGCAACTGCTGCGCCGAGAAGGCCGCGGCGACGAAGGTCGCGACCACGGCCGAGAAGAAGGCCAAGTGCACCGACGCCGTGAAGGCCGTGCCCGCTTCGACCACCGCCGCGAAGGCCGACGACTGCTGCGCGACCAAGGCCGCGACGCTTGTCAACGCCTCCGCCGCCCAGTGCACCGACGCCGTCAAGACCGCGGCCACCGCGCAGTGCGCGGACGCGGTGAAGGCCGTTCCGGCCTCGACCACGGCGGCGGCCCCGGGCTGCTGCTCCGCCAAGGCCGCGACCGTCGCTTCGACGGCCCAGTCCTGTGAGACGAAGTCCACCGGCAAGCGCGTGATCATGGCCGCGGGCCGCTATCCCGTCGCCGTTCCCGCGAACTTCACCTTCGGCAAGGCCGCGAAGGTCTCCTGCACCGACGGCGCCAAAGCAGCCCCCGCCGGCTACGTGTGCTCGGGCGACCCCGGCTGCGAGACCGACGACAGCAAGGTCTGCTCCAAGGGCGACGACTGCCACAAGGCGACCACCGCTCAGGCCGAGAAGGCGGCTGTCCCCGCCGGCGCCGGCTCCTGAACGGGAGGCTCCGATCGAAGTTTCCCCCCACGCCCCGGACCCCCGGGGCGTTTTCATGCGCACGCGGGCGCGCGCTCGGGCACAATGCGGTTCGATGGCCCTCTGGCTCCTCAAGACCGAGCCCGGCGAGTACTCCTGGGACGACCTCGTCCGCGACGGCGGCGCCGTGTGGAGCGGCGTCACGAACAACGCGGCGCTGCTGCACCTTCGAGCCATGAAGAAGGGCGACGACGCCTTGATCTACCACACGGGTTCGGACAAGCGCGTAGTCGGACTGGCGTCCATCGCCCGCGCCGCCTATCCCGACCCGGCCCTCGATCCGCCGGATTCCAAGAGGGTCGTGGTGGACCTCAAGCCGAAGAAAAAAGCGAACACCCCGGTCACGCTCGCGTCGATCAAGTCGGACGGACGATTCGCGTCGTTCGACCTGGTGCGGAACTCGCGCCTGTCCGTCATGCCCGTGCCCGACAACCTGGCCGACCTCCTTCGACGGATGGCCGGACTCTGACCCCGAGGACTCCATGCGCCGACGCCCCCCGACCCGCCTGCTCCTGACGCTGCCCCTGATCGCGGCGCTGGGCGCCTGCGCCAACGAGCCCGAGCCCGCCGCCCCCGCCTCGGCCGCGCCGGCGGCGATCAGCCCCGTGACCCTCGCCACCTGGACTCCGGACGCCGCAGTGCGCGTGGTGACGATCGAGCGTCAGAGTTCGTTCGCGGTGATTGAGAAGGACCGCGACCTGTTCATCCTGCGGACCGAGGGCACGATCGACGGCTACCGCGCCGCGCGCGTGACATGGATCCTTTCGACGCCCCCCGCCGAGGCCGGCCCGGCGCGCTACCCGCTGGCCCGCGTGTCGCACGAACTGGAGCGCAGCGGCGCCGCGGCGATGGCGGGCGAGCGCTGGTCGTCGCCGCCAGCCGAGCCGGATCCGGGGCAGGCGTACGGCTGGGCGATCATCGAGCGAGATGGCTGGATGCGCACGACGCGTCCGCTCACCGGGGAGATCGAGATCATCGGCATGGACACCGACCACGCGAGCATCGCCGTGCGCCTCGACACAGTGGGCGTGGCCGACACGCTGGTCTTCGAGGGGCGCTGCGCACGCGTGCAGCGGCCCCATGCCGTGGGCGAGAGCCCGATCGCCACACGCTCCGGCGTCCCTCACCGCGATCCTGACGAGCCCGAGCCGCGCCCCACCGACCCGGTCTGGCCCTGGAACGAGGTCTTCCGCGAGCCGCCCCGCGAGGGCGGACCGCCCCGCTGACTCACGCTTGCCGACCGAACGCATCGCAGATCGATTGCGCGCGGCGGGAGTCGCCGCCCGCGCCCGACGGCTCGGGAGCGGGCGACGGCGCCGCCGCACGGATCTCAACCTCTCTTCCCTCTCACTCGTCTCCCGCCGACTCTGTCGCGCAGCGCGTGCCCGTTGCCGGCGCGCCGATGCCCATGGCGCGTGCGGACTCACGCCGCCCGACGCACGCCCAGAAGCCCCGCGTCCCGCAGCACGGTGCGAACTTCCGTCGTCCCGCCGCCGCCTGCGGCGTTGAGTTTGGACCACAGCGCCCCCTCGTCCGCAAAGCCCGAGCCGGCCACCTGCGCGAGCGCGAGGGCGGCCTCGAGGGGCGACATCGCCGCCCGGTCCAGCGCCGCCGCCGCAGATCGTGCCGCGCGTTCGAGTTCGGCGCCCAAGTCCGGATCCCCGCATTCCGCCAGGGCCAGCGCCGCGGTCAGGGCGCCGATGGCGCACGCATCGGTCACGGGCCCGCCGAAGCGTCCCGCGTCCGTCCGCCGTTCGAGCAGATTCGCCGCGAGCGCCCGGACTTCGTGGGTGACCAAGTAACTCGTCTCGGCGGCCCGTCGGAGGGCCAGGGCGATCGCTCCGGCCGCCCCGGCGTCCGCCTCAGCCGCCAGAGCCGCCCGGAGGGGCCCCGAGGCCGGGAGCCCGTTGTGGGCCAGGTCCTCCAGAACGGGGCTCCAGGCGCCGCCTCCGCCATTCCTGCGGCTCGCGGCGCTCCGAAGTCCCCTTCCCACCGAACGTTGCAGCCGAGTCTGGGTCAGCATGGCGGGCCTCCAGAGGGCGGTATGGCGCCGCCCGACTCGAACACCCTACCACATGTTCGGTGTCTGTCAAGTCAAATATACGAATTTTGTTTGGGCTTACGAAGACCTACTGTGGCCGGGCCGCGAAGCGTTCGATGCACGACGCCACCTCGGCCGTTGCGTCGGCCGCCCCGGACCAGCCGATCGTCTCGACCGACACGCCCTCGAGTTGCTTGTAGGTCGCGAAGAAGTGCTCCACTTCGTACAGGAAGTGGTGGGGGACGCGGCTGAGGTCGCGGTATTCGGAGAACAGCGGATCGGTGTTGGGCACGCCGAACACCTTGAAGTCGTTGTCGCCGTTGTCCCGCATTCGGAAGAGGCCCAGGACGCGCGTCTCGATGAGGCAGCCGCAAAACGTCGGTTCGTTGACCATGACCAGGATGTCCAGCGGGTCGCCGTCTTCGGCGAGGGTCTGGGGGATGAAGCCGTAATCGCCGGGATAGTGGGCCGCGGAGTAGAGGTAGCGGTCGAACTTCACGACGCCGTACTTCTTGTCGATCTCGAACTTGGTCCGCCGACCCTTGGGGATTTCGATGATGGCGTTGACCGCCTCCGGGATGTTGGTGCCGGGGGGGATGTGGTCGAAGACGTTGCGGAGGGGCATGGGGAGTCCGTGGGGTCGGCCGGGCGTGGTGTGGGTCGGTGGACGAACGCGGCAAAAGGGTAGCGGTGGGGGCGCCGCGGCGCCGCGGGGTACGATGGCATGGCTTCGGGTTCGCACTCCAACGCCGCCGGGCCGCTCGGCGGATCGAGAACAGGAGCGTTCCATGCGTCCGTGCGGATCGTCCGTGGCTCTGGCCGCGTTGTTGGTCGGCGCCGTGGGGCTGAGAGCGCCCCGTGCCGGGGCCGAGCCCGTCACGCCAACTTTGGAGGTCGCTTCGATGGAGCAGGAGTGGAACGCCTGGCACGCCGAGCGGCTCGCGCGTCTCACAGGCGAGGACGGCTGGCTCACGCTGATCGATCTGGCGTTCCTTGGGCAGGGCAAGGCGACGCTCGGGCGCGCCGAGGGCGCCGACCTGCGTTACGCCCATCTTTCCGACGATGAGGCGGGGACGTTCATCCGTTCGGGCGATCAGGTGCGCTTCGAGCCCGCGCCGGGCGCCGCGATCACCGCCGACGGGGCGCCGGCTCAGCCCATGACGCTGGTCGCCGACGATCAGGGCCCGCCGACCGTGCTGCGCAGCGGCTCGGTGTCGATCGTGCTCGTCCGGCGGAACGGCGACCTCGCGCTGCGCGTGCGCGACAACGCGAGCCCCGTGCGCACGGGTTTCCGCGGCGTCGATCGCTACCCCATCGATCCCTCGCGCCGCGTCAACGCCCGCGTCGAGCGCGCGCCCAAGGGCACAACGGTCGCGGTGACGAACGTCACGGGCTACACATCCCAGGAGCCGCTCGATGTGACGCTGGTGTTCGAGATCGACGGGCGCGAGCGCCGCCTTGTCGCACGGGAGTCGTCGCCGGGCAATCTGTTCATCGTGTTCGGAGACAAGACCAACGGCGCCGGCACGCACGGGGGCGGGCGGTTCCTGGAGGCGTCGATCGGCGGGGATGGCGAGGCGATCCTGGACTTCAACCGCGCGTACAACCCGCCCTGCTCGTTCACGGCGTTCGCAACCTGCGAGTTGCCGACGGCGGGGAACCGGCTGCCGGTCGCGATCGAGGCGGGGGAGAGGGCGCCGAAGGGGCCGGAGGTGCAGTGATCAGCACGGCTGATTGAACGCGCCCAGCAGCAGGTTGAGGTCGGCGAAGTCCACCTTGCCGTCGCCGTCGATGTCCGCGGCGAATCCAAGCCCCACGGCCTGGTAGTGGTCCAGCAGGATGTTCAGGTCGTTGAAGTCCACGGCGCCGTCGGCGTCGAGGTCGGCGAGGCAGATCTGCTCGCACTCGCCGCAGAAGAACGTGGCGGCGGCCACCTGCGACAGCGCCACGCCCTCGGCGGCGCTGGGGTCGCTGACGCGCCACTGGAAGTAGCG
>JACVCK010000029.1 GCA_016742055.1 Phycisphaerales bacterium
GGCCGGGCGAGGGGGGCGGCCGTGCGGGCGGGGCGGCATGGGGGTAGAGCTTGGGGTACCCGGTGGGGAAGGCCGCCAGGGTGTCCCGGCTGGTCACCGTGCGCGCGATTTCCCGGAAGGCGCGGGTCGTCACCGCACCCGGCTGCGTCAGGGTCGCGAAGGTCTGGGCGTCCGCGCTGTCAGCCATCTTGGAGGCGAACTTCGCGCGCAGCCGGTCGAGGTCGGCGAGCAGGCGCTCGAAGGGCTCGCCCCGCTCGGGCGCGCGGGCGGGGAGCAGGGCGGCGATGTCGCCGGGCGCGACCCGCGGCGCCACGGGCAAGTCGCCGATCCGCTCCAGATAGGAAGCGAGCCAGTCGAGGGTCTCCCGCCCGTGCCGGCGGAACTCGTCGGGGGTCATGTGGGCCATGGCGGGGACGATAGCCCCGCGGCGCGCTCAGTCGCTCAGGGCGGACAGTTCGCGCCGGACGGCGCCGATCAGGCGGGCGAGCAGGCCTTCGCCGAAGTCGAAGCGGATGCCGGCGGCCTCGAAGAGTTCCGGCAGCGTGCGCGTGCCGCCCAGCGACAGGGCGCGGACGTAGTCGTCGAGCGCCGCGCGGGGGCCCTCGTCGAGCGATCGGAGCCAGAGTTGGAGCGCGCCCAGTTGCGCGATGCCGTATTCGACGTAGTAGAGCGGGGAGGTGAACAGGTGGGGCTGTCGATGCCAGGAGTATGCGCACTCGTCGTCGAGGCCGGACCAGTCCACCACGCGTCCGAAGGCGTCGTGCAGGCGCATCCACTCGGCGCGCCGGTCGGCGGGGTTGTGGCCCTCGTGGGTGTAGATCCAGGCCTGGAAGGCGTCGATCGTGGCGACCCACGGCAGGAGGAACACCACGCCCTCGAGTTGCTCGCGCCGCGCGCGGCGCAGGTCGTGGGGGTTGGGGTAGAAGACGTCCCAGTGCGCCATCGTGAGCAACTCCATCGCCATGGAGGCCACTTCGGCGAACTCGGTCACGGTGTGGCGGTAGTGGACGAGCGGCTCGGCGCGGGTGAGTTGGGAGTGGAAGGCGTGTCCGGCCTCGTGCACCATGGTGCGGACGTCTCGGTGCAGGCCGGCGGCGTTCATGAAGATGAACGGCGCGCGGGAGCGGTCGCGCATGTACTGGTACCCGCCGGGCGCCTTGCCCTTGCGGCTGTCGAGGTCGAGCGCGTCGCCGGAGGTCAGTTCTTCCATCAGGCCGCCCAGGCGCGGGTCCAGCCGGCGGAAGACCTCGGCGGCCTTGGAGGCCAGGTCGTGGCCGTCGGTGAACGGGCGGAGGGGCGCGGCGCCTTCGGGGTCCACCGCGGCGTCCCAGGGGCGCACCGTTTCGAGGCGCAGGGCGAGGCGCCGGCGCTCGTCCAGTTCGCGCACCAGGGGCATGACCACGCGCTCGATGGAGGCGTGGAACCGGGCGCAGTCGGCGGGGTTGTAGTCGAACCGGCGCTTGCTGCGGAACGCGTGCTCCAGGTAGTTCGGGAGGCCCGCGTTGCGGGCGATCGCGGCGCGGAGCGGCAGCATGCGGTCGAAGAGGCCTTCGAGGCGGTCCTTGTCCCGCAGCCGGCGGGCGGCGATGGCGCGCCAGGCGCGTTCGCGCGCGGCGCGGTCGGGGTCCTCGAGGAACGCGCCCATCTGCGACATGGTGCGCTCCTGGCCCTCGTATTCGACGGTCATCGCGCCGAGGATCTGCTCGTACTCCTGGCCCAGCGCCGCCAGTTCGGTCTGCAGGGGGATGTTCTCCTCGCGGAACAGCGCCGCTTCGGCGGAGACGTCGCGCTGCAGGACGGCGTACCGGCGCGGGTCGAGCGGGATCCGGCCCGCGAGCAAGTTCTGGCGGACGTCGAGCGCGTGGGACCAGCGCCGGAAGTGCGGGAGGGTCTCGCGGACGAAGCGCTCATACTCGGCGTTGGCGCCGGCGTCGTCGGTGCGGCAGGTCATCGCGATGTAGCGGACGGCCTCGGCCTCGCTGCACGCCGCGTCGAGTTCGGAGCGGTCCTCGAGCCAGCGTTCGAGTTCAGCGGCGGAATGGACGGCGCGGTGGAGCAGCGCGTGGACGAGCGTTTCGACGCGCTCGGGGGCTCCGGCGTCGAGGTCGACGGGGACGAAGGGGCTTTGATGGGGGCCGGCGCCGGGCACAGCCCGCTTATCGGCGATTGTTGCGGTTCCGCTCCGCGTCCTGCTGCTGGAGTTTGCGGATTTCTTCCTCGGCCTGCCGGAAGAACTCGTCGCTGAGCGGGGGGAAGCCGCCCTTGGGCGGGTAGTCCGTCCAGACCGGGGCCCGGCGGGCCCAGGCGCGGAGGTCGCCCAGGTAGCGGCGCATCTTGGCGAAGTCCCCGACCTGCTGAGCGAGGCCCATCTTCTGGAAGATCTCGGAGATCGCCAGTTCGGCGCGGAATGTCTCGTCGCGGGTCTTGACGGCGAAGGCGTCGGCGTCCTGCCCGACCTCGATCCACTCGTGATCGCCCACGATCAGGCGCATGAGTTGGTCCTTGTTGTCGGCCACGCCATCGGCGAACTTGTACCGCATCGCGTCCTGCGCGTTGAACGTCAGGATCTTGCCCTTGGGATTGACCAGGTACCGCCCGGCGCTGTCGGGCCGCCAGTTCACCACGCCGTTGCTGTCGATGTCGACGGACAACTCCTGTTCGATCTGCATCGCGCGCATGATCAGCGGGTTGTAGCCGCCCCGCTCCGAGATCAGTTCGGCCAGGTACAGCAACTGCTCGAGGAACTCGCCCTCGACCGCGCGGGCGCCGCCGGGGCCGCCGCCGAACGCGGTCGCCGCGCCGAAGTTGCCCTTGGACATGAAGTAGATGTTCTCGCAGTTCAGCCCCGTCATCGCCGCCGCGGAAATGGCCGAGTCGATCCACGCCACCACCGTGTACTTCGGCTTGATGTACTCGTGGATGGCGTCGGACAGGGGTTCGACCTCGCTGACGTAGCCGCCGCCGGACTTGATCTTGAGCACCACGATGTCCGGCTCATCGTCCTCAAGGAGGTCCACGGCGGCCTTGAGGCGCCCGGCGTTGACGAACGGGCCCACCATGTCCTTGTCGCCGCCCTCGCCCAGCGAGATGAACGCCACGCGCACGGCCTCGGCCGACGGCTCGCCGCTCTTCGCGGGGTCCTTGGCGCCGGGGGCGGGCTTGTCGCCTCCCGCGGCGGGCTCGTCGCGGGCGATCGACTTGATGCTCGACTTGAGGATCAGTTCGGTGTGCTCGATCGAGCCGACCTTGACGATGAGGTAGATGAAGTCGTCGCCCTCGCGGTCGATGCGGCCCTCGAGCACGCGCCCGTCGTTGAGGTGGACGGTCGCGGCGGGCGCGGAGACGGCGAACGCCAGCGCCGCGATGCATGCGACGGCGAGCGAGCGGGCGATGTTGCGGATGGCGTGTGTGGCGGGCATGCGTGCTCCGTCGGGGGCTCGTGTGCGGGTGGCGCCGGGCGGCGCGGGATCAGCGGCGCTGCTGCTGGCGCTCCTGCTCGTTGATCTGCTGGAGTTGCATGCGGGTCTGCTCGATCTGGATGTCGATCTCGCTCCGCCGATCGCCCGAGGGGTCGAGCACCTCGGAGTAGATCGACAGCAGGCCCCGCATCTCGCGGAGGGTCTTCATGCGCTCGCCCAGGTCGCGCTTGGCGTCGCGGGCGTTGTTCGTGCCCGCGCCGATCTCGCCGAGGCGCTCGTTGAGCCGGCGGAAGTTGTCGCGCGCCTGGCCGAGCCGGGTGGACCAGTCGTCCATGATCTTGTCGCCGCGGCCTTCGACCTTGGTGAAGTTCGAGCCGTAGCCCAGGAGGAACATGAGGTCCTCGATCGTGGCGGCGGTGCCCTTGGAGACCAGCAGGCGCTGGGCCCAGTCGGCGTCGAGGTTCAGGACGTCGTTGCCCCGCTCGCGCACCGCGTCGGCCATGGTGTCCTTGTTGGAGCCTTTGCCGTCGTCGGTGAGGAGGATCCAGCCGTCGGCGACCTCCTCGGGCGTGGGGGCGCGGAGCATGTACTCGGGCTTGCCGCCGCGGATGCGGACCGACAGCCACGTGTCCATGTGCCCCATCGCGCGGACGAGTTCGGGGGCGTAGCCGCCGGCGATCGCGATGCCCTCGGCGTGGCCAAGCCGCAGCGAGATCTGCTTCTCGTTGACGCGCTTGTCGCCGATGTTGAAGTCCTGCAGCGTGCCGATGCCGCCCATGCGCCCGGTGGGCGTGAAGTAGATCTCGGGCGATGAGAGCGGCAGGAACGCAGCGCCGACCGTCGCCCGCTCGACCCAGAACACCACGCGCTGGCCGTTGGCGAGGAGTTGCTCGATGGTCGGGGTCATGCTCTCGGCGACGAACAGGCCGTCGAAGCCGAAGCGCTCGTCCTGCGTGGCGTCGAGTTTGATCACGATCACGTCGGGCTTGGAGTCGGTCGCGTCCTTGAGCGCCTGGGTCAGAGGCCCGTTGCTGATGTCCCAGCCGAACTGGCCGTCGAGCGTCAGCAGGTAGACCCGAGCCGCGTCTTCGCGCGCTTCGGTCCGCGTCCCGGACGACGAGGCCGAAGACTTTTTGTCCGACGCCGCAGTCTTCACCGGGGCCGAGCCGCCGACGGGCTTGTCTTCCTCGATCAGCAGGATCTCGGAGCGGTCGTAGGTGGTGACCGTCGCGATCCCGGCGACCACGACCCGCATCTTGATGGTGCGGTCGCTGGTTTCGAGGATCTCGCCCTCGACGACGCGCCCGTTGCGGAACGTCACCACGTCGCGCGTTTCCTCCGCGGCCGGCGCTGGCTCGCCCAGGAGGGGCGCCGACATCGACAGCGCAAGGCAGGTGGTCGCGGCGGCGCAGAGCGTCAGAAAGCGTTGTGAGAACATGGCTTATCCCCTTTTCGGGCGTGGTCGAAGGCGCGTCGGGCGCCGACGACCTCCGCCGACGGGCCCCGGCCCCGCGGGCTCAACCCGCCGACCAGCCCTCCCGTCGCCGCTCCGTCGCCGGCTCCATCCTCAGTATACGGGTGGGTGTTTCCGAGGTTCTAGACGCTCGCCGGACCTCCGGGGTTCCGAGGCGAGGCCTCGGCGGCCAGACGCAGGGCCAGCGCCAGCGCCTCGTCGCGCCCCGCGACCCGACCCTCCAACTGAGCGTCGTACACCGCGTCGAGCGTCCGTTTGAACGAAGGCCCCGGGGCCAGCCCCGCGCCGATCAGGTCGTCCCCGGTCAGGAGCGCCGCCGGCGCGATGCCCGGGCCCAGAGCCGCCAGTTCCGACCGGCGGGCGCGAACTGCCTCGGCCGCTGGGAACGAACGGGCCGACACGATGGACAGCGCCGGCTCGAACCAGTCCGAGGCCGCGGCCCGTTTCTGCGCCGCGACGCCCATGGCCGCCCATCGACCTTCCAAGGTCGCCACACCCTCCAATACGGCGCGTAAGGCGGCGGATTCGTCGTTGCTCAGGCACAGCGCCCGGCGCAGGCGAGGCGCCAGGAGCGACACATCCGCGTGGGGCCCGCCGTCGCGCGCGGCCAGTCGATCGAGCGACCAAGCGGCCAGGGCTGTCGGGAACGACGCGTCCGCCGGCAAGCCGTGAAGAGCGGTCAGCGGGGCCCGGGTCGGTGGTTCATCGAGCGTGGGCGCGTCGAGGCCGAGTTCCTGGAGGCGGGCCGCGGCTACGGCGCGGGATCGGTGGCCCAGCATCTTCCGGGCCTCGTCCCCGATGCGCTCCCGGGACACGCCCCGGAGTTCTGAGGAGTGGCGCTCGATGGCGGCGTTGGTGTCGGGGTCGATCTCGAAGCCCAGGCGCGAGGCCAGCCGGACGGCGCGAAGGGCGCGGAGGTGGTCCTCCGCCAGGCGGTCGTCGGGGGCGCCGACGGCGCGGATCAGGCGGCGGGCCAGGTCGGGCAGCCCGCCCACGAAGTCGATCACGCGTCCGGGAGGCGGCGCGCTGTCGTCGAGCGGGTCGAGGAACAGCGCGTTGACCGTGAAGTCCCGCCGCCGTGCGTCGGCTTCAGCGGTGGAGAATCGGACCTGGTCGGGGCGGCGGGCGTCGGTGTACGCGCCCTCCTCCCGGAACGTGGCGACCTCAACGACGTGCCCCCGCTGCCGGACGAGCATAACCCCAAACGAAACCCCAACTTCTGAGACAGAGCGGAAGAGGGATCGGACGGCGTCGGGGCGCGCGGCGGTGGCGACGTCGTAATCGTCGGGCTTCAGGCCCAGGAGTTCGTCCCGGACGCACCCGCCGGCGAGGTAGGACTCGTGCCCGGCGGACCGCAGGGCCGCGACGATCTCCAGCGCGGCGGATCGGGCGTCGGGCATGGGGGGCATCCTAAACAGGCAGGCCGGTTTGGGGTGGGGTAGACTATCGGTCCCGGAATACGACCGAGTGGGGTCTTCGGGGTGGCGCCGCACAGGGCGGCATGAGAGGAGTTGGAATGATGGCCAGGTTGCTGCTGACGTTCGCGGCGTCGCTTTTGGTGTCGGCCGCGGTGGGCGCGAAGTACATCGCGAAGCAGGACATCACCTGCGAGCGGATCTCGGGCACCAAGTTCGAGTTCAAGGGGAAGAACACGTGGGGCGCCCTCGATGTGAAGGTGGAGGACAAGCACCTTTTCCAGGGCTTCCGGGCCGAGGGGACGAATGGGGACAAGAAGGTCGAGGTTGACATCAAGTCGGCCGGCTTGGCGGCGGGCTGGAAACTCGAGGGGAAGATCGGCGACATGAAGGTCGAGGGGACGGCCAAGTCCGACGGTCCGTTCTCGAAGTCCTGGACCGTGAAGGCCAAGGTGGGCGATCGGATGGTCGAGGCGAAGGTGGACGACGAGTGGGACATCGACCCCGCCGTGCAGGCCCTCTTTGTCCTGTTCGATTGCTGCGACCCCGAGGAGAAGCCCTCCGGCGGCTGATTTCAGCCGCGATGAACGGCGCACGACAATCTGACTTTGTGCATCGTGGAAATGGATGGGATTGGGTTGTTGCGAAGCAGCAGAGAACCGCGGCAGCGGGCGTTCAGCGTTGAGCGCCGCGTCGGCGGCGACGGGACGCCCGTCAGGTATATTGAAGTTCGTCCGGAGCACAGGGGTATCGGCGTCTACCGCCCTATGAAGCGCTTCGGAGTCCGCATCGCGGAGAGCGGCGCGGGACTGATCTGCCCTTACTACTCGGAGAGGATGGCATGAAGAGTCTTCTGAAGAACCGATTGGCCTCGCGCGTGCTCGCGCTGGGCTGCGCCGTTGTGATGACGGCGATGGCCGCGTGCTCGACGACGACGTCGGAGAGCAAGAACAACGAATCGATCCCCTGGCACCACTACCGCGAGGGCGACGGCGTGGTCCGTCGTGCGGCGCCGGAGCCGGGCCCTGCGGGGGACAAGTGGGCCGAGGAGAAGCCCGCGGCGCAGCCGGTGGCCCGGACGTCGAGCCGCTGGCCGACGGCGCACACGGGCAGCAACCTCAAGTGGACGTGGATGGCGTTCCCGACGGGCGAGCCGACCACGAGCGCCGTGGGCCTCGAGAAGGGCATGCCGGCGGAGGTTCGTCTGAACCAGCCGTTCGACTGCGAGATCTGGGTCACAAACCTGACGAGCATGACGCTCCGCGACGTCCGCGTGACGGACAGCATGGGCGAAGGCTTCAAGTTCAACTCTTCGACTCCCGCGGGCCGTCCCGGCGAGGGCGGCATGATGACCTGGGCGCTGGGCGACATGGGCCCGAACGAGGTCAAGGTCATCAAGATCAACGGCACGGCGACGCGCGAGGGCGTGATCGGCTCGTGCGCGACGGTCACCTACAACACGTTCCTCTGCGCCGAGGTCCCGGTGGTTTCGCCGCGTCTGGCCCTGACCAAGACCGGCCCCGCCGAGGTTCTGCGCTGCGACGTGATCGAGTACAAGTTTGAGGTCGCCAACACCGGCACCGGCGCTCTGCAGAACGTGGTCATCACCGACACGCTGCCTGCCGGCCTCAAGACGCTCGACGACAAGAACGTCATCACGTTCACGGTCCCGAGCCTCGCCGGCGGCCAGAAGGTCCCCTTCACGGCCCGCGTGAAGGCCGACAAGGCCGGTCGTTTCGAGAACAAGGCCACCGCCAAGTCCGACGCGCTCACCGCCGAGTCCGGCGTGGTCGCGACGGTCGTCAAGCAGCCGGTCCTCACCATCGACCGCGCCTGCCGCGAGCGCCAGTTCATCGGCCTGCCCCTGGAGTCCGAGATCACCATCAAGAACACCGGCGACGGCGTGGCGAACAACCTGGTCGTCGAGGACATGCTGCCCACGAACGCGACGTTCACCTCCGCCACCGACGGCGGCGTCCTGCAGGGCAACAAGGTCGTCTGGAACCTCGGCTCGCTCGCGCCGGGCGCGACCAAGAAGGTCACCGTCCGCTACGGCGTGCCCGGCGCCGGCACGTTCGCCGGCACCTCGATGGCCCGCGCCGACTGCGCCACGGCCGTCAACGACGGGTGCCAGACGGTCGTCACCGGCGTGCCCGCCCTCCTCCTCGAGACGGTCGACAACCCCGACCCGATCCAGGTCGGCGACCAGACCACCTACACCATCACCGTGACCAACCAGGGCACGGCGCCGGACACCAACATCAAGATCGTCTGCGTCCTCGAGGACACCCAGGCGTTCGTCTCCGCCGGCGGCGCCACGAACGCCACGACCACCGGCTCGCGGATCGAGTTCGCGCCGATCGCGTCGCTCGCTCCGGGCGCCAAGGCCGAGTTCAGGGTCGTCGTCCGCGCCGTCAAGGTCGGCGACACCCGGTTCCGCACCATCATGACCAGCGATCAACTCACCCGCCCGGTCGAAGAGACCGAGTCCACCAACATCTACCAACTCAACTAAGACCTCCGAGTTGATCGACGTTTGAATCTCAAGGGGCGCCGCGCTCGCGGCGCCCCTTTTCCATGCGCCGCGCGTACCATCCCGCGGACGACCTTCCCTCGAAAGGAGCGCGGCGCATGGCGACCTGGCTGGTGACCGGAGCGAATCGCGGCCTGGGGCTCGAGTTCGCCAGGCAACTCAGGGCGCGTGGGGACGAGGTCTTGGCCACCGCGCGCAAGCCGGACCGGGCGGAGGAGTTGCGCGCGACCGGCGCCGCCGTGCTCCCGCTGGAGGTGAGCGATCCGGACAGCATCGGCGCGCTGGCGAAGGCCCTCAGCGGGCGCGCAATCGACGTCCTCGTGAACAACGCCGCCGTGACGGACGAGGACCGGAAGATCGGGGACCTGTCGATGGACGCGTTCCGGCGCGTGTTCGACGTGAACGTCTTCGGAACGGCGCTGGTCGCTCAGGCGCTGCTGCCGAACCTCCGAGCCGGCAAGCGCCGCCTGATCGCGAACATCTCCAGCCAACTCGGGAGCGTCGCCAACGCCTCGTCCGGTTTCTCGTACGCCTACTGCGCCAGCAAGGCGGCGCTGAACATGGCGACGGTGAAGATGGCCAAGGACCTGGAGGCGGAGCGGTTCACGGTGGTGACGCTCTGCCCGGGGTGGAACCGCACCGACATGGGCGGCGCCGAGGCGCCGCTGGACCCGAAGGACTCCATCCGAGACCTCATCCGCCTCATCGACGGATTCACGGTGAAGGACTCCGGCCGGTACGTGCAGCACAACGGCAAAGCGCTGCCCTGGTGAAATGACAACGCGGCCGGTTCACCGGCCGCGCCGTCGGTTCAGGCCACGAGGCCCGGCGACGCCGGAAGTGAGGGAACGAAGGGTTCCGGCGACCGCTCCTGCGGCCGAGGGATGGACGTGGGGACTGGCTCAAGGCGTCCCCGGCGGCGGCGTGGCCGAAACTCCGGGAGGCCCCGGGGCCGGCGCCGCCTTTGGGCGGCGCCGACCGGGGACCGAGAACACCATCCGATTCGGAAGGGCGGCGGGCAAGCGCACGGACGGTTCCGACGCGCCGATGGGTGGGATTCAACGGAAACCGGCCTGGGACAGGCGCTTGCGCTTCGGGTCCGGCTCCGCCGCGGGGCGGGCTGGCCGAACGGGCGCGGATCATGGCGGGGGCAACTGACGACGGTGTGTCAGTGGATGGGCGTTTCCGATGATGTCAATCTGGATAAGGGCCTTGGGCGCAAAAAGAGGCACAGAAATAGGCAGAAGGTCCTTTGCTGGAGCGATTGAGGACGCTACCTTTCCGATGCACAGACAGGACACCCCGCGTTCAGGGCCGCACACCCTGGGCGTCGGACAGCGAGTTGTTCAGGGAATCCCGGCTGCACGGCCGGAGGAGTAGAGCGATGAAATCAGTGTTCACGGTCGGCGCGCTTGCTGCGCTTTGCGGCGTTGCTCAGGGCGGCGTTTTCTTTGAGTTCGGGAGCAACGACACGCCGGCGACGGCGAACGACCTGGGCACGATCACGGACCCGGGTGGCAGCGTGCTCGTGGACGGCTCGATCACCCCGGGCGACGTGGACTGGTTCGCGATCACCTTCACGGGTCCGACCGAACTGGTGATGTCGATCTTCTCGCTGTCCTTCGGCGCGAACGACAACAGCCAGTTGATGGTGCTGGACAGCAACTTCAACATCATCGGCTTTGACGACGACAGCAACATCGGCCTGATGTCGTCGGTGCAGTTGTCCGGTCTGGCCGCGGGCACGTACTACATCGGCGTCTCGGGCTCCGACGACGCCGGCGTGGCGGGCGGCGGTTCGCCGACGATCTTCGACGGCTTCGACGATTCGGGCGCTCCGCACAGCCAGAACTGGGTCTACAAACTGATCATCGGCGCCAACGTCGTGCCCGCTCCGGGCGGCGTGGCGATGCTCGGCCTCGCGGGCCTGGCCGGCCTGCGTCGTCGGCGCTGAACGCGGCTGCTTTCTTCTCTGAACGTTCCGCGGGCGGCGCGAGATGCGCCGCCCGCTCTTTTTTTGGGGTCCCCATGCCGGCACGGACCACCCGGGACATCGCCGAACTCGCCGACGCGTGCGCCGCGCTGCGCCGAGACGGCGCCGCGCCTGCGGTGGGGGTGAGCGGCGTGGACGGCGCGGGCAAGACGTGGCTGTGCGCCCGGCTCGCCTCGTCGCTGGAGGCGCGGGGCGTTCGAACGCTGACGCTGGGCGTCGACGCCTGGCGGACGGCGCCGGAGGTCCGCTTCCGCGGGCCGGAATGGGCGTCGACGTTCTACGAGCGAGCGTACCGCTGGGACGAGGCGCGCGCGGCGCTGGACGCGGCGCGGCGGTCGAGCGGCGCCGGTCTGATCCTGTTCGAGGGCGTCTTCGCGCTGACGAACGAGCGGCGCCCGTGGTTTGACCTGACGGTCTGGGTGGATTGCCCTCCCGCAACGGCCCTTGAGCGGGCGCTTGCGCGCAACCAGGAAGGGCGCGGCGCTGAGGCCCTGGCGGACGAGTACGACCGCGTCTACCAGCCCGCCCAGCGCCTGCACTTCGAGCGCGATCGGCCCGCCGAACGCGTGGACTGGCGCTTTGTCAACGGCTGACGCGCGCTCACGGCACGGTAAGCACGATCTTGCCTCGGGTCGAGCCGGTCTCCACGGCGCGCTGCGCGTCGGCGGCCTGCTCCAGCGGGAACGTGGCGCTGACGTGGGGCTTGATCTGGCCCGCGTCGATCATCTCAGCGATGAGCACGAGTTGAGAGCCCGCGGGCTTCACGAGGATGACGGCGCCTCGGATGTTGTGTTCGTCGAGTCTGGCCTGATTCGGCGGCTGAACGATGGAGACAAGGATGCCGCCGGGCTTGAGCACGGCGTAGGAGCGGGCCTGCGTGTCGCCGCCGACCGCGTCGAGCACAACGTCCACATTCTTGGCGAAGTCCTCAAAGCGCTGCGTGCGGTAATCGACGACCACATCGGCGCCGAGGTCCTTGAGGAATGCGTGGTTGCGTTCGGACGCGGTGGCGACAACCCGGGCGCCCTTGGCCTTGGCGATCTGCACGGCGAAGTGGCCGACCCCCCCGGCCGCCGCGTGGATGAGCACGGTCTGATCGGCGCGGAGCCCGGCCGTGTCGATCAGCGCCTGCCACGCGGTGAGCGCGGCCAAGGGCGTCGCACCGGCGTGGATGTGGTCGATGGAGCGGGGTTTGAGCGCCGCCTCAGACTCGGCGACGGCCGCGAACTGGGCGTAGCCCCCGCCTTTCTGGAGGTTGAGGTACGCGTAGACCTCGTCGCCGGGCTTGAACTTGGTCACCTGCGGGCCGACGCGCTCGATCACTCCGCTGACGTCGAAACCGAGCGTGGCGGGGAACGCGGCGCCCGGCATGCGGAACGCCCCGGTGCGGAACTTCCAGTCCACGGGGTTGACGCCCGCGGCGTGGACGCGGACGAGCAGGTCGGCGGGGCCGAGTTCGGGGATCGGCGCGTCTTCGTAGCGCAGCACGGAGACGTCCCCGTGCTCGTGGATGCGGACGGCCTTCATCGTGGCGGGCGATGACTGGGCGCCCGCGATGGCCGCGGCGCCGAGGACGGCGCCAAGGCGGGTGAGCGTGCGAAGGGCGGCGAAGCGTTTCATCGGAGGCGCTCCATGACGGTGGCGGGAGGGGTGTGGGCCGTTCGGCAGAACGGTAGGGCGCGCGCGGGGGGGCCTCGCCTTTACGGCGCCGGCGGCGCCGCCTCGGCGGGTTCGGCAGGGGATGCATGAGCGTCGAGGCGGAGGTGATGGGCGGCGCGCCAGAGGTGGTACGCGATGCGGTCAAGCCATAGCAAACTGTCCACGCGCGCCATGGCGTCCTCGGGCTCAAGGGCGCCCGACGCCGCCAGGTGCAGGGCCTCGGGGCGTTTGAGGATCCGCAGGTCGGCCATGGCGCGAGAGGCGTGGGCGGCGTCGGCGACCGTGGCTGCGAACCGGCGATCGGCTTCGGCGGGGTCGGCCCCGGCGCTCGGGACAGCGCCGCAGAGCCGTTCGGCCAGACCGCCGACGATCTGCACGGCGGGGCGCAGTTCGTCGTCGGTGGAGAGCCGGTCGGCGCCGGCGGGCGGGGCGCGGAGCGCCGCGATGAGGCGTTCGAGGTGGTCGGCGGCGTGGGCGAGCGATTGCTGGCGTTCGCCCTCGAGCGCGCCCTGCGAGGCGCGCCCCAATTGGTGGATGAACCGCATCACGGCGCGGAGTCCCGAAGCGGCTTCGGCGAGAGGCGAGGCGGTGTGCGCACGGCGGCGGGGATCGCGAAGAAGCGTGCGCGCGACGCCCGCGGCGTCGGCGAGCGCCTGCATGAGCGCACGCCGTGCGGCTTCCTGCGCGACGGGGCCGACGTGCGCGACGGAGGGCGCGAGGTAGCGGGTCGAGCGGGGCCCGCGCTCGGGGAACAGGCGTTCGAGCGCGCGCGAGAACGGCCCGACCAGCGGGAGGAGCAGCGCGACTCCCAGGAGGTTGAAGATGGTGTGCAGAAGCGCGAGGGTGGTGGGGGCGTCGTCGGCGCCGGCGGCGGCGCCGATCGCGTGGCTTGCGCCGAGCAGCCACGGCAGGATGGCCAGCGCCACGCCCGCGGTGATGACGTTGAAGAGCACGTGCGCGGCGGCGGTTCGCTTGGCGGCGGCGGGCGCCCCGATCGCCGCGGCGACGGCGGTGGGGGTGGTGCCGATGTTCTGGCCCACGATGAGCGCCGCGGCCTGTTCGAGGCCGATGGCGCCGGACGCGACGGCGGCGAGCGTGGTGGTCATGGAGGCGCTGGAGGACTGCATGACGACGGTCATGACGAATCCGAAGCCCACGAGGATCAGGCGCGAGGTCCAGCCGTCTCCGGAGGGCAGGTCGCCTGGGGCGAGGCGAGAAGAGAGCGATGCCATGCCGTCCTGCAGCAGGTCGATCCCCATGAAGAGCAGGGCGAAGCCGGCGAGGGCGGTCCCCGCGTGCGCGGCCCTTCCCTTGCCCAGCAGGCGCAGCGCGACGCCCGCGAGAACCAGGGGCGGCGCGATCCCGCCCAGTGAGATCTTGAATCCGAGTTGCGAGACGATCCAACCCGTGCTTGTGGTGCCGAGGTTGGCGCCGAAGACGACGCCGACGGCCTGCGAGAAGGTGAGCAGCCCGGCGCTGACGAAGCCGACGGTGGTCAGGGTGGTGGCGGTGGAGGACTGGACGAGCGCCGTGACGATCGCGCCCCAGCCCACGCCCGAGAGCGGGCTCCGGATGGAGCGCGTCAGGATGCGGCGCAGGGCTTCGCCCGCGACCGCCTTGAGCCCGTCGGTGAGCAGGAGCATGCCCAGGAGAAAGACGCCCAGGCCTCCCAAGAGGGACATCGTCATGGCCGGATTGTAAAGGGCGGCTGGCGCGTGCGACCTCAGGCGTCGCTGGAGTGAGCGCTTCGCTTGGAGATGGCGAACGATGATCCCAGGGCGCCGGCGACCCCGCCGGCCACGCCTCCGCCGATGGCGCCGGCGGAGCCGGAGAAGCCGAGCAGGCGGAGGATGACGACGCTGAGCACAGCCGCGAGCATGGCGCAGATCACCACGATGACCAGTTTCCGGCGGTCCATTTCCAATGCCTCCTTTGCCCCCGCGAGGTGACTGTACCGCGGACTGGCGCCGGAGCGGGCTTTGCAGGTCCGGGTTCTGATGTCGGCCCATTCATCGCAGATTCACCGGGCGTTCACGCCGGGCGCGCCTTCTAGGGGAAGACAGGGCGCCTCGTGGAGGGGCCACCGACCTCGACGTCCGCCACGGGGGAGGGCGGAGCGCCTTCACCCCTTGACCCACGGAGCACACGCCATGACCAACCCCAGGCCGCCCCAAGGTCGAACGGACAGCGCCAAGAACCGCGACCTCGAAACCGATCGGGAGCGCTCGGACGGCGAACGGCTGACGACGAATCAGGGCGTTCGCGTGAGCCACACGGACGACTCGCTCAAGGCGGGCGAGCGGGGGCCGACGCTGATGGAGGACTTCCATCTGCGCGAGAAGTTGATGCACTTCGATCACGAGCGGATCCCGGAGCGCGTGGTGCACGCGCGGGGCTCCGGGGCGCACGGTGTGTTTCGGTCTTACCAGGATCACTCTGAACTCACCCGGGCCGCGTTCCTGCGCGACCCGGCGGCGGAGACGCCGGTGTTCGTGCGCTTCTCGACGGTGGTGGGGTTCCGCGGCTCGGCGGACACGGTGCGTGATGTCCGGGGCTTCGCGGTGAAGTTCTACACGAGCGAGGGGGTGTACGACCTGGTGGGCAACAACATCCCGATTTTCTTTATTCAGGATGGGATCAAGTTCCCTGACCTGGTGCACTCGATCAAGCCCGAGCCGCACCACGAGATGCCGCAGGCCTCGGCGGCGCATGACACGTTCTGGGACTTCATCTCGCTCACGCCGGAGTCGATGCACATGATCCTGTGGGCGCTCTCAGACCGGGCCGTGCCGCGGAGTTACGCGGAGATGGAGGGATTCGGGGTGCACACGTTCCGATTCGTCAATGAGTCGGGTCTGGCCCGGTTTGTGAAGTTGCACTTGAAGCCGATGAAGGCGATGACGGCGCTGGTCTGGGACGAGGCGCAGAAGATCGCCGGCAAGGATCCGGACTTCAATCGTCGCGATCTCTGGAACGCCATCGAGCGGGGCGATTTCCCGGAGTACGAACTGGGCGTGCAGGTGGTCGAGGAGGCGGACGAGATGGCGTTCGACTTCGACCTGCTCGATCCCACGAAGATCATCCCGGAGGAGTTGGCGCCGGTGCGCCCGCTCGGGCGCCTGACGCTCAACCGGAACCCGGACAACTTCTTCGCCGAGACGGAGCAGGCGGCGTTCCATCCGGGGCACGTCGTGCCGGGGATCGACTTCACCAACGATCCCCTGCTGCAGGCGCGGCTGTTTTCGTACCTGGACACGCAGATCACGCGCCTGGGGGGCCCCAACTTCGCCGAGATCCCCATCAACCGTCCAACGTGCCCGGTGCACAACAATCAGCGGGACGGCTTCATGCGTCAGGCGATCAACGTGGGGCGCACCGCCTACAGCCCCAACTCGCTCGGACGAGGATGCCCCATGCTCACGCCCTCGGGCATGGGCGGGTACGCCCACTTCATGGAGCGCGTGGACGGGCGCAAGATCCGCGAGCGCAGTGCGAGTTTCCAGGACCACTACTCGCAGGCGGCGCTGTTCTTCCGCAGTCTGTCCGAGCCCGAGCGACGCCGCCTCATCGACGCCGGCAGATTCGAACTGGGGAAGGTCCGATCGATGGAAGTCCGCACGCGGATGATCGGTCACTTCGCGCACATCGACCTCGGTCTGGCGCGCGCCGTGGCCGCCGCCGTGGGCGTCGAGCCCCCCCGGTCGGCGCCGCCGCCCCCTTCGGCGCCGAAGGGCGTGCGGTTCTCAGCGCGCGACCTGCGGCGATCGGACGCGCTGTCGTTCGACGGCGAGGCCAACCGGCGCAAACGGACCGCTCGGGGAGCAAGAATCGCGGCGTTGATCGCCGAGGGCTTCAGCGCCGATGATCTTGAGGCGCTCCGCAAGGCGGCGGAGCGCGAGGGCGCCGAGGTGGTCACCGTCGCCGCCACGCAGTCACCGCTGAAGAGCGGCTCCGGCGGCGAGGCCACGGCCGACGAGAGTTTCCTCACCACGTCGTCGGTCGTGTTCGACGCGGTGTTCGTGCCGGGTGGGGGCGCGGCCGCGAAGTCGCTCGCCGCCGATAGCGACGCCCTGCGGTTCGTGAACGAGGCGTTCCGTCACTTCAAGAGCGTCGGCGCCGCGGACGAGGGCGTGGACGTGCTGCATCGCACGTCGATCCGCGGCGTGCGGGTGGCGGATCCGGGCGCGGGCGCTTTGGCGGACGCGGGCGTGGTGACGTCTCGGGCGGGCGCGCGGGGCGACCTGTTGGACGTGTTCTTCGAGGCGGTGACGCAGCGGCGGCACTGGGACCGGCCGCCACACGGCGCGACGCCGGCGTGAGCGCGGGATGCGGCGTCATGGCGGCCCGGCTGTTCCCTTCCAGCCCGTGCCGGGGCAGAGCGTGTTGAACGCGCTCACGGCGATGTTCAGGTCGGCGAAGCCCACGAATCCATCGCGATCGATGTCGCCGGGGAGTTGGTGGCCGGAGGAGTTGAAGTCGGCGAGGATGATGTTGAGATCGGCGAAGTCGATGTCGCCGTCCCGATCCACGTCGCCGGGGCAGATCGGCGGCGCGATGGGGAAGTGGTCGTCGATCCAATCAATCGCTTCGATGGTGAGTTCGTCCTCGGGATACTCCGTGACCAGGCCCCGGGCGCCGCGGGTTGAGGCGAGGGCCAGTCCTTCCGCGACGCGCGCCCAATCGTTGTGTGGATGGAGGATCTGGCCTGGGCTGGGGGTGGACGGGATGCCGATGTCGCCGGGCGGTTGGGCGACGTAATTGAGATCCTGAGCGACGGACGCGCTCGTGACGTCGTCCTGGTAGCCGCTGCCCGAGGGCGAGCCGAAGTCCGTCGGGCGCCCGTCGAGCCGGACCCAGCGGATGCCTCCGGACTTGGCCGGCTCGGTCACGCGCGGCTTGCCCTCGGTGAGCGTGCCGGTTTTGTCGACGACGAGCGTGTCGACACGCTCCATGCGCTCCAGAGCCTCAGCATTCTTGATGAGAACGCCTACTCCCGCGCCGCGCCCGACGCCCACCATGATCGACATGGGGGTGGCGAGCCCGAGCGCACAGGGGCATGCGATGATGAGAACCGCGACCGCCGCCACCAGGCCATAGGAAAATCGGGGCTCGGGCCCCCAGATGGCCCATCCCGTGAAGGCGAGCGCGGCGATGACGATCACAGCGGGCACGAAATATCCCGAGACCTGATCGGCGAGGCGCTGAATCGGCGCCCGACTGCGCTGGGCGCTCGCCACCAGCTGCACGATCTGCGCGAGCACGGTGTCGCTCCCCACCTTCCGGGCTTCGATGACGAGACTGCCGGACTGCGTGATCGTGCCGCCGATCACGGGATCGCCGACCGATTTCGTGACCGGCATCGACTCGCCTGTCACCATGGCTTCGTCGACGGCGCTGCGGCCCTCCATCACGATTCCGTCGACCGGCACCTTCTCGCCCGGGCGTGCTCTTAGGCGGTCGCCCACTTCCACCTGATCCAGCGGGATCTCCTCTTCCGTGCCGTCCGTCCGAATACGGCGGGCGGTCTTCGGAGCGAGATCAAGCAGCGCGCGGATGGCGCCGCTCGTGGTCTCGCGCGCTCGCAACTCCAGAACCTGCCCGAGGAGGACAAGCACCGTGATCACCGCCGCCGCCTCGAAATACACCGCGACCGAGCCGTCGGACGCCCGAAATGCCGGGGGGAAGACGCGCGGCGCGAAGGTCGCGATCACGCTGTAGATCCACGCCATGCCGGTGCCCAAGGCGATCAGGCTGAACATGTTGAGGCTGCGGTTCACCACCGAGCGCCACCCGCGCACGAAAAACGGCCAGCCCGCCCAGAGGACCACCGGAGTCGCCAGTGCGAGTTGAACCCAGTTGGACACCGACCGCGGGAAGAAGTGGTCGAGGCCGGTGAGGTGCCCTCCCATTTCCAGCGCCAGCAACGGCACGCTGGCGCGCTGCATCGGACGCACCACGAACAGGCCCATCACCACCACCTCGATGGCGGCGCAGAGGCTGAAGAGCAGGCCGACATCGGTCTCGCTGCCCAGTTCGCGCACCACGACGATCGACATGGCGTTCGAGCCCATGAACATCACGGTATGGAAGGCCGTCATCGCGACTACCGCGGGAGCGGCCGCCTTCACCACGTCGAGGGTGATCGTCTGGCGCTGCGATGCATCCCCGGGCACCACC
>JACVCK010000030.1 GCA_016742055.1 Phycisphaerales bacterium
CCCCTACACCGTCCGCCTCATCTCCGACATCACCGAGTCCAACGGATCGTCGTCGATGGCGTCGGTCTGCGGCGGGTGCCTGGCCCTCATGGACGCCGGCGTGCCCATCAAGGCCACCGTCGCCGGCATCTCCGTCGGCCGCTTCACCAACGACGACGAGTCGAAACTGATCCACGTCACCGACATCATCGGCGAAGAGGACTTCTTCGGCGACATGGACTTCAAGGTCTCCGGCTCGCGCGAGGGCGTCACCGGCGTGCAGTTGGACCTCAAGGCCCGGGGCCTGAAACTCGACGAGATCGAAACGATCTTCGAGATCGCCCGCGTCGCCCGCCTCGACATCATCGACCAGATGGAGGCGGTCCTCCCCGAGCCCCGCGCCGACATCTCCAAGTACGCCCCGCGCCTGGTCACCATCCGCATCGACCCCGAGAAGATCGGCAAACTCATCGGCCCCGGCGGCAAGACCATCCGCTCGCTGCAGGAAAAGTACGGCGTCGAGATCGACGTCTCGGACGACGGCTCGGTCGTCATCGCCTCGCCCAACTTCGAAGGGCTCAGCGGCGCCCAGGCCGAGATCGAGGCCATGTGCGCCGAGATCAAGGTCGGCACCGTGTTCACCGGGCGGGTCGTCTCGACCAAGGACTTCGGAGCGTTCATCGAACTCGCCCCAGGCACCGACGGCATGTGCCACATCTCCGAACTCGCCGACGGCTACGTCAAGAGTGTGTCGGACGTCGTGAAGATCGGCGACGTCATCAAGGTCAAGGTCATCAACGTCGATGAGCAGGGACGCATCAAACTCAGCCGCAAGGCCATCCTCATGGAGGAAGCCGGCGTCGCCGCCGGCGCCGACGGCGGGCACGAAGGCGGCGGCGGGCATCACGAGCGTTCGGATCGAGGCGGCGACCGCGGCGATCGCGGCGGGCGCGGCGGCGATCGGGGCGACCGAGGCCGACGCGACGACCGGGGCGGCGGACGCCGTTAACCCTTGACCCACCTGCTCGGCTAGCCCGAGTAGGGGGAATCTGCGCAAAGTCTGCGGGATGCGCCGGTTAAGCGGCCCCACGTTGTCCCCTGCGCACGATTCTCGTTGCGGTTTTCCGGGCGTTTCATAGAATCACCCTCAAGTCCCGAGTCGGCGTTCGACCGTTCGGGAGCGGAACTGAGGAACCGGTGAAGACGCGGCGTGCACGTCTTCACCGTCGATCACCGGCCGGCGGCGGCCGTCGCAAGGATTCGCGAACGCACGCGGGCTTCGTCGGCGACGCGGAATGATCCGCTCTCGCCGGCGCCGCCAGGAGGGCAACTGCATGGGTGAACCCATCGACAGGCGCCTGGAGAACCTCGACGGCATCGTCAAGTGGTTTGACCCCAAGAAGGGATTCGGCTTCATCGTCGGCCCCGAGGGTCAGGACATCTTCGTGCACTACTCCAAGATCGACGGCGAGGGTTTCCGAGTGCTCAAGGACGGCTCCACGGTGACGTACGACGCGACGCTCTCCGACAAGGGATGGCAGGCCACCAAGGTCGTCCGCCACCCCGACACGGAGGTGCAGGTCCGACCCCGGCGCGGCTACGCGCGCTCCCCGCGCCGCTGATCCTTGCCTCAAGACGAAGGGCCCTTCCGCCCGCGCCCCGGCGCGGGCGGGCCGGGCCTGCCCAGTCCCCGACAACCGGAACCCCGCCCGGAGCCGCGCGTCCGCTATCGTCTCCCCCGATGATCTGGGCCGCGTGGCTTCTGATCGGCTTCCTGCTGGGCGGCGTCGCCAGCGCGATCGCCTCGCGCGCCGTCGCTCGACGCCTGATCCGCCGCGCCCGCGAGGCCGAGCGGCGCGCGAGGGACTCGGCCCGCCTGGCCGAGATCGGCGCGATGACCGGCGGCCTCGCCCACGAGATCAAGAACCCGCTCTCGAGCATCGGCCTCAACGCCCAACTCCTCGCCGAGGGCGTCAGCGATCTGCCGATCGACGCCGACGCCAAGGGCCGGCTCACGCGCCGCGTCGGCGCGCTCCGCCGCGAAGTCGATCGCCTGAAAGACATCCTCGGCGACTTCCTGAAGTTCGCCGGCGCGCTCCGGCTCGACCCGCGTCCGACCGACCTCAACGCCGTCGTGGACGAACTTTCGGACTTCTTCATGCCCCAGAGCGAGGCCGCGGGCGTGCGCCTCCGCGCCGAACTCTCCCCCGAACCCCTCGTCGCCCCGTTGGACCCCACGCACTTCAAGCAGGCGCTCCTGAACCTCATGCTCAACGCGTTGCAGGCGATGAACCCCACCGGCGCTCCACGCCCGGGCGCGGGCGAACTCATCATCCGCACCGAGCGTGTGCCCGCGCCCGCCGGCGCCCGCGCTCACGCCGCCGTCCACGTCATCGACACCGGCCCGGGGATCCCCGAGGAAACCCTCGACAAGATCTTCACGCCCTACTTCACCACCAAGTCCGGCGGCAGCGGCCTCGGCCTGCCCACCGCCCGGCGCATCGTCGAAGAGCACGGCGGGGCGCTCGAGGTCCACTCCGAGCCCGATCGCGGCACCGACTTCACCATCACGCTCCCGATGTGACCGGGCGCGCCGCGGAGCAGCGGTTCACTCCCGCCAGAACTTCAGCGTCGGCGTCCCACCTTGCGTCAACGAGAGGTACTTGCCCCGCAGGTTGGCGCCGTCGGCCTTCTGCAGGAGGTCGAGGAACCGCGCCTCGACGGCCATGGCCTCGCCCGGCCCGGCCATCTTCGTGGTGATCATGGGCCCCAGGCCGAACCGACCCTCCGCGAGCGCCGCCGGATCCAACTGGCCGCTCATCCGGTTCACGCCCGTAAAGCCCGACAAACGCCCGTCCTCCTCGATCGTCATCGTCGGCGCGCGCTCGCCCACGGGCAGGAACGTCTTGAGCGGCTCCCCGCCGATGTCGGTCAGCCGCCACTCGCCCGCCAGGTCCGACGCGCCCGTGGGCGCGCGCCCATCCAGCGAGGCGCAGCCCGTCGCCACGAGCAGCGCCGCACCGAAGAACGCGAAGATCAGAACGGTTCGCATGGCCCTCTCCCTGCGGCGTCAGCCGCCGCTGCGTGCGGTGGATTTCTGGATCTCGGTGCGGACGTCCCACAACTCCGGGAAGAACACGTGGTCCAGCGCTGCGCGGAGGAACGAAACCCCCGACGAGCCGCCCGTGCCCTTCTTGTGCCCGATGATGCGATGGACGGTCTTCATGTGCCGGAAGCGCCACAACTGGAAGTGCTCCTCGACGTCCACGAGTTTCTCCGCCATCTCGTAGAGGTCCCACCAGCGCTCGGTGTCCTCGTAGATCACTTTGAGCGCCGCGACCACGCCCGGATGCGCCGTGTAGGGCTGGGAGAAATCGCGCTCGAGCGCCTCGCGCGGCATGGGCAGCCCGCGCCGGGCCATGTGGCGGAGGACCTCGTCGTACAGCGACGGCGCGTGCAGCAGGCGATGGAGTTCGTCGTGCTCCGGGCGGCCCTTGTGCACCTCGACCGCGCCGGCCTCCTTGTTGCCCAGGAGGAACTCGATCTTGCGGTACTGGACCGACTGAAACCCCGAGGCCCGCCCCAACACGTCGCGGAACTGCACATACTCCGAAGGCGTCAGCGTCTCGAGCACGCCCCACATCTCAAAGAGTTGCTGCTGGATCAGTTTCACCCGCGCCAAGACCTTGAACACCGGCTCGAGGTCGTCGCGCTTCACACCCTCGACCGCCCACGAGAGTTCGTGGATGACCAGTTTCATCCACAACTCCGAGACATGATGCTGCACGATGAACAGCATCTCGTCGTGATGGACCGGGTGCGACAGCGGGCGCTGCGCCGAGAGCAGCGTGTCCAACTGCAGATAGTCGCCGTACGTCATCGCACGGGCGAAATCGGTGTGGATCCCCTTCTCCATCTCGCGCATCGGACGCTCCTTCGCCCGGCCGAGCGGCACGCGCCCGCCGAACGACAAGCGTACCCCCGCGCGTCAGCGCCCGCCCGCCGACGCCACGGGCTGCGGCGCCTCGCCAAGCAGGTCCGCCCGCGCCAGCGCCGAGGACAGCGTCCGCGCGTCGCCCGGGTCCGGGTCCACGGACGCCGAACGCAGCGCCGACCGCTCGCCGTGCGGCGCCACCTGGCAGCCCATCGGACCCAGCGCGCCCGCCGTCAACAACAGGAACATCCCCGACCTTCGCAGATTCGTTCGACGCACGGCACGCCCTTCCATGGCGATCTGCGGCTCCGCCCGTGTCGATCCCGCGAGCGTCCCTGCCCGCGCAGGACGCGGCGACCGGGCCGCGTCCCTCATGCGTTATCGTCGGCCCCCGCACCTCGATCACTCCAACGAACGGCTCCAGAGTGGCCCGATTGGGCCGTCTGGGTAAACCCTGCCGCCCTACGATCGCCCCGATGCCAGCAGATGTTCGGCATATGGACGTAGTGGTCATCGGCGGCGGGCACGCCGGCGCCGAGGCCGCATGGGCCTGCGCCAACCTCGGCGCCCGCACCGCGCTCGTCACGATCGACCCCGCCAGGACCGGCGTGATGTCGTGCAACCCCGCGATCGGAGGCCTCGCCAAGGGCCAGATCGTCCGCGAGATCGACGCCCTCGGCGGACTCATGGGCCTCGCGGCGGACGCCTCGGGCATCATGTTCAAGGCGCTCAACGCCTCCAAGGGCGCCGCCGTTCGAGGCCCCCGCGCCCAGTGCGACAAGCACGCCTACGCCGAAGCCGTCCAGCGCCTCCTCGCGTCGCGCGAAACGCTGGAGACCATCGCCGGCGCCGTCGAGCGCTTCATCGTCAAGGATGGCCGCATCGCGGGCGTGGTCGTCGCGCCAAGCATGGGGGGCGTTCCCTCCACCGACCCCGCGTCCTTCTTCGAACTCCGCGCCCGCGCCGTCGTCCTCACCACCGGCACCTTCATGCGCGGCCTCATGCACACCGGCCCGTCTCGAACCCCCGGCGGGCGCGTCGGCGAAGCCCCCGCCGTCGGCGTCAGCGGCGCGCTCCGTGAACTCGGTTTCGAACTCGGGCGCCTCAAGACCGGCACGCCCCCGCGCCTCCGCCGATCGAGCATCGACTGGGACAACCTCGAGCCCCAGCGAGGCGACGAACGCCCCACGCCCTTCTCCGACCTGACCGAGGGTTCGCCGTTCCCCGCGATCGAACAGGTCGAGTGCCGCGTCACGGCGACCAACGCCGCCGCCCACGACCTCATCCGCGCGAACCTCCACCGCGCGCCCATGTACAGCGGCCAGATCGAATCCGCAGGGCCCCGCTACTGTCCTTCCATCGAAGACAAGGTCGTGCGCTTCGCCGACCGCGACGCCCACCACGTCTTCCTCGAGCCCGAGAGCCGCCGCGACGAGTGGGTCTACTGCAACGGCGTCTCCACCTCCCTCCCGGCCGACGTGCAGGACGTGCTGGTGCGGACCATGCCCGGCTGCGAACGCGCCGAGATCCTCCGCTACGGCTACGCCGTCGAATACGACATGGTCCGCCCACACCAGATCATGGCCACCGCCATGACCAAGCGCGTCGAGGGGCTGTTCCTCGCCGGACAGATCAACGGCACCAGCGGCTACGAAGAAGCCGCGGCCCAGGGCCTGCTCGCCGGCGTCAACGCCGCTCGCTTCGCCGCGAACGTTGGGCTCGTGTCGCTCGGGCGCGACGAGGCCTACATCGGCGTCATGATGGACGACCTGGTCACCCGCACGCCCGTCGAGCCCTACCGCATGTTCACCAGCCGCGCCGAGCACCGGCTCCTGCTCCGCGCCGACAACAGCGCCGACCGGCTCACGCCCCTCGCGAAAGAGTGGGGGACCTGCTGCCCCGAGCGCGCTGCGCGGTTCGAGCGCCGCGCCGCCGAACTGGACCGCATCGGCGCCCTCATCGATAAGGCCCGTGTGGACGGAGAGCCCCTCGCCCAGCGCTGCAAGCGCCCGGAGTTCTCCGTCGCCGACCTGGCCGCGGCGCTCGGCGAACCCTTCTCCGCCGCCGCCCTCGACACCGCCCTCAACGACCGCCAGTACGCCGGCTACATCGACCGCCAGCGCGCCGAAGTCCGCCGCCACGCCGAGATGGAGCGCCGACACATCCCCCCCGACGTGGACTACCACCGCATCCCCGGCCTCCGAGCCGAATCCCGCGAAGCCCTCTCACGCTTCCGCCCCGAAACCTACGGCCAGGCCGGCCGCCTCGAAGGCGTCACCCCCGCCGACCTTTCCATCGTGATGATCGCACTGAAGAAGCGGTGATCCGCCCCTCTCCCGTCCCGCCGCGGGATGGGAGAGGTAGGGAGAGGGCTACGGGCTTCGCTCCCTCGTCTACTCTTTCTTCTCTGAGCATTGCTCGGCATCGTGTTCTCCATCGCTCCTCCCCATGCCCGACCCCGGCGTCGATCCAAACTGGCCCCACGTCCGACGCGTCGTCCGCGTCGCCATCGGCGCGGGCCTCCTGCTCGTCGCGGCCAAGTTCGCGGTGTTCCTGCTGACCCGCTCGGCCGCGGCGCTGTCCGACGCTCTCGAGTCCATCGTCAATATCGTCGCCGCCGCCGTCGCGCTCTACTCCCTCTCGCTTTCCAACAAGCCCGCCGACCGCGACCATCCTTACGGGCACGGCAAGGCCGAGTTCATGGCCATCGCCGTGGAGGGCGGCCTCGTCCTCTTCGCCGGCCTCGCGATCATCTTCGAATCCGTGCGACGCCTGCTCTCGCCGCCGACGCTCCACCGGCTGGACGTGGGCGTCGCCGCCAACGCCGTCATCGCCGCCGCCTCCGCCGCGCTCGCGTTCTACGTCCTCCGCGCCGGACGCCGATTGAACAACGACGTCCTCCTCGCCGACGGCAAGCACCTCCTCAGCGACGTCCTCACCACCTCCGGCGTCATCGTCGGGCTCATCCTCGTGCGCCTCACCGGCATGGTCTGGATCGACGCGGCCCTCGCGCTCATCCTCGCCGTCGTCATCCTCGTCACCGGCTGGCGCCTCCTGGGCCGCTCCGTCGACGGCCTCATGGACAAGACCGACCCCGCCGACTTCGCCCTCGTGGACGGCATCCTCGCGGACGAGCAGAACGCCGGGCGCATCCGAGGCCGCCACAAGGTCCGCGTCCGCCGCAATGGCCCCTTCCGCTGGGTGGACATGCACCTCCAAGTTGCTCCAGAGATGACCGTCGCCGAGAGCCACGCGCTCGCGAGCCGCATCGAGGGGCGGATCGAGCAGGCGCTGGGGCGCGCGAACGCGACCGCGCACGTGGAGCCCCACGACCAGACGCCCCGATCCGGCGCCTGATGCCTAGCGCCTAGCGCCTAATGCCCTTCTCTCCCTCCTCACCCCAGCGCGAGCGAATCCCTCACCCCCAGATTCGCATAAATCTCCCGCGTCGCCGTCGAGCGGTTCAGCGTGTAGAAGTGGATCCCCCGCACGCTGTTGTCCAGCAGGTCGCGGCACTGCTCCGTCGCCCAGTGCACCCCCATCCGGCGCACGCCCGCATCGTCCGAGCAGCGCGACAGCGCCCGCACCATCCGCGCCGGGAAGCGGCACCCCAGCGCCAGTTCCGCCATCCGCTTCATGCCCCCGACGCTCGTCACCGGCATGATGCCCGCGAGGATCGGGACCTTGATGCCCGCCAGTTCGCACCGCTCGCGGAAGTCATAGAAATCGCGGTTGTCGAAGAACAGTTGCGTGACGATGAAGTCCGCGCCCGCGTCCACCTTGGCCTTGAGATGGTCCATCTCCACGAGGCGGTTCGGGGTGCCCGGATGCCCTTCGGGATAGCCCGCGACGCCGATGCCGAAGCCGCGGGCGTCCGCGATCATCGACCCCGCGTGGCGATCCTTGAACCGCTTGATGTACCGCACCAGGTCGATCGCGTGCTTGAAGGCGTCGCGGGAGCGGTCGAAGTCCGGCTTGTCCTTCGGCACGTCGCCGCCCAGCGCCAGCAGGTTCACCACGCCCGCCCGCGCGTACATCTCGAGGATGTCGTAGATCTCCGCCTCGGTGTGGTAGACGCACGTCAGGTGAGGCACGGCGTCGAGCGTCGTCTCCTTCCGCAGGCGCAGCACCAGTTCGTGCGTCCGCTGACGCGTGCCCCCGCCCGCGCCGTACGTGACGGACACGAACGAGGGCTTCAGCGGCTCCATCTCCCGCGCGGCCGCGAACAACCCCTCCGAATCCGCCTCCGTCTTGGGAGGAAAGAACTCGAAGGAGAAGGTCGTCGGCCGCTGGTTGAAGATGTCGAGGATGTGCATAGCGCGTCCAGCCGAGGACCGCCTGCCCTCTATGGCGCCGGAGGGCCGACGGACCTCTTCTTCTAGTGCCTGATGCCCAATGCCTGGTGCCTGCTGTCCTTCCTCAATACCGATAGTGCCCGCTCTTGTACGGCCCGTTCACCGGCACGCCGATGTAGTCCGCCTGCTCCTGGCTCAGCGCCGTCAACTTCGCGCCCAGTTTGTTCAGGTGCAGCCGCGCCACCTTCTCATCCAGGTGCTTGGGCAGCGTGTAGACCTTCTTCTCGTACGTGTCCGTGTGGTTGAACAACTCGATCTGCGCGATCACCTGGTTGGTGAACGACGAGGACATCACGAAACTCGGGTGCCCCGTCGCGCAGCCCAGGTTCAGCAGCCGGCCCTCGGCCAGGATGATCACCGAGTGCGCCTTCACGCCGTTCTTCGGGTCCTCCTTGAACCGGAACTCATCGACCTGCGGCTTGATCGTGATCCGCTCGGCCTTGCCCTCCTTGACCATCTTGAAGAGCCCCGCCATGTCGATCTCGTTGTCGAAGTGGCCGATGTTGCCGACGATGGCGTTGTGCTTCATCTTCGCCATGTGCGCGGCGGTGATGATGTCCTTGTTGCCCGTCGCCGTGATGAACACGTCCGCCCGGTCGAGCATGCTCTCGATCGTCACGACCTCGTACCCGTCCATGCACGCCTGCAGCGCGCAGATCGGGTCGATCTCGGTCACGAACACCCGCGCCTTCTGCCCGGCCAGCGACTGGGCGCAGCCCTTGCCCACGTCGCCGTAGCCCGCGATCACGCACGCCTTGCCCGACAGCAGCACGTCCGTCGCCCGCATGATGCCGTCCGTCAGCGAGTGCCGGCAGCCGTAGATGTTGTCGAACTTGCTCTTGGTCACCGAGTCGTTGACGTTGATCGCCGGGAACAGCAACTTGCCCTGCTCGGCCAACTGGTACAGGCGCAGCACGCCCGTGGTCGTCTCCTCCGAGACGCCCCGGATGTGCGGGACCATCCGCGTCCAGAACGTCGGATCCTCCTGCAGTTTGTCCTTGATCACCGTCAGGACGATCCGCATTTCCTCGTTGTCGGTCGACATCGGGTCGGGCAGCGAGCCGTCCTTCTTGAACTTCAACTCGGCCTTGTAGCCCTCGTGGATCAGCAGCGTCGCGTCGCCGCCGTCGTCCACCAGCACGTTCGGGCCGTTCGAGCCCGTCTCGTCCGCCGGGAACGTCAAGGCCTGCAGCGTGCACCACCAGTACTCCTCCAGCGTCTCGCCCTTCCAGGCGAACACCGGCACGCCCGACTTGGCGATCGCCGCCGCCGCGTGGTCCTGCGTGCTGAAGATGTTGCACGACGCCCAGCGCACGTCCGCCCCCAACTTCGCCAGCGTCTCGATCAGGACCGCCGTCTGGATGGTCATGTGCAAGGAGCCCGTGATCCGCGCGCCCTTGAGCGGCTGCTTCTTCGCGAACTCGTCCACGCACGCCATGAGGCCCGGCATCTCGTGCTCGGCCAGTTCGATCTCCTTGCGCCCGAACGTCGCTTCGTCGAGCGAGCGGACCTTGAACTTCAGGTCGCAGGTCAGCGGCAGGCCCGTGGTCATGAACGTCTTGGATGCGGTCGCGGTCGGCACTTCGTGAACTCCTCGTGAGTGGGGTCGGCTGTTGGCTATCGGCGCCATCGGCGGGGGCACGAGAGCCCGGCGCCGCGTTCTGTCATTGCAATCGCCCGTCGTCCGGGCCTTTGGGGTTGACGCCCGTCGCGACAAAGAGACTCGGCCCGCGGGCGCCGGCGTCGGCGGGCAACTCGCGCACGCGCGCACGCTGGTAGCCAGCGGCTTCGAGCATCTCCCGAGCGCGCTCGCGCGAAAAGCCCAGGTGCTTGTGGCCCATGTCGCGTCGGTATGCGGCCCGGTCATGCTCCACCATGTCCACCACCAGCGCCACGCCCCCGGGCCGCAGCGCCCGCCGCGCCGCCCGGAGCGCCCCCGCCGGGTCCTCCACGTGGTGCATCGCCAGCACGCACACCGCCGCGTCCAGCGATCGGGCCGGCAGGTCAAGGTCCTCGAGCCCGCTCTCGACAAACTCGATGTTCTCGTGCCCGCGAAGGCGCTTGCGCGCCGCGGTCAGCATCGCGCCGGAACGGTCCACCGCGACCACGCGCCGCACGAACGGCGCCAGCGCCTCGCTGGCGTTGCCCGTCCCGCAGCCCAGGTCCGCGACCACCCACTCCGGATCGAGCAGCGCCAGCAGCGCCTGCGCCGTGAACCCCCCCCCAAAGAGATCATTCCGCAGGTCGTCCCACTCGCCCGCCACACGCCCGAAAAACGCCTGGCTGTCCGTCTTCCGCTCCGCCAACGCCGCCGCCAGCCGGCGAAGATCCTCCTCCAACTCCGGCGTGTCGGCCATCTGCTCCCGAACGGTCAGCCACAGCGCGCGGCTGTCCATCGGCAGATCGTCCAACACCAGCCGATACATCGTCGCGGCGCCCCGCGCCCGCTTCACCAGCCAGCCGCCGTCCGAAAGCAACTTCAAATGACGGCTGATCGTGGACTGCGGCGCCTGGAAAACCTGGGCCAACTCGCCCACGCTCAACTCCTCCCGCTCCAGCAGCCGGAGCAGGCGCAGCCGCACCTGCTCGCCGAGGGCGGCGAGCCGATCCGTCAACTCAGTCCGTGCGGGGGAACGCTTCATCCGTTTATCCGGATAAAGTGTAGAAAGCCCGTTCCCGGGGTCAAGCCGGGGGTCGAGCCGGGGGTCGAGCCCGGGGCAATAAGGGGCGTCAGGTCCGAGAACCCGCCCGAAACCTCACTCGGCCTCTTCCGGCCGCATCGCGAAGGTCGGCCCCGGCGTTTCGCCCATCGCCCGGACGCGGGCCTTGAGTTCGTCGCTCTCCGGGGCCAGGAACAGCGCCATCCGCAGGCGGCGCAGCGCGTTCTCCCGGTCGCCCACCTCCTCATACAGGTCCGCCAGCGCCACCTGGGGCTCGACCGTCATCCCCTTGTCGAGTTTCGCGGCCGTCAGGAACGCACGACGGGCCTCGTCCATATCGCCGGCCGCGCGCGAGAACCGCCCGTACCGCATCCAGTCCTCCACACGCTGCTGGCGCGACGCCAGACCGTTGAGGAACTTCGACATGGCGTTCTTGTCGCCGGATTCCAGCATCGCCCGCGCCAGCGCCTCCACCGCCTCCGAATCGTTCGGGCGCAGCGTGTAGGCGACCTCCAGATGCGACCTCGCGGCGTCGGGCCGGCCCGCGCCGATCAGCGCCTCGCCCAGACCCAGCCGGGAGTAGAACCGCCCCGGCTCCTTGTCCACGGCGTACTCGAAGTCGGAAACAGCCCGCTCGTACTGGCCGACCTTCAGGTAGTGAAGTCCGGACGCCTCCGCCCGTTCCGGGGTCCGGCCGGCGCAACCGGACAGGAAGGCGGCGACAACAACGAGTGCGGCGACGGCAAAAACAGGGCGGATCATCGGCTTTGGCTCCTTCGGCGACCATCCTATCGGACCGTGCCCGATCGGGGCATGAACCGCCCGCCCGTATGCAATAATGGGCTTTCACGCCCGGAGTCCCTGCCCGCTCCGCGCCGATAGGAAACCCCGCCATGCCGCGGACCGTGCTCCTCAAACACACCCTGCCGGACGGAACCTGGCACTACGACTGGCTGATCGCCCGAGACGGCGACGAGGACGGAACGGGCGCCGGGCCAACCATCGCGTTCCGGGTGGACGAGCGGATCGACGCCCCCGGCTCTCACGGCGAGATCGTGGTGGACCGCCTCACCGACCACCGCCCCCTTTACCTCACCTACACCGGGCCCGTCTCCGACGGGCGCGGCTCGGTCGAACGTCTCGCGGAAGGCACATGCCGCGTGATCCTCGAGGGCAGCAACCTGGTGGAAGTCGAGGCCGACTTCGGCTGGGGCCCCCGGGTCTGGACCTGCACGCAGGTGGAGATCGACGACCCCGCGCGGGTCGTCCGCCCCTGGCGCATCGCCGCCGCGTGATGCCGGCGGGCCGGACCGCCCGATAGCAACCCCAGCATGTGCGGACTGTTCGGCGTTGTGGCGCTCTCCGGGCGCGCTCCGTCCATCGACGAGCGCGAGGCGCTGCGCCTGCGCGACCTGCTGACCCATCGGGGCCCCGACGCCGCGGGCATCTGGCGCGCCGGGCCGGCGATCCTCGCGCACCGTCGGCTCAGCGTGATCGAGCCCGGCGCGGGCGCCAACCAGCCGATGACCACGCCCGACGGGCGTTTCGCGATCGTCTACAACGGCGAACTCTACAACGACGCGGACCTGCGACGGGACCTCGAATCGCGCGGCGCGCGGTTCCAGACGCGCTGCGACACCGAGACGGTCCTCCTCGCCCTGGCGCACTGGGGGATGGACGCGCTTCCCCGCATGCGCGGCATGTTCGCCCTCGGGCTCTACGACACTCGCCTTGGCACGCTCACCCTCGCGCGCGACCCCCTGGGCGTCAAGCCGCTGTACTTCCACACCGGCCCCCACGAGATCACCTTCGCCAGCGAGCCCGGCCCCATCGTGGCCCACCCGCGCATCGGGGCCAGGCCCAACTGGAGGATGGTCAGCGCCTACCTCACCACCATCCGCACCGTGCTCGGCAACGACACGATGTTCGAGGGCGTCCACGCGCTGGGCCCGGGGCAGGCGGCCCAGTGCGACCTCAGCGGCGCGGCGCCCGTCGTGCGCCTCCTCGACTACTGGCGCAGCCCCTCGATCGGCGACGACTCGATCTCCGAGTCCGACGCCGCGCGCGTCGTCCGCGACCGAGTGGACGAGTCCGTCCACGCGCACCTGCGCTCCGACGTGCCCACCTGCGCGCTCCTGAGCGGCGGGCTCGACAGCACGGTCATCGCGTCGCTGGCGCGCCGCGAGATGGCGGACCTGCGCACCTACTGCGCCGGCGCCCGCGAGGGCGCCGCCATGGGCGCGCCGGACAACGACCTGTTCTTCGCGCGCCTCGCCGCACGCCAGATCGGCACGAAACACGCCGAAGCGGTCGTCCACCGCGAACTGTTCGCCGAGGTCTGGCCGGCCATGATCGCCCGCCTGGGCGTGCCCCTGAGCACGCCCAACGAAACCGCCATCTACACCGTCGCCTCCCGCCTGCGCGCCGACGGGTGCGTCGTGACGCTCTCGGGCGAAGGCGCGGACGAACTGTTCGCCGGCTACGCGGCGCCCATGATCAGCGCCGCGAGGTTCCTCGAAGCACGCCTGCACGGCGAGCACGAGGGCGTGCACCCCGGACTCTTCGAACTCGAGTCCAACGCCTGGATGTCCCCGTCCATCAAGGCCGCCGCGCTGACCGACGCCGCCAGGCGCCGCGCCGATGACGACCGCTGGCTGCGGGACTTCTACACCGCCGAGTTCGACCGCAGCGCCGCCGAAGCGCTGAGCGACGCGCCCCTCGGCGCGCCCGCCAAGCCCTCGCTCGACGCCCACCTGCGGATGCAGCGCCGCATCAACCTGACCGGCCTTCTCCAGCGGCTCGACACCGCAACCATGCTCGCGGGCGTCGAAGGACGCACCCCCTTCGCCGACGCCGTCGTCGCCGCGCTGGCCGACTCGCTTCCCATGGCCGTCAAGTTCGAGGCCCCCGTCCTCGCCGGCGCCGGCGCCCACAGCCCCGTCGACCCCGACGCGCCGCCCCGCACGAAGATCGCGCTGCGCGAAGCGTTCCGCGGCGCCATTCCCGACGAGGTCATCGACAGGCCCAAGGCCTCGTTCCCCCTTCCGTTCCAGTCCTGGATCGCCGATCACGCGCCCGCGCTTCGCCGCTCGTCCTTCGCGCGCGAACTGTTCACGGAGGCCGCGATCGAGACGGTTGGCGCGCAGCCGGAGAACGCCTGGCAGTTCGCCTGGCCCATGATCAATGCCGCGATGTGGGGCGAGCGGTGGTGGGGCTGAGGCGTTCGGACCTAGGATGCAGCATGCAGCAACGCCCCGACGACCCCGTCCCGCTCCTGCACGCCCTCAACGAGTTCGAGGCGGCGATCGTCGTCGACGCGCTGTCCGAAGCGGGCATCCGCGCCACGGCGCTCTCCGCGATGACGGGCGACGCGTACGCCTCGCCCAGCACCGGCGGACGCGTGCCCGTCATGGTCCGGCGCGACCAACTCGACGCGGCCAAGGCCGCGATCGAGCAGCGCCGCTCCGATTCCGTGGACATCGACTGGGCCAGCGTGGACGTCGGCGAGCCGGTCGATGGCATGCCCTCGCCCGGCCGCGCGCGCAACCTCTTCATCGGCGCCTCGCTCATCCTGGTCGTCCTGCTGGTGTTCTGGCTCTTCGGCTTCTTCCAGGGCGGGCCGCCCCAGCCGCCTTGATAGCCCTAGCGCTCCACGGGCATCCGAGGCGCCGCGGCGATCAACTCGCGCGTGTACGCCTGCGTCGGCGAGCCGAGCAGTTCGCCCGTCGCGCCGCCCTCCACGATCCGCCCCGCGCGCATCACCACCGCCCGTTCGCACAGACGCTCGACGACGGCGATATCGTGGCTGATGAACAGCATGGCCAGCCCGCGTTCGCGCCGGAGTTCCTCGAGCAGGTCGAGGATGCGGGCCTGCACCGACACGTCCAGCGCGCTCGTCGGCTCGTCGCACACCAGCGCCGCGGGTTCGAGCGCGATCGCGCGCGCGATGGCGATGCGCTGGCGCTGGCCGCCGGAGAACTCGTGCGGGCGGCGCGCCGCGCTCGCGCCGGGCAGGCCGCAGCGTTCGAGCAGGCGCCGGGCCCGCTCCCGCGCGGCGCGTCGGGTCTCGACGCCGTGGGCCAGGAGCGGCTCGGCGACGATGTCCGCCGCGCTCATCCGCGGATCGAGCGACCCGCCGGGGTCCTGAAAGACCATCTGCACGCGCCGGCGCAGCGGGCGCAGCCTCGACTCGGGCATGCCCGTGACGTCCACGCCGTCGAGCAGCGTGCGCCCGGCCGTCAGCGGGATCAGGCGCAGCGCCGCACGCGCGAGCGTGGACTTGCCCGAGCCGGACTCGCCGACCACGCCCACGCTCTCGCCCCGCCCCAGGCGAAGGTCCACCCCGTCCAGCGCCGTCCGCTCGCGTGGGCCGGTGTCCAAGAAGCCCCGCCGCACGCGGAACCGCACGGTCGCGCCGCGGAGTTCGAGGATCGGGGCGGGCGTGTCGGGCCGATCGTGCATCGCCCTAAGACTTCGGCCAGAAGCGGAGCCCGTCCTGCACAACCGCGGGGATCCGAGCGTTCTCGGCGTCCACGAGCAACTGCGTCCCCGGCGGCGTCCACTTCCACTTCACCTGCGCCAGGGCCACGGGCGCCCCGGAGAGCATCGGCGCCAGGGCGCTGCTGGTGATGGCGCCGACCGCCTCGGCGTCTTCCTCGCGACCGCCCTCGGGGACGGCGTACACGAAGCCGCCCGTCACCGGCTGCATCGGCAGCGTTACGGGCCCGTCGTGCAGGGCGCTGGGCCGGCTCTCGACGCGCAGCGCCACGAGCATCTGCTTGGGATGGCCCAGCGCGTGCATGCGCGCCACGACCTCCTGCCCCAGGTAGCAGCCCTTCGTGAACGAAACCCGATCCGCCGCCACGCCCGATTCCGCCGGCAGCGATTCGGGCCCGAAGTCGATGTTGTAGAGCGCCGTGCCGGCCTCGATCCGCGCGATGTTGTACGCCGCCCAGCCCCCGGCGCGCAGACGGAAACGGCGCGCGCCCGTGGGGGCGCCGGGCTGCGCCTCGGCGTCCGCCTCGCCGTTGTGCGCGACGCCCGTTTCGATGAGCCGACGCCACACCGCCCCCACGTCGCCCACGTCCATCGACAACTCCAAGCCCACCTCGCCGGTCGAGTCCCAGCGGTCCACGATCACGCGCCGGGAATCCACGCTGACCATCGTCGCCATCCCCGGCTGCAGGTCCGTCACCGACGGGCCTTCCAGCGGCGAACTGACCTCGCGCAGCAGCGCCGCCGCGGTCGGCCCGTGCAGCGCCAGCCGGTGCCAGCCCTCCGTGCTGTCGGCGATCTTGAAATCCTCCGCGAACACGAAGCCAGCCAGCCCCTCGGCGGTGCGGCCCGCGCCGCGGATGTCCACGTCGATCAGCATCCGCTCGCCCAGTCTGATCCGCGGCAGGCCAGCGTCGATCCGCCCCTTCCGGTCCAACAAGAACGTCCGCGCCGTCCGGAACGGCTGCAGGTCCTTGATCCCCTGCGTGACCATGCGGTTCAGGAACTCCACGCGGTCGGCGCCGCCCACCTCGATCGTCCCTCGCTGGGGCCAGTCCACCAGCAGCGCGCCCTTCCGGATCGCCGCGTACTCGCTCTCCAGTTCGCCGAAGGTCTCGACCACGTCCACCGCCGGGATCGGGGCGCTCCCGGAATCCGAGGCGGCGGTTCCGGGGGCGCCCCCGCCGGGCGAGCCGTAGGCCAGAAACGAGGCCTCCGCGTGCTGGTGCTCCTTGCGGAGCGGGGAAACTCGGGCCATGATCCGCGTCCTCGCACGCCGCTGCGCGGCGGGAAACCGTTCGAGAAACCAATCCTTCGCCGCGATCCGTCGCGGCCTCTCAACTATACGCGCCGCGGCTCCACGCCCGTCCTTGCCGAGCCCACGCCACCGGAGAACCCGTGAACATCGACCTGCTCAAGCGTCTCTGCGAAACCCCCGGCGTCCCCGGCCGCGAGAACCGCGTCCGCGAACTCATTAAGAAGGAAATCAAAGGGCTCTTCGACGAGGTCCGCGAAGACCCGATGGGCAACCTCCTCTGCCGGCGCGACCCCCGCGGCGGCGCCAAGTCGAAAGGCAAGGGCAAGGAGCCCACCCGCGTGATGCTCCCCTGCCACATGGACGAGATCGGCTTCCTCGTCAGCCAGATCGACGCCAAGGGCTTCATCCGCGTCAACGCTGTCGGCGGCTTCGACACGCGCAACCTGTTCTCCCGGCGCGTCATGGTCTGCACGAAGAAGGGCGACCTGCTCGGCGTCATGAACCCCGGCGGAAGGCCGATCCACATCTCAAGCGACGAGGAGCGCAAGAAGGTCCCCGAGGTCAAGGAGTTCATGATCGACCTGGGCCTGCCCGCCGAAGAGGTCAAGAAGCGCGTCACCATCGGCGACATGGTCGTCATGCACGAACCCTTCCTCGAGATCGGCGACAAGGTCGTCAGCAAGGCGCTCGACAACCGCATCGCCTGCTGGCTCGGCGTCGAATCCGTCCGCGCCCTCGATAAATCCGGCGATGCCCACGCCGCCGAGATCCACGTCGCGTTCACCGTGCAGGAGGAAGTCGGCCTCCGCGGCGCCCGAACCGCCGCCGCCTCCATCCGCCCCGACTGGGCCATCGGCCTGGACGTCTCGCTCTCCTGCGATACGCCCGGCGTGCCCGAGGAAGAGTCGGTGACCAGGCAGGGCGAGGGCGCCGGCCTGCACGTCATGGACTCGTCGTTCATCTCCGACCCCGAACTGATCGACGACCTCGAGGCCATCGCGAAGAAGCACAAAATCCCCGTGCAGCGGACGATCCTGGCGCGGGGCGGGCAGGACGGCGCCGCGGCCCAGCAGATCGGCCTGGGCTGCCGCGCCGCGGGCCTTGTGGTCGGCACGCGCTACATCCACACGGTGACGGAGATGGTGGACAAGCGCGACCTCAAGGCGGCGTGTGATCTGCTGGCGAAGTGGATGCCGACGGTGGAGTAGGACTCGATGTGAACCGCGCCCGTGAGGAAGCGGGTCTCCCAAAGCTCAAAACTCAAAGCAGCAATGCTCAAATCAGGTGCGGCGCTGTCGCACCTTCCGAAGCCGCGGAGCGGCGGCAGAACGTAGCCCCCGGTGAAGCGAGTCGGCGAGCGGAACCCGTGGAAAGCTCGCCCGAACCACGCGTGCGCGCACACC
>JACVCK010000236.1 GCA_016742055.1 Phycisphaerales bacterium
CTCGCGATGAGTTCGATGGTGGAGGCCTGGCGCTCGGCCTCGGCTTCGATGATGGACGCGGCGTCGGGGTCGGCGGCGCGGAGGAGTTCAAAGACGGCGTCGGTGGCGTGGTCGTGGGGCATGGTGGGATGGTACGAGAGGGCGGGGAGGCCTGTCAGAGCGAGAAGAGCCAGAGGATCAGGCCGTAGGCCGAGGCTACAAGCATGCCCAGCGTTCCCGCGACCATGGCGGCGAACCACATGGTCTGGGCATCCCGGATGCCGATGCCGGACTTCAGGGCCGTCCACCACCAGGCGAGGAGCCAGGCCCAGGCGAGCAAATCATCAACGACCAAGCGAGGGCTTCGCATCCACGCCATCAACCATTGGGGGGGACCCACCGGGAACGAGATCGTCCCGCCGTAGGCGTGACGGCGGGCGATCCAGAAGGCGGTTGGGATGTGCCTCCAGGCGAACTCCGTCAGCGCCACGAGTTCGATCACGAGCGCAGGCGCCATCGCGAAGGCGGCGACGCGGACGAAATGGAGGCGACGGATCCTGGCGCCCGACCAGTGCGAGGCGCCGGTCAGGCACACGGCGAGCGCGGCGAGGTTGAAGAGCAGCAGGCCGAACTGCATTGTGGCGCGTTCGGTGGTGGTCCAAGCGACTCTTCCGTTCGGGAAGACGGTGCGTTGCAGGAGCAGGGTGTCGCTGAAGGAGGTCCACGCCGACGACATCAGAATCGGTTGATTGTTGCGGCCGGGCCAGGTTCCGTATTGGGTCTTCAGCAGGAAGAAGAAGGCGGTCGTGAAGGTGAGACTCGCGAGCAGGCACGCGCCGATGACCAAGGGCGTCCAGAGCGCCAGGCGCGCGGGGCGCAGGCGGGCGTGCAGCGGGGTCTTGCGCCAGAAGATCGACGGCACGAGCGCGACGAGCAGCGTCGCGAGCGCCTGGTCGATCCGCCACCAGCGCGGAGCGTGCTCGTAGAGCCAGCGGACACGCTGCCGGTCGGCGCGGAGCAGGTCGGCCCATGGGAATGCATACCCGCACTCGCTGCAGACGCCGGATACGGGGCAGGCGTCGGTCCACGCGGCGCGGGCGCCTTCGAGGTCGTAGGCGCAGCGGGGGCATACCGCGCGGCAGGCTTCGGTGGCGGACGACGCGGGATTGGCTTTGGGTAGGTCCGCCACGGCGCCAGATTATCGGGGGCGGGCAGCGCGAGGGCGCCGACCCTCAGGCCTGCGGCGTGCTCTCGTGCTCTGACGGCGCGTGTTCGGAAGGTCCAGCCGGGCTGTGGGAGCGCGCAGATCGCCCCCCGGGCTTGACCTCGGGGATGGGCGGCGTTTCTTCCTCGTCCGCGGCGCTGGGGCCCATGGAGATGGGTGGAGGGCCGGCCCGGGGCGCGCCGCTGAGGCGGAACGCGAGTTCGTTTCGGGTGGAGACGTCGAGCATGACGTACATCGCCTTGATGTGGTCGCGGACGGTGTGTCGGCTGCGTCCGACGATCTCGGCGATCTGGGTTTCGGTCTTGCCGGAGATGATGAGCCGCGCGATGCGACGGCGGATGGGGCTGAGCAGGGCCATGGTTTGCTCGGAGCGTTCGAGCGGGGCGACGAAGCGGTCGCGGAACGCGGCCCAGACGCAGGCGCCGACGACGCCTGCGACCTTGACAAAGTGGTCGTCGGGCTGCCAGGCATCCCCGACGCCGTCGAACTGGATGAGGAGCGTGCGGGGGCGCCCGAGGTGGTCTTCGAGCGGCGCCAGGAAGCGGACGAATTCGCCAAGGCCCAGGCGGCGGCGCCACTTGCGGTAGCCGCTGGAGGCCCACTGGCCGCCCGCGGTCAGGTCGGCGCGCCGGGCGCAGAGAGTGTCCGGCCACATGGCGCGATGGCCCAGGGCCGCAGCCAGGTCGTCGGCGGGGGAGCCGGCGCGGAGGTCGTCGGCGACGGCGTCCAGGATGCGCCGTCCAAAGCGTCCGCCGACCCCGGCCGCGATCGAGGACCACGAAGGAGGATCGGGCGAGGGCTCGGCGAGGCAGGCGCTCACCATGACCTCGGCGGGCGTGAGCGTGGCGATGGTCGAACACGCGCAGCAGAGCCATGGCTGCGGGTGCCCGTGTTCGCATCGGGCCAGAAGAAGCGCCGCGGCCGCGGCGCAGCAGGCGGGGTTCTCGCGCGGCCCCACCAGGGCCTTTGTGGGGCCGAACAGATCGTTCATGGTGCGGGGATCGGAGAACATCATGACGCGGCGCCGGCGCTCGGGGCCGCGCACGCGGAGGACCGAGGCGTCGTGTTTCGACTATGCCACGAGAAGTCGTGCTGGGACAAGGGGCTGCGCGCGTGGCGAGCCGCGCGACGGCGCGCAGCGCGCCGCACTTTTGTGGCGCCGCGCCAGCGCGGGTTTCTACGGGGTTTGGAGCCGCTTTTCGTGGGCGAAACCGGGCGAGCGCCCCCCGCCTCCGACCGCCAGCGGACCCCACGCGCGCCGCAGTTTTGTGTGAAAGCCGGGGTGCGCGCCGCAGGTCTGTGGACGAAAGTTTTTTGCGCGGCGTCGCGATCCGGAGCGATTTTCAGCCCGGATGCTGCCCCGCAAGCCCAATCAGGCCCGGAGGGGGCCGGTGCAGGTCCAGCGGGATCGGGGGCGGGGAGGCCAGGTCCACGCGCAGCGCGGCGCCCTGATCGTGGTCGCTGTTGAGGACGACGGCGCGGTCCGGGGCCACCAGCCAGCCATCCGGCGCCTTCTCGTGACCCAGCACAAAAAGGGGCGTTCCCCAGCGCCGGGCGAGGAAGTCCAGGAGCGCGGGCGTGTGCGAGCGGCCCCAGACCATGATGTGCGCCGAGCCGCGCCGGGGCTGGAGGTCGTCTTCAGACAGGGCCCGATCAAGCACGTCGGGGTCGAAGCGGTCGATGAGGTCCGGTCCGGGGACGCTGTGCGCGCACAGCACGC
>JACVCK010000237.1 GCA_016742055.1 Phycisphaerales bacterium
GATGAGGATCTTGAAGCGGTCCCTCGTCGGCCTGTAGAACGTCGTCATCAGCAGGTGCAGGTTCACCGTCAGCGAGTTCATCATCACGACCTCGCCGACCTTCGCCCCAACGAGGCGCGCGCCCGGCCCGCGGAACCACTCGTGGTACGGCGCCCAGGGGTTCTTCCCGTGGAAGTGCGCCTCGACGCCCAGCGCCGCCCAGTCGTCCAGTTCCTGCTCGACGATCGCCCGCGCCGTCGCCGGCTGCAAGCCCAGCGAGTTGCCCGTCATGTACACCACGGGCGAGCCGTCCCTTTTCTTCGGGAACAGGAAGCGCTCCCGCAGGCCCCGCAGCGCGTCGGCGCCGTCCAGTTCCCGCGCGTAGGACTCGGCCGTGATCACGCCGCCGCTCATCGGGCCCGTCCTTTCTCGCTCAGCCCCAGGAACTCGCGCGCCGATCCCGCGAGCACGCGCCGCTTCTCCGCGGGCGTGAGCAACTCCGAGTGTTCGATCATCGTCCCCGGGCGCGCCTCGCCCAGCGGGAACGGATAGTCCGAGCCCAGGCACACGCGCTCCGCGCCGAAAAGGTCCACCACCCGCCGCAGCGCCGCGTCGTCGTGCGTGAGCGAATCCACCCAGAACCGCGCCGGCGCTCCCTCCGTCCGCAAGTACTCGATCGGCCCCCGCTTCGTTTTCGTCGCGCACAGGTCCGGGCGCGCCTCAAAGCCGTGCTGGATCCGCCCCACCGTCCCCGGGAACGAGCCGCCCCCGTGCGCAAAGCACAGACGCAGCGACGGGAACCGATCCAGAACCCCGCCCATCAGCACGCTGCTGATCGCCAGCGCCGACTCCGCCGGCATCCCCACCAGCCAGCGCAGCCAGTGACGCTCCATCCGCTCCGGCGCGAGCATGTCCCACGGGTGCACGAACACCGCGGCGCCCGTCCTCTCCGCCGTCTCGAACACCGGCGCCAGCCGCTCCTCGTCCAGATTCTCCCCGTTCACGTGCGTGCCGATCTGCACGCCCGCCATCCCCAACTCCCCCACGCACCGCTCGAGTTCCCGGCACGCCAGGTCCGTGTCCTGCATCGGGATCGTCCCCAGCCCCACGAACCGCGACGGCGCCCCGCGCACGACCCCCGCGATGTGGTCGTTGAGCATCCGCGAAAGGTCCAGCGCGTGCTCGGGCTTCGCCCAGTACGAGAACATCACCGGCACCGTGCTCAGCGCCTGCATCGTCACGCCCGCCTCGTCGCACTCGCGCACGCGCTCCAGGGGGTCCCAGCAGTTGTGCCCGATCTCTCGGAAGCCCTTGCCGTCGATGATCATCCGCGCGCAGCAGGGCCTGTGATGCTCCAGCGAAACCCACCCGCCGCAGCCGTAGCGCTCGCGCAGGTCCGGCCAGCGCTCGGGGAGGATGTGCGTGTGGATGTCGATCTTTTCGGGAGCCACCGCGCTCAGGATACGCCCTCCTCCCGCCGCCCGTCAGGCCGTCGGGAGCCGGGCCTCCTTCGCGGGCTGGATCACCTTCCGGCACTTCTCGCACGTGCGGACCGACTCCGGACCGCCCCAGAAGTTCTCCATGATCCGCTTGAGGTCATGGTCGATGTTCGAAAGACTCCAGTGCTCCTCGTACACCAGGTGGTCGCAGTTCTCGCAGTAGAACCGCAGCGAGTCCATCTCACCCTCCGGACGCTTGTACTCCACCACCAGCCCGATCGTGTCCGCTGGACGCTGCGGCGAGTGCGGCACCCACGCGGGGATCAGCAGCGCCTCGCCCTCGCGGATGATCACGTTCCGGCTCTGGCCGCCCTCGATGATCTTCACGTACACGTCGCCCTTGATCTGCAGGAAGAACTCCTCCGTCGGGTTCACGTGGTAGTCGTTCCGCGTGTTCGGCCCGGCGCTCACGAACACAATGAAGTCCTGATCCAGCCAGATGGTCTTGTTCGAGACCGGCGGCTTCATCAGACTCTTGTTGTCCTCGATCCACTTCGCCAGGTTCAGCGGGCCGCGGATCTTCTGCGTGGGCATGCCGGTCGTCATGCGCGGGCCTCCTCAGAGTACGGCTTCCGGATACCGATCTCCGCATGTTAGCCGAGGCGCGGGCGGCCCGCCCGCGACCTCCGCGACCTCGCCCCTACGGGCACGGCGCATTGAACACGCCCAGCAGCGCGTTCAGGTCGCCGAAGTCCACATCGCCGTCGCCGTCCACATCCCCCGGGCACGACGCCAGACCGTTCCGCAGGTTCCGCAACACCGACACCACCCCCGCGCCGAACACCGCGCTGGCCAGGTCCGCGTCCCCGTCGCCGTCCAGGTCCGCCGCCGCCACCGCGCGCGTCTGATTCGGCACGGCCAGATCCACCCGCGCCTCGAACGTCCCATCCCCAAGACCCCGCAGCACGGACACGCTCCGCCCGCCCTCGTTCGCGCTCGCCAGGTCCAACACCCCATCGCCGTCAAAGTCCGCCGCCGTCACGAACCACGGCAACTCCCCCACCGCCTGCGAGCCGGCCAGCGTGAACAGCCCCGTCCCGTCGTTCAGATAGCACCTCGCCTGGTTGCCCTGACGGTTCACCACCGCGAAGTCGATCCGACCGTCCCGGTTGAAGTCCCCCATCACCACGCTCCGCGGCGTGCTGCCCACCGCCGTCGCCTCCGGCGCCCCGAATCCCCCCAGACCGTCGCCCCGGAACAGCGTCACGTTCCCCGAGAGCGTGTTCGCCGTCAGCAGGTCCAGACGCCCGTCAGCGTCCACATCCGCCGCGGCGATCGAACGCGGCGCGTTGCCCGCCGCGAACGAAACCGCCCCGCCCAACACCCCCGCCCCGTCGTTGAACAGCGGTCCCTTATACACATCTAACGCTGCCGCCGGCCTAACCGGCTTAGAGTCCGCGGTTGCCCACTCGACAGACACCATCATCATGCATCTGTACA
>JACVCK010000031.1 GCA_016742055.1 Phycisphaerales bacterium
GAAGTAGCGTGTCGTGCCCGCGAGGAGCGCGTCGGCCGGGATGGGGTAGGCGAAGGTGGCGTGTCCGATGCCGCCCGGCCCGCTCTCGACAACGATGGGCCCCACGAGCGACTGGGGCGTGAGCACTCCGCCGAGGGGGGGCGCGTCGGAGATGGCCATGAACGCCTCGGCGCCGGGGAGCGCGTCGTCGAGGCCGAGGCGGAAGGCGTCGGAGCCGATGGCGGAAGGATCGAGCGCGATCATCCAGGGCGTGACGCCGCCGGCTCCGGGGCGGCCGTCGCCGATGAGCGCGGGGCTCGTGCCGATTCGTTCGCTGGCGAGCGTGGGCCGGTCGAAAGGGAACAGCCCGTCGCGCACGCGCGGGTCGAGCAGGCCGTTGCGGATGAAGTCCACGACGTTCGAGCGCTGCGTGGCGCTGAGGGGGATGGGCAGAAAGGTGTCGAGGTTGTCCTGGAACTGCTGGCTCGAGTCGCCGTAGAAGAACACCACCTCTTCGAGCGTGCGGAACTGTCCGTTGTGCATGTAGTCGGGCTTGAGCCCGGCGTTGCGGAGGGTGGGCGGCTTGAAGCGCCCGCGCTCGGCGAGACTGCCGGTGACGGCCATGCGCCCGGGGTCCTCCTGCCAGGGGCGGATGCCGATGTTGAAAAAGTCCGGGAAGTGAAACTGGGGCGTGGTGTGGCAGTTGTTGCAGCCGACGGTGTTGAAGGTGTTGCGCCCGGCCTGCTGCGCGGGCGTCATCGTGCCCAGGTCGAAGGGCGTCCGATTGGGCACGAGCGTGCGCTGGTACGTCGCCAGCGCGAACGCGATGCGCGTCGCGGTGATGTCCGGGTCGCCGAACGCCGCCTTGAAGAGCATCGGGTAGGTCGGGTTCGTGGAGAGCGTGGCGTGCAGGTCGGGGGGGATGTTCGTCGCGAGGGCGAGCGGGCGGTCGCGCCGGATCTTGTGCGCGATGGCGCGCCAGTCGCGCCCTTCGTGCGCCATCTCCGCGGTGGAGTTCGGCGGCTCGATCGCCTGGCTCTCAAGGGCGCCGCCCCAGGTGATCAGCGTGGCGCCGGAGTCCGGGTCCACGAACTGCGTCCGCGCGCGCCCGTCCCAGAACAGGAACTGCTGGTACGCCGCCATGATCATCGAGTTGGCGCCGCGGGGCGTCACCTGGCGCTGCAGGAAGAACTCCTCATCGGGCTTGTAGCGCCCGTCGCTCCGCGACCGGATCACGCCCAGCGAACCGCGCTTGTCGTCGGCCGTGCCGATGACCCCGTCCGGCCCGGGGTTGACCGCGTTCATGCGCGGGTCGCCGCCGCCGGAGGTGGGGATGTGGCACGTGCCGCAGGCGACGGTGTTGTCCGAGGAGAGTTGCTCGTCCCAGAAGAGGATCTTGCCCAGGACGCGCTTGGACTCGGTGATGGGGTTCTGGGGCGGGACGGGCGGGGGGCCGAGTTGCGCGCCGGCGGGGCCGGCGGCGAGGAGGACAGCGAGGACGGCGGCGCGGCGGATCATGGCGGGCTCTGCTCCTGCGGACGGAGGGAACGGGCCGCGAACGCGGAAGGCCCGCCCGGGCGTCCCCGCGGTCATTATGCCACCGGACTCCCGGCTTGGCAGCCCCCATTTCCGGAGATTGAGGACCGTTCCAGGCAAAAGCGGGGGAGGAAACCCTTGTGCGTCCGCGATTCGACGGCCGCGGGGGGCGATGGCAGGGCGCCCGCCACGTCAGCCGAGCGCGATCACCACGGCGTCGATGATTCCGATAATCGCGGCGCCAGCGATGACGCCCGCGGCGATGGGCTCGGAGGAATCGACCCAGGTGCGGTAGCCGCGGCTGGCGGGGTTCTTGTAGACCTTGGTCGCCACCCAGAAGATGAACGAGCCCAGGAACATCGCGAAGCAGGTGGTGAAGGGGATGACGAACGCCAGGCCGAGCGCGACGGGCGAGAGGGGGAACCTGGCCCTGGTGACGATCCGCACGACCTCGAGGACCAGGCCCAGGACGGCGCCGGAGATCGCGAGCACGAGGGCCGACTTCGGCAGCGTGTCGAGGCCCTCGGTGAGGATGCGGGCGACGCTCTCCCAGACGGTGGCGCCGGGCATCGGGAACTGCTCGGTGCGCATGCCGTCGAGGCCGTTCTGCAGGAACAGGAGGTTGAACAGCGGCACGGCCGCGAGGCCGCCGGCGAAGATGCCGATCACGTGCCCGATGGCCTGCTGGCGCGGCTTGGCGCCGAGCATGTAGCCGGGCTTGATGTCCATGAGGAGGTTGGAGGCGTTGAGGGCGGTCTCGGAGGTGATGGCGGCGGAGGCGATGTTGGTCTGGATGTTGCCCGGCGCGATGGCGCCGTAGGTGAGTTGGGTGAGTTTGCCCAGCGCGCCGCCGGGGGTGATGCCGGTGAGGGCGGTGGAGTTGACGCCGATGAGGGTGAAGACGAACACCAGCGGCACGGCGATGACGCCGTGCCAGTACTCGACGCCGAAGAACTTGTGGGCCATGAAGACCACGACGGCGCCGACGATGGGGATGCCGATGACGAACACGCGCATCGGCAGTTCGATGTGCGCGAGCACGTCCGTGCCCTCGCGCTTCTTGCCGGTGAGGGCCGCGAAGGCGCCGAGGATGACCTGCGGCTTGGCGAAGAAGGCCACGAGCGAGGCGACGGTCATCATCGCCACGCCGCCCCAGAGGGCCCACGCGGTGATGGCGCGGAAGTTGTAGAACTCCGTGCCGTCCGGGGCGACGTTCGGGGCGACGTCGCCCCAGCCGATGGCCATGGGCGCGAGGATCGCGTAGTTGATCGTCGCCCCAATCAGGAGCGACACGCCCGTGCGGATGCCCATCAGCCCGCCCGCGCCGATCATCGCCAGGTCGATCTCCGGGCGCAGCGTGAGTTGACGCAGCGGCACGCCGCCGATCGCCGGCTCCTCGAGGCTCATCCGCGCGGCGAGCCAGTAGAAGGGCTCGTCGAAGTAGTGCCAGAACACCCACGGACGCTCGACGCCCACCCAGCCCTGGATCTTGCCCATGATGCCGTCGGACTGGAGGAACTTGATCGCCCCGGCGCCCAGGGCGGCGATGGCCAGCAGTTTCGCCTTGAACACGCCGGTTTCGGCTTCGCCGGAGTGCAACGTGTACATCACCACGCCGCAGGCGCGGCCCTCGGGGAACGGATGCTGCTCGTCGTTGATGAAGCGCTTTTTCAGCGGGAACGCGAACAGGACGCCGAGGATGGCCACGACCACGATCCACGGGAAGATCACGCCCCAGGGCAGCGTTTCGCCCGTCACGAGCATGTACGCCGGCAGCGCCGAGACCAGCGGCGCCGTCATGTACCCGGCCGAGGTGGCGATCGACTGCATGCAGTTGTTCTCAAGGAGCGTGAACTCCCTGCCCCAGCCCATCCGCGCAAAGACCTTGTAGAGCGCGAACGCCAGGATCACCGACGTGATGCCCACGCCCAGCGTCCAGCCCGTCTTGGCGCCCACGTACAGGTTCGTCGCCGACAGCACGCCGCCCATCAGGAACCCGGTGAGCGCCGAGCGCAGCGTCAACTGCGGCATGTTCCCCTTGTAGACGTTCTCCAGCCACCAGCGGTCCTTCTGTTCGAGCGTCCACGTCCGCACTTGTTCGTCGGTGAGCTGTGGGAGCGACATCGGCGGTTCCTTGGCGGGGGTGCGGGCGTGAGGGCTGTCCCCGGGGACGGCGCAGGCGTTGGACGGCGACAGAGTACGGATATGCGCAGGAGGGTCAAGGGGTTGCGACGGATTCCGCCGCCCCCCGGAGAGCGTCAGACCGAAGGCGGATCGGCGCGGGTCCGCTCGTTCACCACGCCCCCGGTGTTGAGCGTCGAGGCCGGCTCGAACAGGAGGATGTGGCACTCCGCCGCGGCGCTTGGGCAGTGCTCTACGCCCCGGGGGATCACCACGAACTCGCCCTCGCGGACCTCGATGTCGCGCAGCGGCGGGCGCAGGCGCATCGTGAACGAGCCCCGAACCACGAGGAACATCTCGTCCTCGCGCTCATGGCTGTGCCAGATGAAATCGCCCTCGATCTTGACGATCTTGACCGCGCAGTCGTTGACCGCGCCCGCCAGGCGCGGGGACCAGCGCTCGTCGAACGTCGCGAACGCCTCCGCCAAGTTCACGCGGTGGACGGTCGGCGCGCTCACGGCGCCGCCCCGGTCGAGATCGTCGAGGCGCGCCGGATCTTGTCCAGAGCCGCGAACTGGTCAAAGCCGGGCGTGGAAGCCGCGTCGTTGAAGTACTCCATGATCCAGCCCAGGTCGCCCCGGCGGTGCATGCGGCAGAACGCTTCGACGGCCTCGGGGTCGTAGCGCGTGCCCACGCCCTTGTGGAGTTCTTCGAGCGCCCGTTCGCCGGCCGCGTCGCCGACGGTGGAGCGGTAGGGCCTGAGGCTCGTGAGGGCGTCGAACGTGTCGATGACGGAGAAGAATCGCGCGCCGATGGGGATCTGCGCGCCGGCGATGCCGTCGGGGTAGCCCTTGCCGTCGAGCCGCTCGTGGTGCCAGCGCACGAGGTTGAGCGCGACCTGGTCGTCCACGCCGATGGCCAGCAGGCGCTCGTGCCCCTTCACGGGGTGCGTCTTGATGATCTCGAACTCCTCGTCGGTGAGTTTGCCCGGCTTGAGGAGGATGCCGTCGGGGATGTCGAGTTTGCCCACGTCGTGCAGCGCCGCCGCGACGCCGATCCGCGACACGGCCTCGTGGTCCAGCCCGAACTCCTCCGCGAGGTGGCGCGTGTACAGCACGACGCGCCAGGTGTGCGCCGCCGTCAGGCCGTCCTTCGCCTCCAGGGCGCGGACGTACGGCAGCGCGATGGCCAACTCGACCGGCTTGCCGCGCGGCGGCAGCGCCTGGGCCGCGGCGTGGGCGGCGATCTGCTGCAGACGCGACTCGGTGTGGTCGGCCTTCACGCCGCAAGTCTAGGGACGCCCTCAGCCCAGGCGCACGAGCATGATGGTCTGGTCATCCGCGGGCTCCCCCGAGAAGGTCCGCACGGCGTCGAGGATGGCGTCGGCGATCGTGGGAAGCGGCGCCGCGCGCCGTTCGGATGCGATCCGGGCGAGGCGGGCGACGCCGAACTGCTCCCCCGTCGGCGCCGCGGCCTCGGTGAGACCGTCGGTGTACAGGACCAGCAGGTCTCCAGCGTCGCATGGGACGTCGAAGGCGCTGTAGGGCTCGTCGTCGTCGATGGCCATGGGCAGGTGGTCGTTGTCGCTGGAGTGGACGGCGCCGGCGGCGTCGATGCGGAGGATGGGCAGGTGCCCGGCGAGCGCGCCGCGGACGCGCAGGGGTCCGGCGCCGGCGGTCGGGGTTGTCTCGATGCGCAGCGCCGCGACCGTGGCGAACATGCCGGGCGCGACGATCGGCCCGAGCGCTCCGTTGACGGCGCGGAGGATCAGTCCGGGGTCGTCGGCGTGGGCGCGTGCGGCGCGGAGTTCGGCGCGGAGCGCGGCCTTGAGCATGCCCATGACCACGCCGGCGCGCACGCCGTGCCCGGACACGTCGGCGAGGATCAGGTCGAGGCGCCCGTCGCGCTCGAAGGCGTCGATGAGGTCGCCGCCCATCTCGCTGCTGGCGATAGACCGCGCATGCACGAGGACGCCGGGCAGCGCCAGGTCGATCGGCGGCACGAGCGCCTCGTGGATCTTCTGGGCCAGGTCCAATTCCGCGCGCATGCGGATTTTTTGCGCCGCCTCGCCCCGCACGAGGTAGACGAAGCACACGTACCCGCCGATCACCCCGAGGATGGCGCCGACCACCGCCGCCACGATCAGGGCCCGCCGGGGCTCGATGGACAAGGGGACGCCCAACAGGTCGAGCCCGATGAACAGCGCCGGCGGGAAGAAGAAGGAAACCGGCGCGACGATCCAGAACAGCCGCGAGGTCCACATGAACGCCATCGCCCACCCGCACGCCACCAGCCCGCCGTAGACCGCCATCAGCGGCGTGACCCACCACGGGCTGACCGGATAGAACCCCGCGGCGACCGGGAGGACGTTGATCGCGCCGAAGGTGATGAAGATGCCGGCGAGCAGCGTCCCGCGCGCGCGGGGCGAGAGGGAGCGGAAGAAGGCTCGGCGGGACTCTGGCGCCTGGGGCATGAGCGGAAAGAGCGTACCGGAGAAAACGCACCGAGCGACTAGCGGTGGTTGAGCAGCCGCCCCATCGCCTCGTGCGTCTCCCGCGCGGCGCCGCTCAGGCGGTCCGCCTGCTCGTCCGCGTGGTAACTCGAGCGCACCATCGGGCCGCTCTCGACGACGTTGAACCCGCGAGCCAAGCCCTGCTCCCGGTAGCGGGCGAACGTCTCGGGCGTCACCCAGCGGTCGATCGGCAGGTGGTTGCGCGTGGGCTGGAGGTACTGGCCGATGGTGAGGATGTCGGTGTCCGCCGCGGCCCGGAGGTCGTCCATCAGGTCCAGAACCTCGTCGTCCCGCTCGCCGATGCCGACCATGATGCCCGTCTTGGTCACCAGCCCCGCGTCCTTGCAGCGGCGCAGGAGTTCGAGAGAGCGGTCGAACTTCGCTTGGGGCCGCACGGCCGGGTACATGCGCCGGACGGTCTCGAGGTTGTGATTGAGGATTTCGGGGCGCGCCTCGATGATCAGTTGAAGGGCCTCCCAGTTGCCCTCCAAGTCCGGGATCAGGACCTCGATCGACATCTCCGGGCACGCGGCACGGGTCTGGAGAATGGTTTCGGCCCAGATTCCCGCGCCCCCGTCCTTCAATTCATCCCGGTTGACGCTCGTGATGACCACGTGCTTCAGCCCCATGAGGGCCAGCGACTCGGCCACACGCCTGGGCTCATCGGTATCGAGGATAACGGGGCGCCCGGTCTTGACGTTGCAGAACCCGCAGGCCCGGGTGCAGGTGTCGCCCAGGATCATGATCGTCGCGACGCCCCGGGCCCAGCACTCGCCCATGTTGGGGCAGCCGGCCTCTTCGCAGACGGTGTGCAACTTGTGCTCCGACATGATGTTGCGGAGACGTTCGTACCCCGGGCCCCCGGGCAGTTTGGCCCGTAGCCAATCGGGCTTGCGCTTGGGGGCCAGGTGGTTCGGGGTGGGCGCTGGGCCGGTGTTATTGAGGATGAGGCCGGACAGGGAGACCAGCGGCCTGCCCGCGGAGCGGAGCGGGTCGCCGCCCAAGGGCCGGGGGTGGCGGGCAAGGGTCCGCTGGAGCGCCGCAGGGTCCTGCGGGACGGGCGTGACGACGGGGACCGGCGCTGCTGGATCGATGGGGGGCGTCATCCGGGGCCTAGTGTAGACGCCGTTGGGGGGGCCGAACCGCGGTCGCCAGTGGGAAGTAAAGGTCAGGATTGGGGGGTGGCAAGAGACGGTCCGCCGAAAAAGGGCGTGCTGGTTGAACGGAGGGAGGGTCGTCGGTCGATCTGACGGAGTGGAATTTGGAAGTTTGGGGACAATGGATCGTCCCCGGGACCCGCGTTGACAGTCTGTTCGCGGGTGTTAGGTTGTGCGTCCAGCGGGGTTTGCGCTGGGCGTTCGGGAGTCGGATGGAACGGCGGCGCGGAGCGCCGCGAGACGCGCAGGCGGGCTACCCCTCGGTCGAGGGGCACGGAGAAGGGCCCGTCTTCGTGAACGGCATTGAGAAGGAGCAGGCAGTGAGTCACAGAGCCGGGCGGCGCCGCCCTGAGAAGCGCTGGGTTGTCGGTCGCGGTCCTCGAACGGTCGCGACGGCTGGACTTTCGCTTTGTGCGGCGCTGGCGGCGGCGCTGTCGGGCTGCGGGACTGAGACGGACTCGTGGCTGTGGGACCCGAGCGTCGTGGGACGCTGGGAGAACACGCCCACGGTCGTTCCGATCCTCGAGCGCATCGACGTGATCGAGCGTGAGGAGGGCGACTTCGTCGAGATCACGCAGGTGACTCCGGACGACCTCGTGCCGGTGATCTCGGACTACACCGTCGGTCCCGGCGATGGGATGCGCGTGGAGATCTACGACTTCATCGCGATCGGGCAGCCGGCCATCTACGACCGCGTGGTGGACACGCAGGGCACGCTGGACCTCCCGCAGTTGGGCCGCATCCCGGTGCAGGGCCTGACGGCGGAGGAGATCCGCCAGTTGATCGGCCAGGAGGTCGTTCGTGCGGGCCTGATGCGCGAGCCGCCGCTGGTGGCGGTGACGATGTCGGGCCAGCGCCAGGCGACATTCTCGATTTTCGGATCGATCGCGGGCGTGGGGCGGTACTTCATTCCGTCGCCGGACTACCGGCTGCTGGAGGCGCTGACGGAGGCCGGCGGCATTTCGCCGACGATCCGCAAGGTGCAGGTGATCCGCCAGGTGCCGCTGACCGAGGCCGCGGGCGCTCGTCGCCCGGCGGATTCGCCGACGGCGCCGCGTCCGGCGCCGACGCCTCAGGGCACGAACTTGGAAGACCTCCTGCGTCGCTTGGGCGAGGACCCGTCTCCGGGCTCTCTGGGCGGCGACGAACCGGTGGGCTGGGGAGCGCTGTCGCAGAATCAGAGTTCGCAGCCGGTCCCGGTGGACCCGCCGATCGACCTGATCGAGTCGGCTCCGACGCAGCCCACGCGGACCGAGCCGGCGCGCACGCCGGGTCAGGGCTCCTGGATGTTCCTCAACGGACGCTGGGTGCAGGTGACGGCGGCGACTTCGCCGAGCGGCGGGACGCCCGAAGCCGACTCGCCGCGCCTGGTCACGCAGCGCATCATCGAGGTTCCGACGGGCCCGCTGCTCAAGGGAGCGGCCCAGTACAACATCGTGATCCGTCCCGGCGACGTGATCAGCGTCCCGGGCCCGGACTTGGGCCTGGTGTACATGGGCGGGCCGGGCATCGCTCGGCCGGGCGTGTACCAGATGCCACAGGTCGGCCGGCTGACCTTGAAACAGGCGATCATCTCGGCGGGCGGTCTGAGCGCGGTGGGCATCCCCGAGCGCGTGGACCTGACGCGGCGCATCGGCGATGACCGGGAAGCCACGATCCGGCTGAACCTCCGGGCGATCTTTGAGGGCACCCAGCCGGACGTGTTCCTGAAGCCGGACGACCAGGTGAACGTCGGCACGCACTTCTGGGCACAGCCGGCGGCGATCATCCGGAACGGCTTCCGGACGACGTACGGGTTCGGATTCCTGCTGGACCGGAACTTCGGCAACGACGTGTTCGGCGCCCCGCCGACGAACCGGTTCGGTCAGTGAGGACGGGACGTGGCCGCGCGGCGGAGCCGTCGCGGCGGAAGGAAAAGGCAGGACGCCGAACCAGGCCCCGGGCTGATCGTAAGGTTGCCCGGGGACCGGCTTTGCCCGCGATCGGCGCGGGCGGGTCGGCCCGCCCGGTGGGCGGCTGGTCAGGCGGCGCGACGAGGAGGAACCGACGGCGGTGAGCATGGCGGCGACGGCGAGCGGCGCGGGCGGCGGGTCGGCGAAGGTCGATTCGGCGGTTGTCCTGCGCGCCTGGCTGGCCCCGGCGAACCTGGCCATGGCCGGCCTCCTGCTGGTCGGGATCGCCGCGATGTTCGGGGACTGGTTCCTCCGGCAGCACCAGTTCAGTTCGCGGTACGCGGCGGACTGGGGCCACGCCTACATGGTGCCGCTGATCAGCGCGTACGTGGTCTGGACCCGACGCGATGAGATCGCGCGGCTGAAGCCCTCGGTGTTCTGGCCCGGGATGCTCCCGCTGCTGCTGGGCTTGGCGGTGTACATCCTCTTCACGCTGATGGACGCGCCGGGCATCCACATGTTCCAGGGGTTCGCGATCACGCTCTGCGTGGCCGGCCTGGCGATGCTGCTGCTGGGTCCGGCGATCTTCGGGGTCGTGGCGTTCCCGATCATGTACCTGGCGTTCGGCGTGACGCTGGCGGACAAACTGATGGGCATGATCACGTTCCAGTTGCAGATCCTGGCGACCAAGGGCGACTGGCTGACGCTGAACATGTTCGGCCTGTCGACGGACATCATGGGCAACGCGCTGACGATGCGCCACAACGGGCGGGTCGTCCCGCTGAACGTGGCCGAGGCCTGCGCGGGGATGCGCATGGTGATCGCGTTCCTGGCGTTGGGCGTCGCGGTGGCGTTCCTTTCCTGTCCGCGCTGGTGGCAGCGGGTGGCGCTGGTGCTCATGGCCGTGCCCGTGGCGCTCGCCACGAACGTGCTGCGCGTGGTGACGCTGGCGGTGATGAGCCTGGTGAACCCGGGTTTCGCGGCGGGCGACGCGCACACCCTGATCGGCGTGCTGTGGCTCGTGCCGGCGTTCCTGGCGTACATGGGCATCGTGTGGCTCCTCAAGCGGATCGTGCGCGAGCCGGCGACGAAGGGGGCGAAGGCATGAAGCGCGCGACCCTGACGAGTCCGGCGTTCATCGCGGCGTTCGCGGCGCTGCTCCTGGGTGCGGTGGGACTGCGGGGGGCGGTGCGCATCCTGGGCATCCACCTGGCCAAACTCCCCGTGGAGGCGCCCGGCGGCCGACAGGTCCACGCGATCCCCTTCAAGATCGGCGCCTGGGAGCGCCAGGGATCCGACGAGGTCCTCTCCGCCGAAGCGCTCGAAGAACTCGACACCGACAACTACGTCTCGCGCCTCTACGTCGGAACGTGGGAGGGCCAGCCCGTCGGGCTGGACTTCCACGCGGCGTATTACACCGGCATGATCGACACCGTCCCGCACGTCCCCGAGCGCTGCTTCGTGGGCGGGGGGATGTCGATCACGGGCGCCTCGCGCGTGGTCAAGGTGCCGCTGGACATGTCCGCCTTTTCGCCGGACACGACGGTCGACGCCGAGAACGGCGTCGTGTGGACGGCGTTCACGCAGGACCACTCCCGCGTGCGCCTGCCGTTCGGCGTGGAGAACCTGCGCATGAACGTGACGCGGTTCGCGGCGCCGGGCGTGTCGCAGGAGGTCTACGCGGGCTACTTCTTCATCGCGAACGGATCGGTGGCCCCGAAGGCCGAGGATGTGCGCTCGCTCGCGTTCAAACTGACGGACGACTACGCGTACTTCGCGAAGGTTCAATTCACCAGTTTCCAGGCGGCCTCCGCGGAGGACCTGGCGGCGCAGGCGGCGGACTTCCTGAGGGAAGGGCTGCCGGAGATCATGCGGTGCCTGCCCGACTGGGTTGAGGTGCAGGCGGGCCGGTACCCGGAGGACAACCCGCGGGGCCGCGCCGGCGCGGCCAGAGGGCAGTCGCAATAGACGGGCGCGCTTGTGGCGCGCCGGGCGAGGCGGACGACGAAGATTTTCTGATCGGAACGGACGGCTATGGCAGGCAAGGTCGACATCAAGTTCGTGGCGATTCTCGGCGTGGTCCTGCTCGCGGCGGCGACGGGCGTGGGCGTGCTGGCGTACAAGGTCATGAGCCAGTCGGGCGACGACCACGAGAAGAAGGGCGACGCGCTCCTGGCCAAGGGGGACATCGCGGGGGCGGCCGAGTCGTACTCGAAGGCGGTGTCCGAGGACCGGACGAACGTGCGCTGGCTGAAGAAATGGCGCGACGTCCTGATCCAGCAGGCGCCGGAGTCGGAGACGTCGTACCGCGACGCCTACAGCAAGCACTACATGGGCATCCTCCAGCAGTTGGCGGTCGTGCAGTCGTCCGACCCGACGGCGCAGGAGGACTACCTGGCGACGATGTTCAACCAGGGCCGGCTGTTCGGGGTCGGCGCCACCGAATGGTCCGAACTGGCCGTCCGCGCCGGGCGCGCGCTCGAGGGGCTCGCCCCCGACGCCCCGGAGACCCAGCGCCTGCGTCGGTACCGCGGCCTGGCGCGCCTGTACGAGGCGCGCACCGTCGAGCCCAACGAGCAGGTCAAGCGCGACATCGAGGCGGACCTGCGTGCGGCGATCGAGGTGGACCCCTCGGACATGGAGTCGCAGCTGGGCCTGGTGGAACTGGAGTACTCGGAGGCCGATCGGGCCAAGCGAGCCGGTCGGGTCGAGGAGCACGCGCGCCGCTGGGCGGCGTCCAAGGAGATGCTCCGCCGCTTGATCGCCGCGAACCCGGGCAACGCGCGCCCGATGATGCGGCTCTGGGAGATGGAGGCGGACGAGAAACTGCAGACGGCGCTGACGCTGGCGACGAAGGAGGCGGCGCTGCGCGAGGCGGGCCAGCGACTGGACCCGATCGTGGACGCGGTGACGACGATGCCCACGGAGTCGCTGGACCGTCCGTTCCTGACGCGTCTGCAGCGGAACCTGATGACGGCGCGTCGCGACGACGGCGCGGAGCTGTGGCTGGCGATCATCGAGCGGATGTCCGAGGCGCGCCCGAACGATCCGATGCTGCTCCTGCTGCGCGCCGAGGCGCTCGGCTCGGCCGGTCGTCACGAGGACGCGATCTCGCAGTACCAGAAGATCGTGGAGATGCCGAACCTGCCCGTGAGCATCGAGGGCATCGTGCTGCGATCGCAGCGCGTGACCGCGGTGGCGGCTCAGGTGGACCAGGCGATCCAGATGTGGAACAAGACGCCCGAGGACCAGCGCCCGGCGATGCTGTCGCGGATCCGCGCGCACCGCGAGGAACTGGCCAAGCGGGTTTCGGCGGACGACATCATGCTGCTGCGCGTGGACGCCATGATGGCGGTGAGCGAGCAGCGCAACGCCGACGCGGTCCGCCTGCTCTCGGAACTGAACACGCGCACGGGGGCGCAGGACGTCGGCGTCCTGTTCATGCTCGGCAAGGCGCTGGAGCGCGAGGGCTCCGTGGGCGCGGCGCTGCAGCAGTACGACCGCATCCTGGCCGTCGATCCGACCAACTACATGGCGCAGATCGAGGCGACCGAACTGGAGATGCGCCTCCAGAACATCACCAAGGCCTACGAGCGCATCAAGGCGCTCAACGCCATCGACCCGGACAACCCGCGGATCAAGCAGTGGATCGACGTGATCAAGACGGTCATGGAGGACCGGGACTCGACCGAGATCCGCGACCCGATCGTGCGGGCGCTGCTCGAGGCCCGGCGCTGGCGCCTCATGCAGCCGTCGAACTTCGCGCGCTCGGCGGAGATCCTCGACAAACTGATCGCCGAGAACCCCGACGATCCGCGCCCCGTCACCGAGAAACTCTCGCTCCTGACCCAGCAGGGCAAGATCGACGAGGCCCGGCGCGTGGTCGCGGCGGCGCGGGAGAAGTTCCCCGCCAACGACGAGATCCGTCTGGCCTCGCTCCAGTTGGACATCCCCGACCCGGTCATCGTGCGCATCCGGTTCATCGAGGGCTCCAACATCCCGGAGATGGACAAACTCCTGCAGATCTTCTACCTGCAGCGCACCAACCGCATGCCCCAGGAGGCGGCCGAGACGCTGGCCCGCGCCGAGCGGCTCGACCCCGCCGACCCGCGGATCATCGAGGTGAAGTTCGTCGACGCCCTCGAGGAGTCGCGATTCGACGACGCCCGCGCGCAGGCGGCCCTGGCGGCGCAGAAGAACATCGATCAACTCGGCGGCGAGTTGTACAAGGCGCGCCTGGAGTTGTCGGAGAAAAAGTACGACGCGGCCATCACCACGCTCGAGCGCGCCACGGCCCGGAACCAGTTCTCGGCGCCCGCGTGGCGCCTCCTGGGCCAGGCGCGGATCGGTAAGGGCCTCATCGAGCCGGGCCTCGAGGCGCTCCGGCGCGCCGTGGAGATCCGGCCGACCGACCCGACGATGGTGCGCCCCCTCATTGGCGCCCTCGTGGAGTTGCGCCGCGCGGACGACGCTCTGGAACTGGCCCGCCGCGCCAAGTCGCTCAATCCGAACGAGCCGTCGCTGCTGTCGGCGTGGCTGGACCTCGAGGAGCAGTTCGGCGACAAGCAGGCGGCCCTTTCGGCGCGGGAGCGTCGGTTCAGCATCGACCCGACCGACATCGAGAACACCACGGCGCTGTCCCGCCTCATGCTCAGCGTCGGCAACTACAAGGGCGCCGAACAGGCGATCGCCCTCCTGCCCACCCAGGGCCCGGACGCGCTCGTGACGGTCTCGCTGCGGGCTCGCCTGGCGGGCGCGCAGGGCGACATCGCGGGCGGGGCCAAGGCCTGGGACGACTACATCGCCACGCTGACCACGCAGCCGGAGCGCCTGACCGCCAGCCTCGCCAAGGCGGACTACTACGCCAACCTGGGCGCGCGCGCCGAAGCGGTCGCCACGCTGGAGGCCGCCCGCGCCGTGCAGAGCAAGGAACTCATGGAGGCCGACCGGCGGATCGGCGACGTGCTGTTCGCGACCGGCGACAACGAGCGGGCCGCCGAGGTGTACAAGCGCGTGATCGACGGCGGCGCCGACCGCGACCTCATCGTCGCCAAGCGGCGCATCGAGGCGCTCCTGCGGATGGGCCGCTGGGACGACGCCATGGCCGGGGCCGAAGCGATCGAGAAGGCCCAGGGACGCGACCTGCAGACGCTGCTCCTGCGCGTGGACGCCGCGGTCGGCAAGGGCGACGGGGCGCTGGCCCGCCGACTGGTGGACGAGGCGGTGTCGATCGCCCCCACAGACCCGCTGCCGTTCGTGCGCCGCGCGCAGTTGTCGCTGGGGGATTCGTCGCAGATGCAGGCGGTGGTGCGCGACCTGGATCAGGCGATCAAACTGCGCCCCACGATGCCCATGCCTCGGACCATGCTCGCGGACCTGTACTACCGGGACGGGCGCGTGAGCGAGGCGATCGGCCAACTCAACGAGATCATCAAGTTCAATCCGAACAACGACGAACTGCGCTTCCAGACGATCATGGACATGATCCGCCTGGGCCGGCCCGAGGAGGCGAAGAACGCCGCCCGTCAGGCGGTGGCGCAGCGGAGCGAGTCGGAGCCGGCGTGGTTCGTGTTCGCGGGCGACGTGATGGCCCGGACGCAGGACTTCCGCCAGGCCGCGGGCTTCTACGAGCAGGGCTACGCCAAACTGCAGGCGCCGGAACTGCTGGGCCGCCGCGTGGACGCGCTGCTCCGTCTGGCGCCGCCCCAGGTGGACGAGGCCGAGCGCGCGATCAACTCGCTGTCGGCGGACCAGCAGCGTGAGAACCGGATGATGGTCGAGGCGTTCCGGGCGCGGATCGACACGGCGCGCGGCAGGCCGGAGGACGGGCTGCGCCGCCTGGCGGGCATCTACGAACAGGCGTCGCAGTCGCCGGAGACGGCGCGGGCGTGGGTTGGACAGGTCGACCTCGTGCTGCGGAGCGATCCGATCGCCATCTCCCGGTTCATGGAGACCGTGCAGCCGGCGAAGGACATGCCGCCGTACCTAAAGGTCCTGCTGGCGCGGCACCTGAGCCAGGTCCCCCAGCGCTGGCCGGAGGCGCTGGAACTGCTCAGCGGGCTCGAAAGCTCCATCGACCCCACGACGGACATGCTCTCGGCGCTGGACCTGCGCCGCTCGCGGGCGGGCCTGTACTACGTGACGGGCGACTTCGCCCGTTCGGCGGAGGAGTACAAGCAGGCGCTGCGGCTGTCGCCCGAGGACGCCGAGTTCAACAACAACCTCGCGTTCACGCTCGCCAAGCACCTGGGCCGGGCGGCCGAGGCGGTTCCGTACGCCGAGCGTGCGGCGGCGCGGGACCCTGAGAACCCGGCGATCCTGGACACGCTGGGCGTGCTGTACACCGAAACCAACCAACTGGCCAAGGCGGACCAGACGCTCGAGCGCGCCCTGAAGGCGGCCACGAGCGTGAGCGACCGCGCCGCGGCGCAGATCCACCTTTCGAAGGTCAAACTGCAACTGGGCGACGCCCGCCGCGCCAGAACGCTCGCGGAGGACGCGCGGGCGGCGATCGAGACGGACACCGTGCTCAAGGAATCGTACGGGGCTGAACTCGAAGCCCTGATGCGGGACATCGAGCGGGCCAAGTAAACGAAAGCGAACCCTTTCCCGACAGGGGACTGTCAGCCATGGCGACGACGACTTCATCCGCTCCGAATCCCGGTCAGGTCCGGCCCTCTCCCGGCCCCGCGCCCGGCATGCCCTCGTTCAACACGATGGTGGACCCGGTGCGCCTCCTCAAGCAGTACCTCTGGTGGCTGGTGGGCGCCGGCATCCTGGGCGTCGTCCTGGGGGTGGCCGCGTTCTTCCTCCTGCTGAAGTTCGCGCCCAAGTACACGGCGACGGTCGTGTTCCAGGCGTCGCCCGCGCTGCGCGGGGCCGACGACGTCGTGGACGCCGGCGACGAGAACGAAATGCAGATGTTCATGTACACGCAGGTGGCGGTCATGCAGGACCCGAACCTGCTGACCGAGGCCGCGGCGCTGCCGAACATCCGCAACGACACCAAGTGGGGCAAGCGCTTCATTTCGGGCGGCACGGGCAACTTCGATACGCGGACGGCGGCCCAGGAACTGTCGGACGTGGTGTCGGCGCGCGTCATCCCGGACACCCTGTTCATCACGCTCTCGGCCGCGACGCGCGACCGCGCGGACGCGTCGACGATCGCGAACACGGTGGCCCGCGCGTACATGGAGCGTCTGCGCCGCGACTCGAGTTCAACCTTCACCGAGCAGCGCGAGGCGCTGACCCGCCAGATCGTCCGCGCCGACACCGAGCGTCAGCAACTCGAGCAGCGGGCCCGAAACCTGCTCGGCGACAACACCATCTCCTCGCTCGAAGGCCGCCACTCCTCGGCGCAGCAGGAGATCGCCACGCTCTCCCCGCTGGGCGTGCAGTACAACACCGAACTGCAGTCCACGCGCGACCGGCTCCGCCAGTACGAGATCGACCTCGCCGCGCCGGGCGGCGGCGAGCATCTCCATGATCTTCGGGCGAGAATCGTCGGTGACGGTCTCGATCCAGTTGTGCCCGACGAGGTCGCCGAAGGTCGGGAACTCGCGCGGGTCGAAGGCCGCATCGAGGATCGTGCCCGTGTCGTCGAGCACCAGCGTCACGTCGCCCGCGACCATCGCCAGCTTCATCGCTGCATCGGCATCGAGCGTGTCAAACAGCTCGGCCGCCCGCCCGAACGGGTGCTTGCCTTCGATGCTGTGTTTGCGGGTGAGCATGGCGCGCCGAACCTACCGGAGGTTCAGGTCACGTGCAGCAGCCGTCTTCACCAAGTTATTTGCGAGTTCGAGCGCCGCCAGCGCGTCCGCTCCGGTGCCGTCCGCTCCCACTTCCAACGCCACTTCAGGGTTCTCGTTGATCATTCGTCCGCCGACAAGCACGATGATGTGAGGATTGGCCGATACGTTGCGCACAGCCTTAATGAGATTGCTGAGCGCGGCGCTAGGACAATCGCGGGCGAGCGTCAATCCGATGAGGTCGAAGGGCTGGCGGGCAACCCGGTCGAGCAGCTCGCGGCGCTCGGGCTTGACCAGCGCCTCGCTGCGCCAGCCGCCGCGCGCGAAGACCTCCTCGATCATCAGCGTGCCGAAATTGTGGTGGTCTCCCGGCATCGGCGAGAAGAGCGCGCTGTAGGGAAGGGAGAGGCCCGCGTAGTCGACCGGGGATCGCGCGGCGACCTCGCGCATCACCTCCTGGAGGCGCCACAGGCCCATCGTGACGTCGAGGAAGTCGCACTCGTCGCGATCCCACATTTCGCCGAGCTTGCGGGCGGCGGGGGCGAGCAGATCGAGGCAGATGGTCTCGACGCTCGCGCCCTTGGCGATGAAGGCATCGACCTCCTCGAGCAGGCTCGCGGCCTCGAGCCGGAGCGGGAGGACGGCGAAGCGCGAGGCCTCGTCGGGGCTGATGGAGCGAAGGGGGCGTGGACGGGTGCGGACCTGGTCCACGGTGTGCGCCATGAGCAGGCGCGGGATGATTTCGCTCTCGATGATGGTGTTGACCGAGTCGGGTCGATCCTGGTTGGCTGCGGCGCGCCGTCTGACCCGCTCGAGCGGCGCCGAGATC
>JACVCK010000238.1 GCA_016742055.1 Phycisphaerales bacterium
GGCCTAGCGCGCGCGGCGGCGCTGGCAAGCGGCAATCATCGCTTGCCGCCCGCCGCACGCCCCGCCATCATCGCGGGCGATGGGCAAAACGCCTTGGGAGGGGCAATGGCGAGCGAAGCGCTGGAAGTCGGGGACATCGAAACCGAACGGGAGCCGTCGGGCGGCGAAATACGGCAGGTCATCACGGCATCGTCGCTGGGGACGGTGTTCGAATGGTACGACTTTTTCATCTATGGCACGCTGGCGGCGTCGGGGATCATCGGCCGGACGTTCTTTCCGGCCGGGTCCGAAGTCATGCAGGCGTTGCTGGCATGGGCGGGGTTTGCCGTCGGGTTCGGCTTTCGTCCGCTGGGCGCGATCCTGTTCGGGTATCTGGGCGACCGGCTGGGGCGCAAATATACCTTCCTCGTCACCATCACGCTGATGGGCGTGGCGACGGCGGGCGTGGGGCTGGTGCCGTCGGCGGCGGCGATCGGGCTGGCCATCCTTGTGTTCGTGTTCGGGCTGCCGCCAAGTTCGCCGCCGGGATCGGTGCTGGCGATCATCGTGGCGGTGGTGGCGGCCGCGGCGACGATGGAGGCCGCGGGCGGGATGACGTACCTGATCGGCGTCGCGCAGAAACTCCTGCGCGCGAACCCGAAGCAGATCGTGTTCGTGGGGCCGCTGGTGGCGTACCTGTTCACGTTCTGCGCGGGGACGGGGCACGTGGCGTACTCGATCCTGCCGGTGATCGCGGAGGTGTCCCGCAAGGCCGGGGTGCGTCCGGAGCGTGCGATGTCGATCAGCGTGATCGCCTCGCAGCAGGCGATCACGGCGAGCCCCTTGTCGGCGGCGACGGCGGGGCTTCTGGCGCTGCTGGACCCGATGGGCGTGACGCTGGGCAAAATCCTGCTGGTGTGCGTGCCGGCGACGCTGATCGGCTGCGTGCTCGGCGCGCTGTCGGTCGTGCGCAAGGGCCCGGAACTGGCGGACGACCCGGAGTATCAGCAGCGGCTGAAGCAGGGCATCGTGGAGGCGCCGGTCGAGGTCAAGCCGCTCGAGGGCGTCGAGAAGCGGCGGGCCGCGGGCTCGGTGGCGATCTTCCTGGCGGCGGCGGCGGTGATCGTGGGCTTCGGCGTGTTCGAGGGCCTGCGTCCGACGTACACGGAGACGCGGATCGTGGCGGGCACGGTCCCGCTGTCGACGATCGAGAGCGCGGTGTCGGAGTTGATGGACCCTGAAAAGGCCCGGGAGGTCATCCCCCGCGCGCGCCTGGCCGAGGCCCTGGAGAACGCCCGCACCGCGCCGCCCGAGACGCGCGAGGTCGCCGTGAGCATGGGCACGATCATCCAGATCGTCATGTACACGTCGGCGGGCCTGATGATGCTGTTCTGCGGCGCCAAGCCCCCGCTGGCGGCGAAGGCGTCGGTCGCCACGGCGGGCGTCGTCGCGGTGGTGTCCATCGTCGGCCTGGGCTGGCTCGGCAACTGCTTCTTCGACGGCAACCGCGAACTGATCGTCAGCACGCTCTCCGAGACCGTCCAAGCCCGGCCATGGACCTTCGCCATCGCGCTGTTCGCGCTCTCGGTCCTGCTGTTCAGCCAGGCGTCCACGGTCGCGGCGCTGATGCCCGTGGGCCTGGCGCTCGGCCTGCCCGCGGCGACGCTCGTGGCGTTCTTCCCCGCCGTCAACGGCTACTTCTTCCTGCCGACGTACGCGACCATCGTCGCGGCGATCGCCTTCGACCGCACCGGGACGACGAAGATCGGGAAGTTCGTCGTCAACCACTCGTTCATGCGCCCGGGCCTGGTCGCGACCATCTCCGGCTGCGCCGTCGGCTTCCTGATCTCGAGGATGGTGTTCTGATGCGGGCATGGATGTTGCTGCCGTTGTGCGGGAGCGCGGCGCTGGCCGGCGAAACCGACGTGGACGCGGTGCGGGCGATGGTCGCCGAGGCCATGGCCGACGCGCAGGCGCGGACGTCGCTGACCTCCGCCGTCGCCGGTCACGACGGGAAGTTCTTCATCGCCAGCGAGGACGGCGACTTCCGGCTGAGCATCTACGGCTTCACTCAGTTCAGGTACACGGCCAACTGGGCCGACGTGCCCCCGGGTGGGGACGACTTTGAGGGCGGGTTCTCGATCCCGCGGAGCCGGCTGTTCTTCGACGGGAAACTGTGGGAGGACATCGCATACCGCGTGCGGTTCGGGTTCCTGGAGTCCGGCGGCGACGCGCGCCTGGAGCAGGCGTTCTTCACGTTCTCGCTGCCGGAGGACTGGAAACTGCGCGCGGGGCAGTTCCAACTCGCGCTGTTCCGCGACGAGTACATCGAGGCGCCGCGCCAGTTGGCGGTCAACGCTTCGGCCGTCAACGCGCTGTTCGGCCAGGGCCAGAGCCAGGGCGTGCAACTCGCCCGCCAGTGGGAGGACGTGCGCGTCTGGGGCGCGTTCAGCGACGGGCTGCGGACGAACAACACGCCCTTCGGCGGGAACAACGCGGACGCGGCGCTGACGGGGCGCGTGGAATGGAAGGCCGCGGGCGAATGGGCGCGGTTCGACGACTACACCTCGTTCCGCGGCTCGGACTTCGCGCTGATGGTCGGTCTGGCCGGGCACTGGGAGACGCAGCGCCCGGAGTTGGCGCAACTCGCCACGGACCATCTCGTGTACGTCACGGCGGACATCGGGATCGAGGGGGACGGGTGGAACGCGTTCGTCGCCGGCGTGTACGCCTACCGCGAGGGCGCTCTGGCCGACGACCCCACCATCTCCACCACCAACGACGCCGGGCTGATCGTGCAGGGCGGCTTCTTCCTGACCGACCACTGGGAGGTCTTCGCCCGCTACGACCACTACTTCGCCGACGACGACTACGCCACCGTGGACGACGCCTCCACCTACACCGCGGGCGTGAAC
>JACVCK010000032.1 GCA_016742055.1 Phycisphaerales bacterium
CCCCCCAGTTCACCCGGCGGAAGGAGCCCAAGGCGGCGGTAGCGACCTCCGGGCCCAGCCAGCCGGCGCCGACCTCGGGGGAGATCAGCCCCTGCGCGTTGGACCCGGTGTTGTTCAATACGTTGCCGATGTAGAGGGCGCCGCCCGCTTCGGCCTTCACGACGCCTTCATTCTCCAGGTGGTCGGCATGGATCGCCAGCAGCATCCCGGCGCGATCGGCGGTGATCAGGCCCTGATTGATCAGGGTTGTGGCTCCGAGGCTCTGCGCCCTGCCGATCACGGCGCGGGGGTTGCTCAGACTGAAGGCCGCCCCGCCACGGACGATGGCGTCCTCGCCGAGGGTCACGGGCGCGGCGCTCAGGCGGATCTCGTTGGTCTGTGTGCCGCTGGCGACGAAGGCGAACTCTCCGGCGCCGATGGTCAAGCCTGCGCCGGTCAGGACCACCCGGCCGCTCGTTCCGGTGAACGAGATTGAGCCGTTGAGGTTCACGGAGTCCTGGATGCCCAGCGAGCCGCCGATCACCGACGTGTCTCCGTTCATCGTGACATTCTGCAGCGTGCCGGAATCGTTGATCGAGTCGAACAGGAAGCGCGCGCCGTTGAGGAAGTTGACCTCCCCGCCGACGATGCGCCCTCCGGTCGAAAGAGTCCAAGAGCCGGCGAGGCCGTCCATCGTGATGGTGCCGCCGGCGTTCAGCGCCGTGCCCGCCAGATCGAGAGAGCCGCCGGTCTTGGAGATGGACCCGGTGTTCGTGAAGGCGCCTTGCAGAAGGAACGTCCCGCCCTGCACATCGATGAGCCCCGAATTGGTCCAGCCATTCTGAGCGCCCACCTCCAGACTTCCGCTGGTGACTCGCAGCGTGCCCTGGTTCTCAAACGCGGCGCCGCCGATGTGAAGCGACCCGGCGGACTCCTTGAGCACCAGCCCCTGATTGGTGATCGAACTTCCGCTGGTCGACGTGATGGCGCCGCGGCCGGTCACCGTGGTCGTGGAGCCAATCGTCCAGTTGCCATTGACTTGCATCGAGCCGGTGGAGCCGCTGGACCCAAGTTCGATCGATCCACCGTTCCATGCCTGATCCCCGTTGAGGTACATCAGGCCCGAGGTCAGTCGAACGGCGCCGTCGAGCGTCATGCCGTCGCGCACCGTCAATTGACTGTTCGACACGCCGAGTTCGATCGTGCCATTGAGCGTGACCCCGGTCAGGGTCAGATGGCGGAATCCGCTGTCGGTCTGCGACGTCCACTGCAGCCGGTTGGGGCCGACGAGATTCACCGTGCCGCCCACGATCTCCCCGCCACCGACGCGCCAACCCCCGGTGGAGCCGTTGAGCGTGAACGTGCGGCCCTCGTTCTGCATGGCCCCCGCCAGCACGATCGCCCCGCCGGTCCGGTCGATCGACGCGGGGTCGACCCAGAAACTGCCGCCGAACGACAGCGTTCCGCCGTTCACCCGGAGCGCCCCGTTGTTCTCGAACGTGGTGTAGGGGGACTGTGAAGTCCTGCGGCCGCCGATGGTGACGAGCCCCGAGTCAAGGGCTTCAACGACGCCGTTATTGACGAAGTGATCCGCTCCAATGTAGAGGTTTGAGCCTTGCCCGGTGGCCCGTAGCGTCCCTTCGCTGATCAACTGGGTGTTGTGGGCGAAGGAATCCAGTTCCTGGATGCTTGCGCCGCCGGCGGCGACCGCCTGCATCGTGGCGCCGGCGCCCAACGTCAGCGTCGTGGCGTTGGCGAGGTAGAGATACGTGTGCCCTGACGGATCGTGGTAGCAATCAATGCTGTCGACATCGAACGTCTGCGTCTCCAGCGAGGTGATCTTGGAGGCGGAGCGGAGCACGCCGTTCATCTCGAGGCCGCCCCGGACGTCGAGCGAGCCGTGAATGCCGAGATCCATGTCGCCGTTGACGACGACGTCGTTGACGGTGAGTTTGGCCTGCGTGAGGCCCGGCGCGAGTTGGAAGAGCATGCCGCCGCCGGAGCCCAGGTTCAGCGTCCCGCCCTCGATCACGCCGCGCCCGGCGAGCCACGGCCCGCTCGTGGCGTCGAGCGTAGTGGTCTGGCCAGAGTTGATCAGGGTCCCGGCGAGGATGACGTTTCCGCCGGTGCGTTCGATGTCGAGGGGGTCGATGTCGAACCGTCCGCCGAGGACGAGCGTTCCGCCGTTGACGCGGAGCACGCCGCTGTTGGTCCACTCGGTCAGCGTGCCGGGATCGCCGACCGTACCGCCGATGGCCACGATCCCGCCAGAGAGGGCCTCGACCTGGCCGTTGTTGTGGAAGGTGGAATTGAGGATGGAAAAGCGCGAGTTGGCGCCGGTGGCTCGGATGACGCCGTCGTTGACGACGCCGCCGCCCGTGATGTTGTCGAGGTTGCGGATCTCGCCACGGGAGCCCGCGCTTGCCTCCACGAGCGTTCCCCCGGAGAGCGACGTGGTCGTCCCGGTGGCGACGTGCAGCGCGCCGGGGAACAGCGTGGAGATGAAGCCGATCAGATCGGCGTCGATCGTCTGCGTCTCGAGCGAGCGGAGCGCGGCGTTGGGGTTGAGAAACAGGTTGCCGTTCACCGTGAGCCCGGATCGAACGTTGAACCCGAGCCCGGGGTTCAGCGTGCCATTGAGCGTCACTCCCTGCAGCGTGCTCGTCGTTGCGCCCTCGAACACCATGCTGATGCTGGAGCCGAGCGTCCACGTTCCGCCGATGAGCGTCCCGCCCGCCATCGACATCTGGCCCGTCACGCTCGCCGCGCCCGTGACCGCGAGCGTGCCGCCGCTGAATCGGATCGTCTCGGCGAGCGAGAGACTGTTGATGGTTCGATCGCCGTTGGAAAGCGTCACGGTCACCGCGGCCGCGGGACGATCGATCGTCACATCGTCGAGAGGGCCGGGCAGCGCCGGATTCGAAGACCAGTTGGCGGCCGTGGCCCAGTTCCCGTTCGAATTCGTGTTCCAAGCGACCAGGGCAGACGACGCGCTGCCGCAGGCGGCGAGCATCGCGAGGACGCTGCCCGCGGCGGCGCGACAATGCGCGGGCAGACCGCTGGAGGTGCTTCGGTTCGACATATGGCGCCCCTTTGCGACTCGCCCTTGCGGACGTCCAGACCCCGTGCGAGGTCCCCGGACACCGAGACAAGGCGAAGGCTCGGCGCAGAAAAGACTAACTCACCCCCCGGAATGAGTCAATCAAAAAATAAAACGGTCCAGGACGCCCCTGAACCTCCCAAAACGACGCCAAAACTCCGCCGGTCGATCAACGGGCGCTCAGCCCCGCTTGCCGATCACGAAGCCCACCGCGCCCGCCACCAGCGTAACGCCCGCCACGATGCCCACGAACATCATCATCTTCGAGGTCACCGTCGTCACCAGACCGCCCGACGCGGCGCCCAGGACGCCCATCAGCGTCACCGCCATCGCCAGGCCCAGCGTCAGCGCCGCGCCCAGCGCCAGCCCGCCCACCAGGCCCGAGCCCGCGCCGTCGTACGGCTCCGCCGCCACCATCATCACGCCCGGCGACGACGCCAGACGCGAGACGCCCTCGTCGCTCTCGGCGCCCGTGGCCTCGAACAGGCCCGACGCCGCGATCGTCTCCTGCGAGCCCGCGTCCTCGGACGAATAGATCTCATCGAGCAGTTCGACGGCGCCGAGCGAGGTGTCGTCGGACTCGCGCGTCAGGTCCATCAGGCCCGAGCCGCTGCCCACCGCCTCGAGCGTCGCGTCGTCCAGCCCGCCGTCGGACATCTGCGTCACGGCGCTGGGATCGGCCTTCTCGAGGTCCTCGACGTCGAAGACCGAGATGCCCGTCCGCTCCTTGGGGTTGTCGATCGGGCTCAGCATCCCCGATGCCGAAGACGCCAGGTCGATCGCCGAGCCCATGCCCGAATCCGCCAGCGGGATCGCGCCGGTGTCGCCCGCGTCCAGCCCGCCGAAGTCCTCGTCCTCCCCGGCCAGGAGGTCCACCTGATCGACCTTGAACATCAACTTGTCGCGATCGCGGAACTCCTGCAACTGGCCGCTGGTCGCCATCTCGCGCACTTCGTCCGTCGACTTCTTCAGCCGGGCCGCGGCCTCGTCGAGCGTGTAGAACATCTTGGCCATGTCTTGCAGTCTCCGCATCAATCCGGCGGCCACCGCCGCCGGGATGGTGAATCCCACCTGAATCGTCCACGCGCCTGCGCCGGCGACATCCAGCGCCCCGCGCCGGTCGCCTCCGGGACACTCTTATACCGACCCGTCGCCATCATGCGCCTTGGGGCACAAGCCGGGCGGCTCCGCCGCCCCGTGCCGGGCCGACTCTCTCTCTTCTCCTAATCCGCCCTACGCCCCGCCCCGGGCGCCGGTTCCGATCCGGCCCGCGGCGACGCCCAATGTCGAGAAAACGCGATAACATGTCCAGTTTACTTGACACGGCTCCGCCTGTGATGTATTCTCGACATCATGTCAAATAAATCAGACAGATCGGCCGCACACCCAAGGCGGGAGGAGGCCCGGATGGGCATGTCGTTCGAGGAACGGAGCGTTTGGGTCCAGGCCGTGGCGATGCTAATCGTCCTGGGCGGGTACTTCGTCATTGCGGGCGTGATGATGTCCCGGGGCGTGGGCGTGCTCGCGGCGTACGTTCCGCTGTTCATCGGGGCGGTCGTGCTGATGGTGGCGGTGCTCGTCGTGGGGCACGTGGCGGCGGCGCTGCTGAGCCGCGACCGCCGGGCCGACGAGCGCGACCGGCTGATCGGCTGGCGTGCGGAGGCGTCATCGTCGTGGCTGGTGGGCGCCGGGGTGATCGTGGGCATCGGCTGCATGGTGGCGGGGATGAACGACGTCTGGGTCGCGCACCTGCTGCTGGGCTCGATGTTCCTGTCCGAGACGCTCAAGTACGCGCTGCAGATCGTCTACTACCGGCGGGGGGTGTGACGTGGCCCGCGAGAAGACGAGGATCCGGAACGAGATCCGCGCGCTGCGGTTTCATCACGGGGAGATGACGCAGCAGGAACTGGCGGACCGTATCGGCGTCAGCCGGCAGACCGTCGTCGCCATCGAGCAGGCGAAGTATTCACCCACGCTCGAACTGGCGTTCCGCATCGCGCAGGTGTTCGAGCGGCCCTTGCAGGAGGTGTTCTGGATGGAGGAGGAATAGGCGGACGCTCAGCGCTTGCGCAGGACGGCGATCATGGTGCGGGACAGCAGAAGGGCCCGGGAATTGATGTGGGCGTGCATCGACTCGTTGCGCGATCGCCACGGCGAGGCCTTCTTCGAGAAGAACAGCCGGCGCGCCCACGGTCGCCCCAGCGCCCAGACCAGCGCGTACACCGGCAGGAGCGCCTTGCGCTTCCAGCGGTCGCCCTCCACGGCCTCCACGTCCGCGCCCAGCAGGTCCGCGCGGTGGCGCAGCCACGGGTACGCGATCGGCGAGATGTGGAAGCGGTCCTCCTGCGCGTCGGCCGGCAGGTCGCGCAGCGTCGCGGGGTTGAACTGGTACCACGTGCCGGTGAAAAGGAACTGCAGACGCGAGAAGTAGTTGTGGATGTTCGGCGTGCTCAGGATCACGAGGCCCCCGGGGCGCACCACGCGGATCAACTCCCTCAGCAGGTTCAGCGGGTCCACCAGGTGCTCGATGCCCTCGAGGCAGACCGCGCCGTCGAAGGCGCCGTCGTCGAACGGCAGCCGGCCGTTCATGTCGGCGCGGATGTAGTCGGGCCGGACCAGGTTGAGGTCCGCCGGCGTCACCGTGTGCCCGCGGGCGCGGAGGGCGTCGGTGAACTGGCCGAGCCCGGCAGGGAGGTCCAGGACGTGGAGACGTCGCCGCTCGCGGTCGATCAGCCGCAGGGCGACGGCCATGTAGCCGGTGAAGTCCTCGGTGCCGCTGAACCAAGGGGAGTTGGAGGTGGGGTCGGGGCCTTGTTGTTTGGCCATGGGGGGAATCTAAAGGATGGGAGCGGGGAGGGGGAATCCGCCGCTTCGTCGCGGACTGTCGCCACGGCGACGGGCGTGTGCCGCGCTCAGAAGCGGCTTCGGGGAGGCGGTTCCCTATACTGCCCGCCCCGCGCCGCTCACGGCGAGCGCCGCGGGTTCTGGAGCCCCCGGAGCCGCCCGTGCCCTATTCGCTCAAGCCCGAGGACGCCTTCACCGTCGACGCGGACGATCCGCGCGAGTACCTCTCGCAGCACGTGGACACCGGCGACCGGTGGGTGCTGAACTTCGGGCCGCAGCACCCCGCGACGCACACCACGCTCCGCCTGGTGCTGGAGTTGGACGGCGAGCGGGTGGCGCGCTGCACGCCGCACATCGGGTACCTGCACTCGGGCTTCGAGAAACTCGGCGAGCGGCTGGACTACAACCAGTACGTCACGATCGTCTCGCGGATGAACTACCTCTCGCCGGTGTCGAACGACATCTGCTGGCACCACGCGGTCGAGACGCTGTTCGGCATCGACCTGACGCCCCGGTGCACGGTCCTGCGGACGATCATGGCGGAGATGGGGCGGATCCAGGACCACCTGCTGTGCGTCGGCGCCGCGGCGCTGGACCTGGGGGCGTTCACGGGCTTCCTGTACGCCTTCAACCCCCGTGAGAAGATCTACGACATCTGCGACTTCATCTCGGGCCAGCGGTTCCACCCGGACTGGACGCGCGTGGGCGGCCTGATGCAGGACCTTCCCGACGAGGCGATGTTCCGCAAACTGGTGCGCCACTTCATCGACGACGACCTGCCCCAGGCGGTCGAGGACCTCGAGAAACTGGTGCTCCGCAACCGCATCTTCATGGACCGCGCGCAGGGCATCGGCGTGATCAGCGGCGAGGACGCGGTGGCGTGGTCGTTGACCGGCCCGATCGCTCGGGCGTCGGGCGTTCGGCGCGACCTGCGCAAGGACCACCCGTACCTCTGCTACAAGGACAACTGGGACGGCCAGGGCGCGCCGGCCGTGAAGTTCCAAGTGCCCATCGCCACCGAGGGCGACGTCTACGCCCGGTTCCGCGTCCGCGTGGAGGAGATCAAGCAGTCGATCAAGATCATCGACCAGTTGATCGACCACATCCCCGGCGGCCCGGTGGACACCTTCGCCGACGGCAAGGCCGTCAAGCCGCCCAAGAAAGACGTGTACGGCTCGATCGAAGGGCTCATCCAGCACTTCGAACTCATTATGACCAACCGCGGCTGGCAGGCGCCGGTCGCCGAGGCCTACGGCGCGCACGAAACCGCCAACGGCGAACTCGGCTACTTCGTCGTCGCCGACGGCGGCCCGCGCGCCTGGCGCATCAAGACCCGCCCGCCCTCCTTCATCAACTTCGCCGTCGTCGCCAAACTGCTCGAAGGCCACATGCTCGCCGACGCCGTCGCGGTGATCGGCTCGCTCAACATCGTCGCGGCGGAACTGGACCGCTGATGAACGCGCCCGCGCGACGCGGCGCCGAAGGGGGCGAGCGGGGATGCACGGACTGATCCTTCTCATCGCCCTCGCCGCGCCGACGGAGCCGAGCGCGCCGGCGCCCATCCCCTTCCCCCACCCCGTCATCACCGAACTGCTCTTCGCCGTGCCCGCCGGCCTCGACGCCGACCCCAACCGCGACGGCGTCTCCGACGCGGTGTCCGACGAGTTCGTCGAGGTCCTCAACCCGCACGATGAGCCCATCGAACTCCGCGGCTACGCCGTCGTGGACGCGCTGGGGCTCGAGAACCCGCGCGACCCGCGCGCCGTCGTGTGGGTGTTCCCCGCGCTGCGCCTCGGGCCGGGCGAACGGGCGGTGGTGTTCAACGGGCGCGCGCCCGGCGGCGGCCCGCACTGGGGCGGCGCCGACAAGCCGGGCCACGAGCCCCACCCCGATTTCGCCGGGGCGTGGGTGTTCTCGATGGGCAACACCAGCCGCAGCGCCGCGTTCGGCAACGCCAAAGACCTCTGCGCGCTCCGCGCGCCCGATGGCGCCTTGGTGGACGTGCTGGCCTGGGGCGGGGCGGAGAAGGGCGAGGGCGTGGCGGCGGCGGTGTCCGCGGCGCTGCGCGTGGAGTCGGTGAAGGCCTCGCCCCGCTGCTCGGTGGAGCGGCGCGACGCTCATTCGCCGGCGGTGGAGCGTCTGAAGATCGACGGGCGGCTGTTCAGCCCGGGGGAATGACCCCCGAACGCTCCCCCAGCGCCCGCCGACATCGGCGCGATGGGCTACAGTGCTGGCCCCGGCCGGGCCGGTCGGTGGCTGATAGGGAGTTCGAGCGCCATGGCGTGGATCGCGAAGCCGTCGTCGACGATGCGGGTGGACCGCCGCAGCGAGCCGTACCTCACGGAGGCGATGCGCTCGGAACTGACCTCGAAAATCCTCCCGCGGTACGCGACGAAGCAGGGCGCGCTGCTGCCGGCGCTGCACATGGTGCAGCACGAGCACGGCTGGATCCCCGCGCAGGCGATGGAGGAGATCGGCGCGTTCCTGGGGCTCAGCGCCGCGGAAGTCCTCGACTGCGCCTCGTTCTACGAGGAGTACTGGCTCAAGCCCAAGGGCCGGCACGTGGTGGCGGTGTGCCGCTCGATCGCGTGCGAGTTCTGCGGGCACAAGCAGATCACCGACGCGGTCCGCGAGAAACTGGGCATCGAGATCGGCGAGACGACCGACGACGGCAAGTGGACGCTGATCGAACTGGAGTGCCTGGGCTCCTGCGGCACGGCGCCGGTGGCGCTGGTGGACGAGACGCTGCACGAGAACATCACGGCCGAGCAGGTGCGCCGGCTGATCGATGAAACGAGGGACGGGTCCCATCACCATTGACGGCGGCCCAAAGGCGGAGCGATGTCGCTTCAACCCAACAACTCGCTCATGCGCTCCCTCGGCGCCTTCTGGGGCCACGTGAAACTCGGGGCCACCCGGCGCATCGAGCCCGGCGCCCGGCGCGTCGAGGTCAGCCGGCAAACCGCCGAACGCCCCGCCGAGCCCGGCGAGGTCCCGGGGCTTGATGCAGCGGGCTCCGTGACGCTCCGCAGGACCGTGATCGAGGAGATCGAGGTCCGCCCGGCCCCGACCGAGGCGTCCCCGGACCGGCCCGGCCCGGGCTGATAGAGTCTCAGCCCTATGCCGAGTTTCGCCCCCGAGAAGCCAGTCCTCACGCAGCGCATCCCCACCTTCCCGTGGGCCGATCCCAAGGCGCGGAAGGTCGTCTCCTACGACGAGTACGCCCGCACCGGCGGGTACGCCGGCCTGCGCAAGGCCATCTCCATGGCGCCCGAGGCGCTCGTCGAGGCCGTGAAGGACTCCCAACTCCGGGGCCGCGGCGGCGCGGGCTTCCCCACCGGGCTGAAGTGGACGTTCCTCCCCAAGTACGACGGCGGGCAGCGCTACCTCGCGGTGAACGCGGACGAGTCCGAGCCGGGCACCTTCAAGGACCGGCTGCTCATGGACTTTGACCCTCACCTGGTCCTCGAGGGCATCGCGATCGCGTGCTACGCGTGCCGCCTGCAGACGGCGTACTTCTACATCCGCGGCGAGTACCACCACCAGGCCCGCGTGATGGAGAACGCCATCCGCGAGGCGTACGACAAGGGCGTCTTCGGCGGGAACGGCTTGCTCGGCGGGGCCGTCACGGCCGCGGGCGAGCCGTGGAAGGTGGACTGCCACCTGCACCGCGGCGCCGGGGCGTACATCTGCGGCGAGGAGACGGCGCTGCTCGAATCGCTCGAGGGCAAGCGGGGCTGGCCCCGCAACAAGCCGCCGTTCCCGGCGATCAAGGGCCTCTGGGGCAAGCCCACGATCATCAACAACGTCGAGACGATGGCCCACCTGCCCAGCATTGTCGAGCATGGCGCCGAGTGGTTCAAGAAGCAGGGCGTGCAGAGCACGATCGGCGGCCCGCCGAGCCACGGCACGAAACTCATGGGCGTGTCCGGGCACGTGAACCGCCCGGGCGTCTACGAGTGCGAACTGGGCATCCCCCTGCGCCAACTTGTGGACGAGTACTGCGGCGGGATGCGGAACGGCAAGCGCTACAAGGGCGCCATCGCCGGCGGCATCAGCACGGGCATCCTGGGGCCGGATCAGTTCGATGCGGAGATGGATTTCGACATCGGCCGCAAGTACAACGTCCTGGGCCTGGGCACGGCCTGTCCGACAGTGTTCGACGAGGACACCGACATGGTCGGCGTGGCGCGGAACATCGCCCGGTTCTTCAAGCACGAGTCCTGCGGCCAGTGCACCCCGTGCCGCGAGGGCAGCCAGTGGCTCTTCAAACTGCTCACCCGCATCGAGGAGGGCGACGCCCGCACCAAGGACCTGGACCTCACGCTCGAGATCGCCACGAGCATGGGCGCGATGCCCGGCACGACGATCTGCGGCCTCGCGGACGGGAACAACTGGGCGGTGCGGACGATCATGAACAAGTACTGGGACGAGTTCGAGTCGCGCGTGAAACCGACGTACATCCCGGTGACGATGAGCGTGGGGGCGGGGGTCCGCTGAGTCGCCGCGGCCTGGCCGCGTGGGAGGCGCTATGTCGGCTTCGAGCAACTTCTCCGCCCGCGTCGTCGACGGCGTGCATGTCGTCGAACTCTCGCGCACCGACGTGCTGGACACCTCGTACATCACGCGGGTTCAACAGGAGTTGCTCGCCTACGCCGCGGAGAAGCACGGCGCGTCGATGGTGGTGGACCTCAGCAGCGTGAAGTTCCTCTCTTCAACGGCGCTGGGCCTCCTGCTGGCGCTGCACCAGGCCCTGAGCCGCGCCGACGGGACCCTTGCGGTCGCCGGCGCGGACGACGAGGTTCTGCGCGCCTTCAAACTCGTCAAACTCCACAAGGTCGTCGGCGTGCACGACACGGTGCGCGAGGCGGTGGACGCGGCGCTGAAGAAGCGATGACCCGCTGCCCCTGGGCGAAGAACGACCTGTCCGTCGCCTACCACGACGCGGAGTGGGGCGTTCCTCTGCACGACGACCACCGCCTGTTCGAGTTCGTCATCCTCGAGGGCGCGCAGGCCGGACTGTCGTGGGACACCATCCTCAAGAAGCGCGAGCGGTACCGCGATGTGTTCGAGGGCTTCGACCCCCGGATCGTCGCCCGCTTCACCGACGCGCGGCTGGAGAAACTGCTGCTCGATCCGGGCATCGTGCGGAACCGGCTGAAGGTCTGGAGCGCGCGGGACAACGCGAAGGCGGCGCTGCGGGCCCAGGACGACTTCGGCTCGCTCGACGCGCTCCTCTGGCAGTTCGTCTCGGACGAGGCGATCGAGGCCGGCAGGAAGTTCCGCGCTTCGCCGGGCGGGGCCGCGGGCCGGCCGATCCAGGGCAAGCGGCGCACCCTCAAGGACATTCCGGCGTCCACCGCGCCGTCGGACGCGATGAGCGCGGACCTGAAGAAACGCGGGTTCCGCTTCGTTGGGACCACCATCTGCTACGCGCTGATGCAGGCGGTGGGCATGGCGAACGACCACCTCATCGGGTGCCCGCGCTGCGCCGTGTGCGCACGAATGAAGTGATCTTCAGTCTGGCGTCACCGGGGGTTCAGCCGCCGCCCATACATTCGATAGATCGCCGCGGGCGGGCGGGCCCCCAGGGCTGCGGCTCGCTCGTGGCGATCCATGATCGAACGGCGTCCGCCCCGTCGCGGCGCCCTGAAAGGAGCCCCCGCGATGAACGCTCGAACCCGAACCGGCCTTTCCCTGCTCGCCATCACCGGCGCCTTCGCGCTCGGTTGCGACGACCAGCGTCCTGATGAGTCCACCGCCCTGCCGCCCGACACCGCGACGGCGGAGGACGTGCGGCGCGAAACTGGCGAAGCGGCCCACGCCGCGGGCGCCTGGACGGAGGCGCGCCGGGACGAGTTCGTCGCCGCAGCCCAGGCGCAGTACGACGCGCTGGAGGAAGACCTCGCCGCGCTCGCCGCGGAAGCCGAAGCGGCGGGCGAAGCGGCCCGCGACCGATTCAACCAGGTGCGCGCCACGCTCGCCACACAATTGCAGGTGGTGGAGCGCCGGCTGGATTCGGCCCGGGGCGCGACGGCGTCCACGTGGTCGCAGGTGCAGAGCGACTTCACCACGGCCGTGAACGACGTCAAGGCCGCGTTCGCCGAGGCCCGCCGCTCCATCGTCGGCAATCCCCCGCCCCAGCCGCCCCAGCGCTGACGGGCGTCCGCGCGGCGTCGGCAACAGATCAACCCTCGACGGGCCGGACGGGAAGACGCGCTCCCTTCCGGCCCGTCTTCTGCGCGCGCGATGGATGATCCGGCGCCCGGCCCAAAACGCAACACGGGCCGCGGGGAGGAGGCCCGCGGCCCGCATCGTTGCGAGAGGAGAGAGATATGCGTGTCCCGCATCGCGGCGGTCATGGTCGCGGGCGGGATGGGCCGCCGGCATTCGGCGGCTTAGTTGATCTGGACCTTTCGGCCGGTGGACTTCACGGCTCGGGGGAAGCGGAGCGTGAGCACTCCGTCCTTGAGTTCGGCCTTGGCGCCGTCCTCGTTCACGGGGCTCGGCAGCGCGACGCGCCGGCTGACGGAGCCGAAGCGCCGCTCCTTGCGGTAGTACTGCTCGCCGGACTCCTCCGACTCTTCCGTGTGCTCGGCCTTGATCGTGAGCACGCCGTCGTGGACCTCCACCTCGATGTTCTCACGGGCAAAGCCCGGCAGCGACGCGCGGACGATCACGTTGTCGTTGTCCTCGGAGATGTCGAGGGCGAGCGAGCCCTCGTCCACCGCCGCGGCGCCGAGCGGCGCCGTGCGCACGGCGAAGAACGGGTCCTCGAACATGCGGGCGAAGAAACGGTCAATCGGCTGGACCTCGATGGAGCCGCGACGGGTCAGGGGACGGTTCATGTGTGCTTCTCCTGTGTGCTCGGTTTCTACGAGCGATGCGTGCGTCGTGTTCGCGCCCGCCGCTTGGCGTGGCGGGCCTCGACGGAAGGAGAAACAAACCCGGCGCCAGAGGGTGTTCGGGTGTGCGGGGGCGGTTTTTGCCTTGTTTTTGGGGTTCCCGGGGGCCGGGTTGGCGGACGGGGAGCACCCGGGGCGCCGGAATGGCAGGCGGGGGTCCGGGGGGTGATCCGCCCGGGACCGGACGCCTAGAGCGACGCCTTCCGCGACCAGGTCGTGCCCTGCGGCGTGTCCTTGATCTCGATGCCCATCGCCGCCAGTTCCGCCCGGATGCGGTCGGCCTCGGCGAAGTTCTTCGCCTTCTTCGCGGCGTTGCGGGCGGCGATCAAGGAGTCGATGGCGGCGGAGTCGGTGGAAGTTGAGCGTGAAGCGTCGAGATCGTCGAGGCCGAGAGCGGCGAGCGCCTGCAGGAACTGGGCGGGCGAGGCCGGAGCGCCGTGGGTGGTCGGCCACGCGTTGAGCGCGGCCATGGCGGCGGCGACGTTGAGATCGTCGTGCATGGCGAAGGCGAACTCTCGCGCCGCATCGGTTGACGATGCGTCGGTCAGGTGCGGCGCGGCGCCCCGAAGTTCCCGCCACCGCCGGATCTGCCTCGCCGAATCCTTCAGTCCCTGAATCGTAAAGTTCGCGTTGGCGCGGTAGTGGGTCTTGATGAGTTCGAGGCGGATCGCCGCGGGCGTGATCTCGTCGCCGCCCTTTTCCAAGAGATCCCGGATCGTGTAGAAGTTGCCCTTGCTCTTGCTCATCTTCTCGCCCTCCACCAGGAGGTGGCGGACGTGGAGCCAGTGGCGGGCGAACTGCGCGCTGCCGGTGGCGCAGCGGGACTGGGCGATCTCGCACTCGTGATGCGGGAAGATGTTGTCCTCGCCGCCAGAGTGCAGGTCGATCACGTCGCCCAGGCGCTCGCGCGCCATCGCGGAGCACTCGATGTGCCAGCCGGGATAGCCGGCGCCCCAGGGCGAGCCCCACTTCATCACGTGCGCCGGATCCACCTTCCACAGCAGGAAGTCCGCAGGATGCCGCTTGCCCGCCTGATTGGCCTCGCTCACGCGCCCGCCCGCGCCGGCGCGGAGCCGGTCCAGCGTGTTGCCCGAGAGCCGACCGTAGTCGGGGAACTTCTGCACATCGAAGTAGACCGCGGCGCCCCGGGCTCCGGGTTCGCCCACGAGGTACGCGCAACCCTTGTCGATGAGGTCGCGGATCATCGCGATCATCTCGGGGATGCGCTGCGTGGGACGGGGCATGAGCGATGGATCGGCGTCGGCCTCGTGGGCGACCTTGAGTCCCAGCAGTTTGGCGTCTTCGAGGAAGGCGCCGGCGTAGTACGCCGCGATCTGCGCGGGGTTGCGCGGGTCGATCTGGTCCGGCGCCCCCGCGGGGAGTTTGCCCGATTTCTTGGCTTCGAGCAGGCGCCGCCCGCCCTCCTCCATGCGGTCCACGCCGGCGCCGTCGGCGCTGTTGTCGTCGGTCATGTGGCCGACGTCGGTGATGTTCATGACGTGCACGACCGTGCGCCCGTGCTTCTCGCGCCGGGCCTTCTGCTCGGGCGTCTCGTTGACCAGTTCGCACAGGGGCGACTCGAGCCATCGGCGCAGCACGTCGGCCATCAGGAACGAGCGGAAGTTGCCGATATGCGCGAAGTCGTAGACCGTGGGCCCGCACGTATAGAACGTGACCCGATCGGGATCGGCGGGCCGGAAGTCCTCGACGCTCTTGGTCAGCGAGTTGTAGAGCCGCAAGGCCATGGGCGGGATCTTAGAAGGGCGTGTCCGGCAGTTTCACGAGGCAGTCGCAATTCCGCGCGATCGCCTCGATCCGCAGCAGCGCCCGGCCGATCCCCGCCGCCCCCTGCATCATGCCCACCTGCGCCCGAACATCCTCGGGCCGGGTCCGATGCTCGGCGTGGGCCCAGCGCCGGCCCTTCTCGTCGTGGATGGACCGCCGGACCAGGTCGTCGCCCATGCGTTCGGCGAAGGCCATCCAGGACTTGTCGCGCGTCAGGGCGTAAAGGTCGATGGCGAAGTTCAGGACGCCCGCGCCGCCGCAGCAGACGCCATCGTTGTCCCAATAGCCCGGCGTCCGCGCTTCGGGAAGCCCGGCCGAGGCCACCGACTTGCCCGCCTGATGGACCGCCTCCAACCACGGCTTGTCGAAGTTCAACAGGTGCAGCGTGTAGTACGCCCGCGCGCTGCCGGCGGGGCCGTGGCACCATGAGAGATAAAAGAGGTCCCCTTCCTCGTCGTCGCCGGCGCGGGGGTCGTGGTGGCGCACCAGGCGCCCGCCGCCGTCCTTGTTCGCGATGGCCTCCAGGTGGCGTCCGCCGGCGAACGCGGCCTCGCGCGCCGACTCGTCGGCGGTGAAGATCACCAGCGTCGCGAGAAAATGCGCCACGCCCGCCGTGCCGTGCGCGAAGTTCGGCATGAACCGGTCTGAACCCGCCGCGAACGGCCACTTCAGGCCCCCGCCCGCGTCGTCGGTCTTCACGCCCACGCTCGCCAGCCAACGGCCCGCGGCGATCGCCGTCTCCCGCGCGCGGACGTCCGCGAAATCGTTCTGCGCATACAGCAGGTACAGGCCGATGCCCGCGGCGCCGGAGATGATGTCGGTGGAGCCGTCCCACATGATCGTGCGCCCGTCCGCTTCGCGCGGCCCGGCGGACGCCAGGATCCGCTCGAACAGCCCGCGCGCCGCGTCCAGGTACCGCGCCTCGCCCGTCGCCTCGTACAGCCGGAACAGCACGTACGACTGGCCCGCTGCGCCCGTGTACAGCCCCGCGGCCCCCGGCGCCTCCAGCGTGTCGGGCAGCCGGTGGATCAGGTCGTCCGCGGCCTTTTTCGCCAGTTCCAGATGCTCGTCGCGCCCCGTGATCCGCGCCAGGTCCATCCCAAAGAGAATCACGCCCGGCGACCCGGAATACAGCGAAATGTCGAACGGCGCCGACTCGTCCGCCGGGTCCGCCCGCCACGCCAGCCCGTGCTCGGTCTCCACCGCGACGGAGCGGATCCACTGCAATGTCTCGATCGCCGGGCCGAGGAACCGCGTGCGCGGGAACCACAGCGGCGCCTCGCCCTCCTCGAAGTCCTGCGTGTCGAGCATCGGCTCGATGGGGCGCGGCGTCCCCGGCTGGCCCGCGTCCTCCGGCGCCTGCGCCGGCGCGGCGCCGCAGAGACTCAGCGAGAGCGCGGCGATCAGTGGAAATGGCTTCATGGCGCGGCGTTCCTCGGGTCGGGGGGGCTGAACAGGGGTCCGACGCCGGCGGCGGCAAGGAGTTCATCCTCGGCGGCGTGCATGGCGGCGAAGCCCTCGTCCGTGTGGTCGTCGAAGCCCAGGCAGTGCAGGGCGCCGTGCAGGATATATAGCAGGAGTTCGCGCTCGGGCGGGTGGCCCCGCTCCGCGCCCTCGCGGGCCGCGACGTCGAGGCACGTCACCACGTCCGTGTCCAGCGCCGCGCCCGGCTCGTCGCGCAGATCGAAGGTCAGCACGTCCGTCGTGCCCTCCACGCCCGAATGCCTGGCGTGCAGCGCGGCCATCGCGTCGTCGCCGACGATCCGCGCCCGAACCTCTCCGCCCACAGGGAACCGCGCGCTCAGCGCCTCGCTCAGGCGCTGGAGGTCGGCCCGCAGGCGCGCTTGCGCGCCGGGGTCGAGCGGGCCGGCGTCGGCGAGGATGAGGGCGATCGGCATGCGTCAGTTGGACCGCGCGCGCATCGGGCGCTCGAGGAGGGTGTACTGGGCGAAGAGGTCGTGCTGGAGGTCCATCGGCCGATCGCCGCGGTCCCAGCCGATCAGCGAGCCCATCCGGCGCGCCGCTTCGGAATCGTCCTTCTCGAACTCGATCACGCGGAATCCGGCCTTCTCCAGCGCCGCGCGGTCGAAGGGGCACCGCCCGTCCGCCCAGGGCCGGTAGGGCTGGCCCTCGGCGGCGGGCTTGGGGCTGAGGTTGTAGATGAGCGCCCGGCCGCCGGGCTTGAGCGCGCCGAACAGGGCGCGCAGGAACGTTTCGTCATCCACGCCCAGATCGACCAGCATCCGCTTGTCCACTTCCTGCTCGGGGTGGATGTACCCGCGCTTCAGGACGTTCTTTGAGATGATGAGGTCGTAGCCGCCCCCGACCTGGGCCGCGGCGCCGGCGTCGGCCGGCCAGCGACCGTGCACGAGCGTCAGTTTCCCCTCGCTCCCGCGCCGGCGCGAGGTGGGGTTCTCAATCGCGCCGGTGTCGCCGGGGCGTGAGTAGAGCGCCTGGAGCATGGGGTCCACCTCGACGCCCACGGCGTCGGCGCCGATGGAGGCGAGCATCCGCAGGTGGCCGATCCCGCCGTAGCCAAAATCGAGGATGCGCCAGCGCGAGAGTTGATCCGGCGCGGCGCGGTTCTCGGCGCCGACGGCCAGGTCCAGCGCGCGGGCGTAGGCGATCGGCGTGCCGTAGCGCGTCAGGTAGTAGAAGCGCTCGTCGAGCGTTGACTCCGTGTAGTTCGCCTTTTCCGATTCGCCCAGCGACGCGTACGCCTCCGCCGTCGCCGCGCCGCCCCCGCCCTTGACCACATAGATCGTCCGGGGCTCGATCGACGGCAGGCGCGCCGCCGCGTCCAGCCACGCCTGCACCGAGGGGCTCTCGAC
>JACVCK010000239.1 GCA_016742055.1 Phycisphaerales bacterium
GGGTACACCTTCGTGCGGTCGCGGAACAGGACGAGCACGGCCAGGCACTCGCCCTCGTGCCGGCAGGGGTAGGCGATGGCGCCGGTCCCCGCCAGCCAGTGGGCCTCGTCGGCGCCCAGCAGGCGCTCGAGGCCGGCGTCGTCCGGCGCCTCGATCAGGCGCTCGGCGCGGTCCACGCGCGGCGCCAGGACGTCGGCCAGATGGTCGAGCAGCACCTCGGCGGAGTCCTTCGGGCAGTCGTAGTTGACGTACGCGCCCAAACTGTAATCGCAGTGGTTGCTCGGCAGGAAGATCGCGGCGTTGGTCGGCCCCGTGCGCGTCAGCACGAACTCGAGGCACGTGCGGAGCAATGACTCAACGTCCAACTCCTGCTTCAGGAGCGACGCGAACTCGCTGGCCATGGAGACGTGGCTCATCTGTTCAGCAAGCTCCTCGTAGGCGTCGGCCAGGTCGTTGCAGAGCGAATCCACCTGGCGCGTGACCGCCTTGCGGTCGGCCTGCATGCGGCTGCACGCGCGGCGCAGGCGTTCGACTTCCTGCTCGCGGGTGCGCTCGCGCCGGCCCTCGTCCAGCGCGCGCCGAACCCGGGTCGCCAGGTCGGCGCCCTCGAAAGGGCGCACGATCAGGTCCCTCGCGCCGCTGCGCATCGCGTCCATCGCGTCCTCCAGCGAGCCGCTCCGCGCCAGCACGATGGCGCGCGGGCCTTCCGCGCGGGCGCTCCATTCACGCACCAGCGCAACCCCGTCGCCCTCGGGAAGGCGAAGATCGATGACCGCGGCGTCGTAGCGGCGGCGGCGCAGGGCGGTGCGCGCTTCGTCGGCCGAGGCCGCGGCCTCGTGCGAGATGCCCGCCAGAGCCAGCGCGTCGCGGACCGCCTCGTCGGCGCCGACCACGAGCACGGCGGGGCGCCGGCGGGCCTTGCGGGCGCCGGGGTCGGCGGGGCGTGCGGGTGCGAGCGACGCCTCGGGCGCGGGCGTCTGTTCGTTCCTGGGCTTTCGGCTTCGTGCGGCCATGCGCTCCTCCGTGCCCGAGTGGGCGGCCCGATCCGTCAGGCCGCCTTCTCCGCCGGCTGTTCGACCTTCTCCATCGGCGCCAGCGGGAGGGAAATTGCGACGATCACGCCTTCTCCTCCTTTGCTTCGAAGGGCGATGTCCCCGGCGTTGAGTCCCAGAAGCCGGCGGGACTTGGCCAGGCCGAGCCCCTGTCGCCGCCCGCCCCGCGCCGCGGACGCGAAGAACGGGTCGAATGCGTGCTCCAGCGCCTCGGAGTCCATGCCCTCGCCGTCGTCCATCACCAGCACGACCACGCGGTTGTCCTGCGGAACGGCGTACGCGCGGACCTCGATCGTCTCGGACTTCTCGGACTCCAGCCCGTTGAGCACCACCTCGGCGACGGCCTCGATCACCTGCTCGCCGTCCACCCAGATCTTGGGCAGTTCGCCGTCCACCACCAGGCGCACCTTGGGCTGGGGGTAGCGGCGCGGGTCGGCATGGAACTTCCGGCGCGCCTCGCGCACGGCGCGGCCCAGCAGCCAGCCCACATCCGCCGACAGCGGATTGGTCGGCGGCGGATCGGCGAAGAGTTTGAGCGCGTTCAGCAGCCCGCCCACGCGCTCCGCGGCCAGTCGGATCGCCTCCAGCGAGCGCTGGTCGCGCTGCTTTTCCATCTGCTCGGAGAGCAGGTCGCAGCGCCCGCTGATCACCGCCAGCGGCTTGGACATCTCCTCGGCGGCGCCGGTGGCCAGTTCGGCCAGGCGGCGGAGGTTCTCGGCCTCGCGGATGCGCTCCTGGCCTTCCAGCAGCCGGCGCTCGGCCTCGGCGGCGCGCTGGGAAGTGCGCTGGGCCTGCTCGGCCTCGGCGGCGAACGCGAGCGCGGAGGCCCACGTCTGCACGAGTGGACGCAGCGCGGCGCGCGGCAGACGCGAGGCGTCGAGGTCGCGGTCGTGCAGCAGCGCCGCGGCCGGCTCGCCGTCGCCCAGGGAGAGGATCTTCAGCGGCTTGCCGAGCGCCTTGCACTCGGGGTGTTCGGCGAGCCAGGGGGCAAGTTCGGCGAGCCGCGCGTTGTGGTCGCGGGCGCTGAGCGCCTGGGCGACGTCGGGCGCGTCCTTGGGCGGTTCGATCATCTTCGCGTCGAGCGAGCGCCCGTCGGGGCCGAAGCGGCGCAGTTCGACGCCGGTCTGGCCCTTGCGGCGCAGGGCGAGGGCGTAGCAGCCCGCACCGAACGCCGAGACGCTGGAGCGAACGATCTCCGCCGCGACGTCGGGGACGGCGCGCTTGGCGGCGGCGGCCTGCTGGAACGCCGCGACCGCCGAGAGCGCCCAGGCGTGGCGCTCGGTGTCGGCCTCGCGTTCGGTGATGCGCGAGCGGATGCGGTCGAGTTCGCGGTTGGCCTGCGCGATGGAGCCCAGGAGCAGCGACTCGGACGTGGGCTCGTCCATGCCGATGGTGGCGGAGCGCTCGGAGACGGCCTCGTGCAGGCGCGACGCGACGCTGGGGATGACCTTGGGGTCGAGCCCGGCCTGCATCGCCAGCGCGACGGGGTCGCCCTTGGCGCCGGGGTCGCCCGCCCAACCCAAGTGCAGGAGGCGCGCGATGGCGACGGCGACGTTGACGATGCTGATGGTGCGCTTGTGCGGCACATCGGGCAGGGAGTCGAACGCCAGGCCCTGCAGCCAGATCACGTCGTACAGCGCCTTGGGCAGGCCCCAGCGCTCGGCGAGGCGGCGCCCGGCGGCGTGGTGGTCCACGCCGATGACGGTGCGCTCGACCTCCGCCAGGTCCCGCCCGCTGCGCGAGGCGATCTGCAGCACGCGTCCGAACGTCTTGGGCAGGGCGTAGTCGAGCGCGAGGATGCCGATGCCGTGGCG
>JACVCK010000240.1 GCA_016742055.1 Phycisphaerales bacterium
CCCCCGCCCCCGGAAGCGGCCTCCCTTGAAGCGTGGGCGCTGCGGGAGTTCGACCGGCTCTCCGAGGGCGTGCGCGCGGCGTACGCGGCGTACGACTTCCGCGCCGCGACGCAGAAACTCTACGACTTCTGCTCCGACACGCTCTCGTCGATCTACCTCGCGGCGGTGAAGGACCGGCTGTACTGCGACCGTTCCGAATCGCCCCGCCGGCGGCGCACGCAGCGGGCGCTGTGGACCATGACCGACGGGCTCTGCCGCCTGCTGGCGCCGATCCTGCCGCACACGGCCGACGAGGCCTGGCGGGCGCTGCGCGGCGCCTCGGACGAGGGCGCGACGGTGCACACGCACGCGTTCCTGGCCCCCAGCGGCGCGCGGGCGGACGACGCGTGGGCCGCGTTCATGGCCGGGCGCGACCGCGCGCTGGTGGCGCTGGAGGAAAACCGCAAGAGCGAGGGCGGCATCGAGAACCCGCTCGACGCGGGCATCGCGCTGCCGGACGCCGAGGGGGCGATGTCGCGCCTGGATCCGCGCGACCTGGCGGACCTCCTGGGCGTCAGCCGCGTGTCGCTGGAGCCCGGCGCGAAGGCGCCTCGGGTGATCGACCTGCGCGCCGAGCCGCGCTGCGAGCGCTCGTGGAAGCGCGACGGCACGGTGCGCCGGCGCTCGGACGGCGGGATGCTGAGCGACCGCGACGCCGAGGCGGTGGGCGTGTCGTGAGGCGCGTCAGGACGCGAGCGTGAGGGGCTTTCGCGGCGCCTGATCGAACGAGGGCTCGTCGCCCGGGCTTGGGCGCGGCCAGCGCCCGTGGGACGAGGCACGGAGGCGCGAGCGGAGGGTGAGGCGCATGGCGTCGATCTCGCGTTCGAGGCGGCGCAGCGCGGCGTCGGGGCCGTCGCGCATGAGTTCGCTCGAGTGGACGGGCCGTCCGACCATCACGGCGACGCGGGGTCCGAAGAAGCGTGGGAAGCGTCGGTGGCGCGGGAAGGCGTCGTAGGCGCCCTCGATGGCGAGGGGGACGATGGTGCACTCGGCGCGGCGGAGGAGGACGGTGACGCCGCGTTTGAATTCGTGCATGGCGCCGTCGGGCGTGCGGGTGCCTTCGGGGAAGATGGCGACGGGCTCGCCCTGACGGAGAAGTTCGATGGCGGTGCGGATGGCGCCGAGGTCGCCCTCGTTTTCCTTGAGGGGCACGGCGTTGAGCGCGCGGATCGCGCCGCCGAAGACGCGGTTGCGGAAGAGACTCTCGCGCGCGAGGGGTCGGTACTGGCGCGAGCGCACGCAGAACGCGACGATGGGCGGGTCGAGGTGGCTCTGGTGGTTGGCGACAAGAAGGACCGGCCCGGAGCGCGGGACGCGTTCGAGGTTGAATCGGCGCAGCCGGTACAGCGCGGTGACGACTCCCTGCACGCTCGACCACGCCAGCCAGTAGAAGAGACGCTGGGCGAGGGGCCGCCGCGCGACGGCGGCGTGCGCCGGCTCCTGCGCCGTCACACCGCGTTCCCGCACGGCACGCCCGCCCTGCGGCGGGCGAGCGCTTCCCCCGGGAGCGCATCCCCCACTTTCGCGCGGACGAGGGCAGCCAGGGTCGCGACCACCTGATCGAACGACATCGCCGAGGTCTCGACCGGTTCGGCGTCGGGGGGCTGACGCAGGGGGGCGACGGCGCGCTCGCTGTCGCGCCGGTCGCGTTCGATCAGGTCGGCCTCGACGGCGTCGATGTCCACGCCGCTGATCTGGCGGGCGCGCCGCTCGGCGCGGCTGCGGGGCGTGGCGTCGAGGTAGATCTTCACGCAGGCGTCGGGGAAGACGACCGAGCCCTGGTCGCGCCCTTCAGAGACCAGCCGCGGGTGGCGCTGGCCGATGCTCTGCTGCAGGTCCACCATGACGGCGCGGAGTTCGGGCAGTCCGGCGACGGTCGAGACGTTGGCGTCCACGTCGGCGTCGCGGAGCCGGCCCATCACGGGCTGGTCGAACGCGATGAGCGCCGGCGGGTCCTGCGTCCAATCGAAGTGCAGGCGGGCCTCGCGGGCGAGCGCGGCGACGGCGGAGGCGTCGGACACGTCCACGCCGCGATCCAGCGCGAGGGCCGTGGCGGCTCGGTACATGGCGCCGGTGTCGAGGAACTCGAGGCCGAGGGATTTGGCGAGGGCGCGCCCGACGCTGGACTTGCCCACGCCCGCGGGCCCGTCGATGGTGACGATCAGGCGCCCGGCGTGTTTCGCCGGGGGGCCGCCGGTCCCGCCGGTGTGGCGGACCTGGTCGGTCATGCGAGGCGTTCTCCGAGCAGTTCCATCATGGTCTCTCGCGACGCTTTGAGTCCTTCGACCGGGTCGCCGGGGCCCCGGTGCTCGATCGCGAGCGAGCCGTCGAACCCGACGCTGACGATCGCGTCCGTGAGCGTCTTGAGATCGTAGGTCTTGTGATTGCCCGCGGCGTCGAACCCTCGCGTGGAGGCGAGGACGACGGAGGCGTAGGGCGTGATGCGCCGGAGGTAGTCGGGCGCGTCGCCGGACTGGTCGGCGGCCTCGAAGTCGGGCAGGGAGCCCACGCGGAAGCCACCGATCTTCTTCATCAGCGCCGCGAGCCGGTCGGGCGTGTGCGTCAGGCCCTTGCGGGGCGAGATCAGGAGGTTGATCTCCAGCCGGTCGGCCCGTTCGAGGAGGCGCTTGCAGTTCTCGGAGGCCAAGGACAGGGAGTCCTCGTCATCGGTCGCTTCAATGGGCACGCCGGCGGAGGAGCATCCCAGCCGGCTCGCGGCCTGCATCACGCGGAGCATCCGCTCGACGGCGGCTTCGGAGAGGTCGTCGTCGCGCCCCAGGGGCTGGGGCGTGGATTCGAGCAGGGCCAGGCAGGGAC
>JACVCK010000033.1 GCA_016742055.1 Phycisphaerales bacterium
GATCGGCTCGTTCTGGCTCATGTGCGGGTAGAGCCAGTAGCCGCCGGTTCCCTGCTGGTCCGGGATCGCGCCGCCGTATGGAGGCGGGGCGCCGTCGGCGTAGCGCTGCGGGTCGTAGTACGCGGCCTTGGTCCACTCATCGAGCGTGGGCAGCCAGAATGTCGCGCCCGGCAGGCGCTGGGTCGGCGTCAGCGGCCCCGGCCCCATGGTCGTGGCCGCGTCGTACGCGCCGGTGGCGAAGACGGACCAGGGGATCGTCTCCTGGTTCACGTCGCCGATGACGGGCGCGCCGTTGTGGAGGTAGTTGCAGAAGTACGCCGCGACGCGCCAGTCGATCTTGATGGGTTTGTTGCCATACAAACCCGGGCCCGGAGCGCCGCCGATGAAGTGGTAGTCCGTGTTGACGTTGGGATTGAGGGTGGTGGGCGTGAAGTAGCCGCCGTGGAGCAGGTGGCTGCCGCGGGTCTGGCCAAGGTTCTCCCAGTGCTCTCCGAATGCGCGGACGAACTGGAGGTACTGGCTGGCGGTGACCTCGGTCTTCCCCACGCGGTAGCGGTAGTTGACGCGCCCGACCTTCTCGGTGACGGGGCTCGTGTTGATGTTGTAGTAGCGCTCCTGCGTCCGCATGGGGCGGTTGCCGGGCGAGCCGACGGTGACGAAGTCGATGCCGTGCTCGGTGGTGAGGCGGGGCGCGCTCCCCGCGAGCGCGGGCGCGGCGGTCAGCAAAGCGAGCGTCAGAACAGATGCGCTGCGGATCATGACTCGGACCTCCCGGAGACATCACTTCTCGGACCCGCCTTGGCGCGGCGGGGTGACTCCAAGGGTGGAGCATGGCGCCGGATGGGTGGGAAGGCAAGGGAAATGGGGGGAAATCGTCCTCTCGACCCCGTCGCGGCGACGGGCGCGACAGGCGCCAACGGTGGGTCGGCGCCCACGGCTACGTGCCGGGGGCGCTTCGCGGCGGGGAGAACCTCGGACGCCGCAGCGAATCCGATAGTCTCGCCGGACCACGGTTCTGAAAAGGACCAGCGCTCGCGGAACCCCCGTGCAGGCGGGGCGTCTTCCTCGGAGACGGGCGGCCCGGCGCGGGAAGGACGGCGCCGGCGCCGCGCCCCGTCGGAAACCGGAGCCCGCCATGCGAACGCTTCAACGGCACGCCACGCTCGCCCTGCTCGCCGGTTCGCTGCTCGCCCCCGCGTCGCTCGCGGGCGGTTCGGGCGTGCGGATCGTGATTTCATCCGGGGGCGCGGGCGGGGGCGGGGCGCTGGCCTCGAACTGTGCGCCCCGCTACGCCCCGCCCCGCCGGCACGACGTGCGTCCCGGCGCGTGGGACTACCGCAGCGACCGGCGCCGCCACGAGTCGTTCGAGTCCCGTCTGTGTCGCGCGTGGGACCTGCTGGCGGATGAGTGTTTCTACGACGCGCAGTGCCTCTTTCTGGACCTGACGTGCGAGCGGTCGTACAGCGCCGAGGCGCACTTCGGGCTCTCGCTGGCGTTCGCGATGCGTGAGGACGACGAGTCGGCCCTGCGGGCCATGCGACGGGCGTTCGAGTTGGCCCCCCGGGGCTTCTGCCCGCCGAACGTCCGCGGGCTGGACGACATCATCGAGTGCGCCGCCGACCGGTACGACCGGATCGCGGACAAGCGCCCGCGCGATGCGGACGTGTTCTTCATGCTCGCGGCGGCGGAGTATCTCGATGGGCGTGAGAGCCGCGCGCGGCGCGCCATCGAGGACGCGATCGAACTGGGCGACTGCTCCCGGGCCGCGGAGAACCTCGCTTGCCTCGTGGACGCCAAGCCCCGCCGCTCGTACAGCAGGCGATGAACCGGATGTGAAATCAACGCCCGGCGGCGCGGAACCCCGCGCCGCCGGGCGCATCGAATGGTCCGGCGGCGGGCGATGGATCGTCGCCGACCGTCCGATCGGGAGAAAGGGCGCGGCGCCGTGGCCCGCCTAGAAAGGCCGGGGGAAATCGAACGGCTCGAAGAGGGGACGGACACGCTCCGAGCGTGCGGGCGCGGGCCCTGAACGCCGGAGCGGGCGCAGACGGTCCGCGCGGGCGCGGCGCCGGGGGTGTGTATTGAACACGGGGTTCCGGGTCCGGCCGCGGAGCGTTTCCGCGGCCGGGTCTGCTTTTGGCTCGCGCGGGTTTACTTGGAGACGCCGATCGACTGGAGGAACGGATCGATGGACCGTTCGCGCAGGAGGAAGGCCCTGATGGAGTCTTCAATCTCCCGTCCGCCGCCGGCGGCGTAGACCTCATTCCGCAGGCGCATGCCCACCTGTCGGTCGAGGAAGCCCTTGGGGGCCTGCTCGAAGATGGTGGCCATGTCGGCGGCGATGGCGTCGGCCCAGGCATAGCCGTAGTAGCCGGCGTCATAGCCGGTCAGGTGCCCCCAGTACGCGGCGAAGTTGGTGCCCTCGGGCGGCGCCAGGAACGCCTCGGCGTAAGTGCGGTTGATGATGGCGGCGGCGTCGGTGGGGACCTTCTCGAGCGGGAGGTTGTGGACGCGCAGGTCGCCCAGGGCCATGGCGAGTTGGCGCCGGTAGAACGTCCCGGTGCCGGCGTTGCGCGCTTCCTTCATGCGTTCGATGAGGGCGGGGTCGATCTTTTTGGAGGGGTCGCGGTAGTCGGCGGCGAAGGTGTCGAGGACGGTGGGGTCCCAGACCCAGTTCTCGAGCATCTGCGAGGGCGCCTCGACGAAGTCGCGGGGGACGTTGGTGCCGGCGAAGCGGGTGCGTTCGGCGCGGGTGAGGATGGTGTGGAGGGCGTGGCCGAACTCGTGGAAGAGCGTTTCGACCTCGTTATGGGGCAGCAGGGAGGGGCGGTCGGCGGTGGAGGGTGAGAAGTTGCATACGAGCGCCGCGACGGGGCGCTGGTAGGAGCCGTCGGCCAGTCGCCCGCCCATGATGACGTCGAACTGCGCGAAGTGGTTGTACTTGCCTTCGCGCGGGAAGTTGTCGAGGTAGAACAGGCCGAGGGGCTCGCCGGATTCGGCGTCGGCGACCATCCAGAGGGTCACATCGTCGAACCACTTGCTGCCCTCGTCGTCGATCTGGGTGAACTCCAGGCCGAAGATGTCCTGATAGATGTCGAACATGCCCTTGAGGGTGCGGTCGAACTCGAAGAAGTTGCGCAGGACCTCGGTGTCGACGTTGAAGCGCTCTTTCTTCTGGAGGTTCTCGTAGTAGCGCCAGTCCCACAGGCGGATCTCGGGGCTGCCCTCGCCGGTCTTGCGGGCCTTGATCGCGCGGAAGGCGGCCATCTCCTCCTCGAACTTGGGCGCGAGGCCCAGGATCATCTCTTCGCAGAAGGCGATCGCCTCGGCGCCGGTCCGGGCCATCTTGATCTCGGTCTGGTAGTCCGCCCAGGACTTGTAGCCCAGCAGGCGGGCGACCTCGGCGCGGACGGCGACGAGTTCGTTGAGGATGGGCCCGTTGCGGTCCTGCGCCGCCGAGAAGCGAGCGGCCTTCATCCGCAGGCGCGTGTCCTCGCGGTCGGCGTTGGTCATCACCATCAGGAAGTGCGGGGTGACGGTGGCGTTGACGGCGTAGCGCCCGGCGGGCGTGGCCAGCGGCTTGAGGAACGACTCGGGCACGCCGGCGAGTTCGTCCTTCGTAAAGTGCAGGACCACCTTCGCGTCGGTGATGTTGGTGTTGAAGTTGTTGGACAGTTCGCTCAGCCACTTCTGGAGCGATTCGACGCGGTCCCGCGTGGCCTTGTCCAGGTGCAGGCCGGCGCGCCGGTAGTCGCGCATGATCTCGCTGAGGAGTTTGAGGTGTTCGCCCTCGAGTTTGGGGCGGCGGCCCGCGTCGTGCGCGTCGGCGAACGCCTTGCACGCCTTGTACACGTCCTCCCGGTACTGCGCCGCCACGGCCCACTGCTCGATCGTCTTCACGGCGTCGGTGCAGGCGGCGCGGAGCGCCGCGTCGGGCTGCGTCTCCTTCATGAGGTACATGCGGCTGATCAGCGTGCCCACCCGGGCGTGCAGGAACTCCAGCGCCGAGACCGTCGATTCGAACGTCGCCTGCTCAGGGTTCTGGCCGGCGATGGCGTCGAGGGCGGCGTCGGCCTCCGCCAGGCCCGCCTTGACGGACGCGGCGACTTCGTCGGGGGTGCGTTCGAAGCGCGGGATGCTGATCACTGAGCCGTGCTCCTTGGCCGCGGGCTGGAACTGGGAGATGGGCGTCGGTCCGGCGATGGCGGGCCCGTGGGCGAGCAGCCCCGCGCCGGCGAGGACGAGGGCGATGGCGAGTGGGTTCCGCATCCGGTGTGGCTCCTTGTCGCGCGTCGGGCTGCGGCGCCGATGGCGCGGGGGGTGGTCGTTGTCGGGGCTCAAGTGTACCGGGCCGGCCCCGGATTTTGCGCGATGTACGCGTGCTGATCGGGGGCCGGTTCGGGGCGCCCGCGAAGTTGCGGGTGAAAAGAGAGTGATTCCACGGGCCGATAGGGGTTTGGAGGGCGCTGCGCGGTTAGCATCTCAATAGGTATGGGCGCGACATCGAAATGGGTTCAGGGCGTGACGGCGGACGCGCCGCTGCGGGACGCGGCGGGGGCGATCGTCCGCGCGCGGCTCGACGCGGTCGCCGACCGCATGGGCGCCGCCCGCGCCGATCCCGCGAACGCCGACGCGGTCCATCAACTCCGCGTGGCGACCCGGCGCGCCGGCGCCGCGCTCGAGGCGCTCGGCGAGGCGTTCCACCCCCGCGCGCTCCGCAAGACGCGCCGCCGACTCAAGGGCGTCCGCCGCGCCGCGGGCGCCGCGCGGGACATCGACGTGCACCACGCCCTGCTCACCCGCATGCGCCGCAAGGCGCCCGACGAGCAGAAGCCGGTCATCGACCTGCTGATCCGCTCGCTGGAGACGCGCCGCGGGCCCGCGGCCAAGGACGTGGCGGCGGCGACGGGCGACGCGGAGGCGCGCCGACTGCGCAAAGCACGCAAGGCGCTGCTGTCGTTCGACGGGGTGGACGAGGACGAGCGCACGATGCTCGACGCGGCGCGGGGCTCGCTCACGCGCCTGGCGCAGGAGGCGCGCGCGATGGGCGCGGGCGACCTGTCCGACCCCGAGCGCCTGCACGAGTTGCGGATCGCGGGCAAGCGCCTGCGCTACGCGATGGAGGTCTTCGCCTGCTGCTTCCCCGCCGAACTGCGCGAGCGGCTGTACCCGCGCCTCGAGGAGGCGCAGGAGGCCCTCGGCGCCGTCAACGACTGCCAGCAGATGGCCGCACGGCTGGAGATGGCGTTGAGCGGGCTCGAGAACGGAACCTGGGGCGACGGGCACGGCCCTCCGGCGGCGCAGGTTCGCGCCGGGCTGACGGCGCTCCTGGCGCACTTCCGTCGGCAGCGGGACGACCGGGCCGCGGGCTTCGCCGAGTGGTGGGGCGCGTTCGTCCACGACGGGTTCTTCGAGACGTTGTTCGAGACGATCGGCGCCGCGCCGGCGATCCTGGAGGCGGCGTCGGCGGAGTCGGCGCCGCGCGAGGCGATCTCGCCGGATCGCCGCCCGGCGGCGTCGGGCCCCACGCTGCGCCGTGGGCGGCCCGCAGAGCCCGTCGAGTCGCTCCACGCGGAGGGCGCCGGGGCGTGGTCAAGGGAGGACCGAGCGATGCGTCTGGCCGCCATCGACGTGGGCACCAATTCGATCCGTCTGCTGGTCGCCGAGGCGTACGCCGACGGCTCGTACCGCATCCTTGATGACGAGAAGGAGGTCACGCGCCTGGGGCGCGGCCTGGCCACCACCGGCTCGCTGGAGCCGATCTCGATGCAGCAGTCGGCGCTCGCCGTGGCGCGCATGAAGTCCATCGCCGAGGGCTACAACGCCGCGACCATCCGCATCGTCGGCACCTGCGCGGTCCGCGAAGCCGCCAACGGCGAGGACTTCCTCGAGATGATCCGCAGCCGCGCGGGGATGTCCATGGAGATCCTGAGCGCGCAGGAGGAGGCGAAACTCTCGCACCTGTCCGCGGCCCACGCCTTCGACCTCCGCGCCACGCCCGCCGTCGTCGCCGACATCGGCGGCGGCTCGACCGAACTGATCCTCTCCGCCGGCGGGGTGATCGAGCGGATCTACACGCTGTCGCTGGGGGCGGTGCGCCTGACCGAACAGTTCGGCGGGCCCGAGGCCGCGGCCGGGGAGCGCTTCGACGAGATGCGCGCGTGGATCAAGGGCTCGGTCCGGTCGGTGGTGGAGGACCCGCCGTTCCTGCCGCAGATGCTCATCGGCGCGGGGGGGACGTTCGAGTCGCTGGCGAAGGTGGCGATGCAGCGTGAGCAGGGGGCCAAGGCGGGGGGCGCGGCGCCGCTGGCGACGGTGCGGGGCTACGACCTGCGCCGCAAGGACGTGAAGCGGCTGATGGACTGGCTCCGCGCCATGCCGCTGCGCGAGCGGGCGAAAGTCCCTGGGCTCTCGCCCCAGCGGGCGGAGATCATCGTCGCCGGCGCCGCGATCGTGTGCGCCGTGATGAAGCGCCTGGAGGTCAACCACCTGCGGGTGCACGACGGGGGCATCCGCGACGGGCTGCTGCTGACGATGCTGGCCGATCTGGGCGGAGCGCAGGCGGAGGGCCCGCGCGGGCGCAGCAAGTCCGTGCGGCAGTTCGCCTCGTCCTGCAACTACGAGCGCCGGCACTGCTTCCACGTCACGCGCCTGGCGCTGCAGGTGTTCGACCAACTCGCCGCGCGACGCTCGGGCCAGCCCGCGCCGTGGATGGAGCCCGCCTCGCGCACGCTGCTGGAGGCGGCGGCGATCCTGCACGACGTGGGCTACCACATCAACTACGACAAGCACCACCTGCACTCGTACCACCTGATCGTCCACGCGGACCTGGCCGGGTTCTCCCGGCGCGAGGTCGAACTCATCGCCAACATCGCCCGGTACCACCGCGGGTCGGAGCCCAAGGCCACGCACCCGGCGTTCGCCGCGCTGTCCAAGGGCGACCGCGAACTGGTGCGCAAACTCAGCGCCATCCTCCGCCTGGCCGACGGGCTCGACCGCACGCACATGCAGAACGTCCGCTCGGTCGAACTGTCCTTCGTCGGCGACAATGTGACGCTTGCGCTCGACGCCGAACGCGACCCGGCGGTGGACGTCTGGGGCTCGGAACGCAAGGGCGGGCTCTTCATCGAGGAGTTCGGCCTCACCCCGCGATACCAGTGGCCCGCGGGCACGGCGGTCGCCCCCAAGCGCGAGGACGACGACGCGGCCCCGGCCGCGGCGCCTCGGGTCCGCCTCGCCGAGGGCTGAACGCACGCATGACAGTCCGATCCAAAAAGCGCATCGCCGCCGACGGTGGAGTCGGCGGCGATGTGGGTTTGTCCCCTCCGCGAAGCGACGTTCCGTGAAGGACCGACGCCGCGGCGCCCACGGGGACAGACGACTTGTCGGCGAGGGCCGGCGTCCGGGCCGTTCTCCCGGGGGCCTTCCGTCGCGTCCGATTCTCAGGGCGTCCTGTGCTTCGCCCTGAGAGCCGGTTGGGGCGAGCGGCCGATTCCGCAGCCGCTCCCGCCACTCCCACACCATCGAATTCACCCGCCGACGGGCAAACGCAACGCACGATTTCTTCCCCGCAGGGCTCACGCGGCCCGAAAAATCGCCGACAATGCGGGTCCCAAGGCCAACCCATGGCACACGATCCCCCTGAAATGACGGCGCCCCGCGGCCAAACCCCGCCCGAACCGCGGGATCAGGGTTTGCACTCGCCCAGGGGCGCGCTCGCGATGCTCGAAACCCCGCGCCGCCTGACGCCCCTGCGCATCGCCGTGCAGGTCGTGGGCTTTGCGATCGGCGTGGCGCTGCTGGTCTGGTGCGTGGCGCTCGCCGTGGGCAAGGCCGACCCGGAGCAGTGGTCCCGCCTCCGCGCGTCGGGCTGGGCGCCGGCGGCGTGGCTGCTGGGGCTCACGCTGTTCACGGTCGTCTTCAACGGCCTTGCGTTCTGGGTGACGCTCCTGCCGCTGCGCCGCCTCAAACCGGCGGACCTGATCGCCGTCAACGCGCTGGCCACGATGCTCGCGTACCTGCCCTTCAAACTCGGCGCGCTGGCGCGGGTGGTCATCCACCGCCGGCGCGACAACGTGCCGTTCCGCGACATCATCGCGTGGCTCGCCGGATACTCCGCGCTCTCGCTCGCCACGCTCGTGCCGCTGGTGGTCGTCGTCGGGCTCAGGCCCCGGCTGGACGCCCTCACCGTCGGCCTCGCGCTCGCCGGAGCGCTCGCCGCCAACGGCGCGGGCGTCGCGCTGGGGCGCCTCTCCGAGCGCCGGACCTGGCTGGCGGCGCTGAGCATGGGCTCGTGGCGCGTGGTGCGTCATCCTGCGCCGGTGGCGATGTGCGCCGGGGCGAAGTTGGCGGACGTCGCGGTGCATGCGGCGCGGTTCACGGTCGCCGCGGGCGCGCTGGGGATCGACCTGTCATTGGATCGGGCCGTCGTGTTCGCTCTGGCCTATTTCCTGCTGGGGGTGCTGAGCCCGGTGGGGATGGTGGGCATACGGGAGGGCGGTCTGGCGCTCGGCGGCGCCGCCCTCTTCGCCCTGGACGAGGCGGCCCGCGCCGACCTGGCGCGACTCGTGCTGCTGGTCTCAGCGTCGGAGGTGGTGGCGATCGTCCCGCTGGCGTTTCTGGGCGGCGCGTGGCTGCGCGTGGACCGGTTGTTGTGGAAGCGGAGTTAGGAGCCGCGTTCGGCGGCACGGTGGAGATGCCTTGTTCCTGTGACCGCGTGGCGCATCGTTCCCGATCCTCCCGACGACCCCGCGCTGATCGCGCGGGCCGGGGCGCTGTCCCTTGAGTTGGCGTCGGCGCCGGGCCCTGAGGGAATGGCCCTCGCCGTCACGCCGCGACGCATGGAACTCCGGGCGCCGGGGTTCGGGCCGGTCTTCGTCGATCCCGACGCCGTGGACCCGCAGACGCTCGCCGGCGGCAATCGGCGGCAACTGATCGCGCGCGCGGTCGGCCTCGGCGGCGCGTGGGAGGGCGGCAAGGCGCCGAGGGTCTTGGACTGCTCCGCGGGGCTCCTCGGCGACGCCATGCTGCTCGCGGCGCTGGGGTGCGAAGTCTTCGCCGTCGAGCGCAGCGCCGTCCTGCACGCCATGCAGCGCGACGCGCTCGAACGCCTCCAAGCCGACGCCGACGACCGCAAGCGCGCCATGGCCGGGCGCCTTGCGCTGGCGCGCGCCGATGCGCTCGAAGTTCTCGCGGCGCTGGGCGCTTCGCCGGGGCTCGCGGCGCACGGGCGCGCGGACTGGCGGCCCGAGGCGGTCTACTTCGACCCCATGCACCCCGAGCGGCGCAAATCGGCGCTCGTGAAGAAGCAGATGCGGGCGCTGCGGGCGCTGGTGGGCGACGACGCCGACTCCGGCGCCGTGCTGCGGGCGGCGATGGCGGCGCCGGGCGTGCGCCGGGTCGTGGTGAAGATGCCGCGGCTTTCCGCGGCGCTCGCCGGGGCCGAGGGCCTGTGCCCGGTCGCGGTGCACGAGGGGCGCAGCGTCCGATATGACGTGTTTTCCGGGGCCGCCGCGGGCATTTGAGCGATCGCGGAGCCGGTCCGCTGGCGGGGGGGTGTGGGGGTTCCTACCCTCTGGACCCCCCACGTCGCGGCCCCGGCCGCGACCCAAGGGACAGGGAACAGGCGCCGACCCCGGTGGGGGGTCGGCGGCGCGTCGGGCGCGGCCGCGCCCGAGCGATGACGACCCCACGCGACACGCGGGACCGAGTGTTCCGAGAGGAGATTGCTGGACCATGCACGGCCTGATTGAGCCCCACGGCGGGAAGTTGGTGAACCGGTTGGCGAGCGGCGCGGCGCTGGAGCAGTTGAAGAAGGAAGCCGCGGAGTTGCCCCGGATCAACCTGACCTACAAGCAGTCCTGCGACCTGGAGTTGATCGCCAACGGCGGGTTCTCCCCGCTGACCGGCTTCATGGGCCAGGCGGACTTCGAGTCGGTCTGCAGGAAGATGACGCTGGCCGACGGCACGGTGTGGTCGATCCCCATCCTCCTGTCGGTGGACAAGGCGTCGGCGCCGAAGGTCGGCTCGCGCGTGGCGCTGTACGCGCCCAGCGGCGTGCTGCAGGGCGTGATGACCGTCAAGGAGGTCTTCGCGCACGACAAGAAACTGGAGATCCCCAGCGTCTTCCGCACCGAGGACGAGGCCCACCCCGGCGTGGCGCAGGTCTCCAAGGAAGGCGACACCTGCGTCGCCGGCCCGGTGGACGCCGCCGTGATCTGCGTCGATCCCAACGGCCCCGAGGCCTTCCTCAGCCAGCGCCTCACCCCGGCGCAGGTCCGCGAGGAGTTCCAGAAGCGAGGATGGAAGAAGGTCGTCGCGTTCCAGACGCGCAACCCCATCCACCGCGCCCACGAGTACGTCTGCAAGTGCGCCCAGGAGATCTGCGACGGCCTGCTGATCCACCCCCTCGTCGGCGAGACCAAGAAGGGCGACATCGCCGCCGACGTCCGCATGGAGGCCATCGGCGCCCTCGTCGCCAAGTACTTCAACCCCGCGACCACGATGGTCTCGGTCCTCCCCGCCGCCATGCGCTACGCCGGCCCCCGCGAGGCCATCCACCACGCGATCATGCGCCGCAACTACGGCTGCTCGCACTTCATCGTCGGTCGCGACCACGCCGGCGTGGGCAACTACTACGGCACCTACGACGCCCAGAAGATCTTCGACGAGATCGACCTGGCCAACCTCGGCATCCAGCCGCTCATGTTCGAGCACACGGGCTACTCGAAGTCCTACGGCGGCATGGTGTCGGGCAAGTCGTTTCCCAAGATCGAGGGCGACATCATCAACCTCTCCGGCACCGCCGTGCGCGACCTGCTCTTCAAGGGCGAGCGCCCGCCGGTGGAGTTCAGCCGCCCCGAGGTCGCGGACGTGCTGATCAAGGCCGCGAAGGCCGAGAAGTTGTTCGTGCAGTAAGGGCGGGCCAGCCCGCAACCCGAGCATCCACGAGCGCCCGCGGCCATCCGGCCGCGGGCGCTTTCGTTGCCGCTTGCAGGGCGCCTTACCATTCCATCCCCATGACGTTCCCCGCGCTCCACCGCCCGGCGCTGGCCCTGCTCGGCGCGCTCCTGACGACCGCCTGCGCCTCGGTCCGCCCCACGGGCGCTGGCGACCCCCTGCCCTCCTGGCGCGAAGGGCCCGCCAAACACGCCCTCCTTGACTTCGCCGCGAGCGCGCCCGCGGGCGCCGTCGCCGTCTTCGACCACGACGGCGCGCTCATCGCCGAGCAGCCGATCTACCTCCAGTACGCCTTCGTCATCGACACGCTCGCCAGACGCGCTCCGAGCATCCCCGACTGGCAGAGCGATCCACTCCTGGTCGCGGCGCTCGCGGGCGATTACGACACGGTCCTTTCGACCCGCGGCGCCCTCGCCCGACTCTCCTCCGCCGCGGGCCTCGACGGCATCGGCGCCGAGGACTACACCCGCGCCGTGCAAGCCTGGCTGGTGGACGCACGGCACCCGACGCTCGGTCGCCCCTGGAGGGAGTGCGTCTACCGGCCCATGCTCGAACTCATCCAGGCGCTCGAGGCCGCAGGTGTGGAGTGCTTCATCGTCACAGGCGCGGGATCGGACTTCGTGCGTGCGGCGGCGCTCACCCTCTACGGCCTGCCGCCCCACCGCGTCATCGGCGACCCCGACCAAGTCCGCGAAGCGCGCAGCGCCGAGGGCGCCCCGGTGATCGTGCGCTCGCCGATGGCCGATGCGCCGCCGTTCCCCGGCAAGCCCACGCTGATCCACCGCCACATCGGCGCCCGACCGGCGCTGGCGTTCGGCGCGGGCGATGGCGATCTGCCTATGCTTGAGTTCACCGGAGCGGGCGCCCCGCCGCGAGTCGTCGCGCTCCTCCATCACACCGATGCCGCCCGCGAGTTCGCGTACGACCGCGCATCCCGCATCGGCCGCCTGGACGCGGCGCTCGACCTCGCCGCCGAACGCGGGTGGATCGTGGTCGATATGTCGCGCGACTGGAGCGAGGTCTGGCCGGAGGCGCGATAACGCTGGGCGCTCCGCGGCTTCTGTTGCGGCCGCCGCCGCCGTCCGCTAGATTGCCGCGGACGAATGGGGGCTTGGTGTGCAGCCCCGCAGCGCCGGCGGATCGCCGGCGGATCGCGAAAGCGCCCATGGTCATCGGCCCAAAACTCGAATGGCTCCGCTGGATCGGCGCGACGGCATGTCTCGCGGCGATCTGTTGCGCCTCCCGCGCCGCCGACGCGCCCCCCGGCATGGTCTGGATCCCCGGCGGCGAGTTCGTCATGGGCGGCGACGACCCCCTCGCGCGCCCCGACGAGTCCCCTCGCCACCGCGTGCGTGTCCGCGGCTTCTGGATGGACGCCACCGAGGTCACCAACGCGCAGTTCCGCGCCTTCGTCGAGGCCACCGCCTACGTCACCGTCGCCGAGCGCCCCGTGGACTGGGACCTGCTCAAACTCCAACTCCCCGAGGGCACGCCCAAGCCATCGGACGAGATGCTCCAGCCGGGCTCGCTCGTCTTCACCCCTCCCGACCACGCCGTGGACACCTCGGACTTCTCGCAATGGTGGAGTTGGGTGCACGGCGCTTCGTGGCGACACCCGGAAGGCCCGGGCAGCACGATCGACGGCCGCGAAGATCACCCCGTGGTGCACGTGGCCTTTGAAGACGCGCTCGCGTACTGCGCGTGGGCGGGCAAGCGGCTTCCGACGGAGGCCGAGTGGGAGTTCGCCGCACGCGGCGGGCTCGACGGCAAGGTCAACGTCTGGGGCGACGCGCCGATCGACGCGAGAAGGGCCAATACCTGGCAGGGCGAGTTTCCGGCTGTCAACACCGCCGAGGACGGCTTCGCCGGCGCCGCGCCCGTGAAGCGTTTCCCGCCCAATGGCTACGGCCTTTACGACACGGCGGGGAACGTGTGGGAGTGGTGCTCGGACTTGTTCCGCCCCGACACCTACGCACGCCGCCTGCTGGAGATCGGGCGCGAGGGCACGGCCGACAACCCCACCGGCCCCAGGAAGAGCCTCGATCCACGCAATCCCTACGCCCCCGAGAGCCGCGTGCAGCGCGGCGGGTCGTTCCTGTGCCACGACTCGTACTGCGCCTCGTACCGGCCGAGCGCGCGGATGGGGACCACGCCGGATTCCGCCGCCTCGCACGTGGGGTTCCGCTGCGCGAGCGATGCGCCAGCGCCGGAACACAATGACCCGGTCACTCAGGAGAATCAGCCATGAACGGAAAGAAGTCACGGTTCGCGGCGCTCGCGCTCGCGATGCTCGCGGCCGTCTGGATGGGCGAAGGCGCCGGCGCGCAGCAGCCCGGCCCCGCGAAAAAGCCGAACATCCTCGTGATCTTCGGCGACGACATCGGCACGACCAATGTCAGCGCGTACAGCGACGGGCTGATGGGCTACGACACGCCGAACATCGACCGCATCGCCGAGGAGGGGCTGCGCTTCCTGCACTACTACGCCGAACAGTCCTGCACGGCCGGGCGCGCCGCGTTCCTCACCGGCCAGCACGGCATCCGCACCGGTCTGACCAAGGTCGGCTTCCCCGGCGCGCCGATGGGCATGAGCCAGCTCGATCCCTCGATCGGCGGCCTGCTCAAGAACCTCGGCTACGCCACCGGCCAGTTCGGCAAGAACCACGTCGGCGACCGCAACGAGACCCTCCCCACCGTCAACGGGTTCGACGAGTTCTTCGGCAACCTCTACCACCTCAACGCCGAGGAGGAGCCCGAGTTGCCCGACTACCCGAAGGACCCGCAGTACCGCGCGAAGTTCGGCCCGCGGGGCGTGCTCAAGTGCAAGGCCACGGACGTGGACGACGCCACCGAAGACCCGCGCTTCGGGCGCATCGGCAGGCAGACCATCGAGGACACCGGCCCGCTCAACCGCAAGCGGATGGAGACCATCGACGACGAGACTTCGGCCGCCGCCATCGACTTCATGCGCCGCCAGCAGCGGGCGGGCAAGCCCTTCTTCTGCTGGTTCAACTCCACGCGCATGCACCTGCGGACGCACGTGCGCGAGGCCCACCGGGGGCGTTACACCCACGGCGACAGCGAGTACATCGACGGCATGATCGAGCACGACGCTCACGTCGGCTCGCTCCTGGAGGCCCTCGACGACATGGGCATCGCCGACGACACCATCGTCATCTACACCACCGACAACGGTCCGCACATGAACACCTGGCCCGACGGCGCCATGACCCCCTTCCGCAGCGAGAAGAACACCAACTGGGAGGGCGCGTTCCGCGTGCCCTGCCTCGTGCGCTGGCCCGGGCACATCAAGCCTGGCACGGTCACCAATCAACTCATGAGCCACAACGACTGGGTCCCCACCCTCTGCGCCATCGCCGGCGAGGCCGACATCATCGGCAAACTCAAGCGCGGCTACAAGGCCAACGGCATCGACTACAAGGTCCACCTCGACGGCTTCGACCAGTCGAAATTCCTGACCTCCGTCGAGGGGTCCGCCGCGCGGAACAACGGCGCCGCCAGCGCCCGCAACAAGTTCTTTTACACCGACGACGACGGCCTGCTCGTCGCCATGCGATGGGGAGACTACAAGTTCGTCTTCTCCGAACAGCGAGCGCCCGGCACCATGCAGGTCTGGGCCGAGCCCTTCACAACCCTGCGGCTTCAGAAGATGTTCAACCTCTTTCAGGACCCCTTCGAACGCGCCGACATCACCTCCAATACCTACTGGGACTGGAACCTCGATCACGTCCACTTCATGTACGGCGTCATGAACGAAGTCTTCGCGTTCGTGGCCACGTTCGACGAGTTCCCGCCCCGCTCCACGCCGCCGTCGTTCAATCCCGCGAACCTCATGGAGGAGAAACTGCGCGAGATCAAGGTCAGGCACTGGGCCGAACAGCAGTTCCCCATGCTCTCCCCGACGAGCCGGCCGCGTGACTGACGCCGCATGTCCCAAAGCGCGACGGGTGCGTTCAAGCTTCGGGGTCGTCGCGATGGCGATCGGCGTGGCGCTGTGCGCCTGCGCGTCCCGCCCGTTGCCCTCCTGGAACGACACACCGGCGCGCGCCGCCATCATCAACTTCGTCGAGGACGCCGCGGCGCCTTCCGGCTCCAGCGCCATTCCCCGCGAGCAGCGCATCGCCGTCTTCGACAACGACGGCACGCTCTGGTCCGAGCAGCCCCTCTACTTCCAACTTCTCTTCGCCATCGACCGCGTCCACGCCCTGGCGCCGCAGCGTCCCGAATGGAAGTCCGAAGAGCCCTTCCGCTCCATCCTCGCCGGCGATACTCCGGGGGCGCTCGCGCAGGGCAAGCCCGCCATCGAGAAGATCCTCGCCGCGACCCACGCGGGCATGACCACCGACGAGTTCGACGCGCTCGTCCGCGCGTGGGCCCGCACGGCGCGCCACCCCAGCACAGGCCGGCTCTACACCGAGATGGTCTACCAGCCCATGCTCGAACTGCTCGACTACCTCGAGTCACGCGGCTTCAACACCTACATCGTCTCCGGCGGCGGCGTGGGCTTCATGCGCGCGTGGGCCAGCGAGGCCTACGGCGTTCCCCCGGAGCGCATCATCGGCTCCAGCGGACGCACCGCGTTCGAAGTCCGGGGCGGCCGGCCCGTGCTTGTCAAGCAGCCGGAGATCTGGAGCATCGACGACGGCCCCGGCAAACCCGCCAACATCGACCTCCACATCGGGCGCCGCCCCGTCATCGCCGTCGGCAACTCCGACGGCGACTTCGAAATGCTCGAATGGACCACCTCCGCCCCCGGCCCGCGCCTGGGCGTCCTGATCCACCACACCGACGCCCAGCGCGAATGGGCCTACGACCGGGATTCGCACATCGGCGCTCTCAAGCGCGGCCTCGACGAAGCGGACGCCCGCGGCTGGATCATCATCGACATGAGCGCCGACTGGGCCACGGTGCACCCGCCCCGATGACCACCCGACGCTTCCGCACCTCCGCATCAGGAAGTTGCCCGTGACGCAATCGATCACCTGGCTGCCCCTGGTCGCCGCCATCATCATCCTCGGCGCGCTCGCGCTCGCCACCGAGGTGGGCTATCGATTTGGGCGCCGCGCCGTCCGGCACCATGAGGCGCCGGCTTCCGGCCCCGTCGGCGCGATCCAGGGCGCGATGCTCGGCCTGCTGGGGCTGCTGCTCGGATTCTCGTTCGCCGGCGCCGCGGGCCGATTCATGGAGCGCCAGGACCTCATCATCCGCGAAGCCAACGCGATCGGCACGGCCTACCTCCGCGCGGACCTGCTCGACGAGCCGCACGCGGCGCATCTGCGCACCTCGCTCGCCGAGTACGTCCGTCACCGGATCGCCGTCTCGCGCACGCTCCACCGAGGTCTCTCAGCCGAAACCGAAGCGCAGATTCAGGCGCATCACGCGGCGATATGGAGCGCCGCCCGCGACGGCGCGCTCGCCAAGCCCGCCGCGCTCGTCGCCGTTCTGGGCCCGGTCAACGAGACCATCGACCTGCACGCGCTGCGCATCGCCGCCGGTCGCAAGCACCTGCCCGCCCTTGTGCTCGGGTTGCTCGCGGGGTGCTCGCTCCTGGCGATGGCGGTGATCGGCTACGGCTGCGGCCTGTCGGGCCGGCGTTCCCGCCCGATGACCTGGTCGCTCTCGTTCCTTGTCGGCGCCGCGCTCTGGACCACGCTCGACCTGGACTATCCGCGCATCGGCCTGGTTCGTCTGTCGGACGCGCCGCTCCACCAACTGCGTCTCGACTGAGCAGCGTCCGGCCGAGCACGGCTGGGACGCGTTGGGACGCCGGTTCAGAGG
>JACVCK010000034.1 GCA_016742055.1 Phycisphaerales bacterium
CCGCAGCAGGGCAAGGGCCATGTCGTGCGCCGGATGCTCGGCGACATCGAGGCCGATGTCTATGTCATGGTGGATGGCGACGAGACCTATGACGCCGCCGACGCCCCCGCCAGCGCCGTGGACCTCCGCCTCAACGACGAATCCGTCCGTCAGGCGCTCGAAGGCCTCCGCCGCGCCGCAAACGAACGGCTGGGCACCGGCTACGACATCGCCTGGGAAGGCGCGCGCGAGTCCATCTTCAACGTCCCCGGCGTCGAAGTGATCGGCAAGACCGGCACCGCCGACGCGCCCGACATCCGCGTGGACGGTCAGGTCCTCCGCGAAGGCGACCACTCCTGGTACGTCGCGCTCGCCGGCCCCAAGGGCCAGGCGCCCAAGTACGCCATCGCCTGCGTCCTCGAGTACGCCGGCTCCGGCGGACGCGTCTCCGGCCCCGTCGTCAACCAGATCGTCCACGCCCTCGTGGACGAGGGCTACCTCCCCCGCGTGGGCGCCCGCGCGCAGGCGGGAGCCCGCCCATGACCCGCGTCGCCGCGGCGCCACGCCAGCCCACCCTCGTCGGCGCCGTCGCGCCGCGCGAACTCCGCAGCACGCTCCGCGCCGGCGTCGTGCCCAACGTCCGCTTCCACCGCCCCGAACTCTGGATGATCCTCGGCTCCGTCCTCTCACTGGCCGCACTGGGCATCTACTCGATCAGCATTTCCAGCGGCTTCAACGTCCGAGGGCTGAGCGGCCTCGCGCTGCGTCAGGTCGTCTACGTCTCCGTCGGCGTCGGCGCCATGGCCGCCGTCGCGATCCCGCACTACCGCCGCTTCGGCCCGCTGGCATGGCCCGCCCTCGGCGCCGCCATCGCGCTGCTGGTCTTCCTGCTCGTTCCTTTCGTGCCGTCGTCCATCGTCACGCCCCGCAACGGCGCCCGCGCGTGGATCGACCTGGGCCCCATCTCGCTCCAGCCCGCCGAGTTCGCCAAGATCGCCTACATCCTCGCCCTTGCGCGATACCTGCGGTTCCGCAAGAACTACCGGCATTTCACCGGCTTCATTCCCCCCGCGATCATCACCTTCGTCCCCGTCGCCCTGATCATCCTCCAGCCCGACCTCGGCTCCGCGCTCCTGTTCATCCCCGCGCTTTTCGCGGTCCTCGTCGCCGCCGGAGCCAAGATCCGCCACATCGCCTCCGTCGTCATCCTCGGCCTTGTCCTCGCGCCCCTGGCCTACCCCTTTCTCCTGCCTCACCAGAAAGAGCGCATCAACGCCATGGTCCGCCAAGTCCAGGGCGACACCAGCAAGGCCGACACCACCCAGTACCAGTCCCTCAAAGCGATCACCCTCGTCGGCGCCGGCGGCGTCGCCGGACTCGGCGCCGAGCACGCCCGCGCCGTGATCGACTTCAACGACCTCCCCGAGCAGCACAACGACATGATCTTCGCGGTCATCTCCAACCGCTTCGGACTCGCCGGCGGGCTCGCCACCCTCGGGCTCTACCTCACCTTCATCGCCGGCGGCCTCCTCGCCGCCGCACGCTGCAAGGACTCCTTCGGCCGCCTTGTCGCCGTCGGCGTCATCGCCTTCATCGCCTCCCAGGCCGTCATCAACATCGGCGTCGTCCTCGGGCTCGTCCCCGTCGTGGGCATCACCCTGCCGTTCGTCTCCTACGGCGGGTCGAGCATGCTCGCCTGCTGCATCGGCGCAGGCCTGCTCCTCAACATCGCCATGCGTCCCCCCGAGCGCCTCTACCGACACTCCTTCGAGTTCGGCGACGCGGACGACTGAACAGAAAGCGCCCCCGAGAGCGGGGGCGCAGAGTGCGTCCGATGTTAGCCCGCGCCTCAGACGCGACGCCGACGCATCCAGCAGCAGCCCAGCGCCGCCGCCAGCGCCACGCCGCCCGGCGCCGGAACCGTGCGCAACTCCGCCATCACGCCGTCCACGTCGAAGCCGTCGCCCGAAGCCCCGTGGAACGCCGGGTTCGTCGCGTCCACGATCTTCAGGAAGTTGAACGCCTCGCGGCCCGACGCCTGCTCCGCCAGCGCCAGCGACATCGCCGCGCCGTCCGCCGTGTTCTGCAGCAAACCCACGTGCCAGAACTGCGCCGTGTCCCACGTGGAGCCGTAGCCCACGAACACGTCCGCCGCCTCCTTGTGGCCCGACGGATTGCCGTACGTCGTCTCCCAAACCGTCACCGACCCGCCGAACCACGTGTCGAACGTCAACACCAGCGAGCCGCCGAAGCCCAGCGACACGAAGTTCATCGTGTCATTGTTCTGCGGCGCCCCCAGCGCCTTGGCCGGGTTGCTGCGGTCCAGCGGCACGGCCGCGTTGTTCTTCTGAAGGCCCTGCGAGAAGTTCGCCACGCCCGAGGCGTACATCAGGTTCGCCGAAGCGCCCGCCGAAGCGGCGACGGCGGCGAGGACAGCGACGGCGTGAAGCGGCTTGGTCATCATGGGTGTCTGCTCCTCTTGGAGTGGATGCGTCCGAATCGTTCCCAGCAGCGACCAAAAGCATCCGATTCCCCCCGCGCAGGGCAAACACAAGGCGCGCACATCGCCCTCCCGCCCCGCGCCGCCGCGCATTATCGCGCCCAGGCCGGTAACCACCTCCCGCCGCCCCCGCCACAGGCGGCTATTCGGCCCCGTGCGCCCGGATCATCCCCGCGACCTCCTCAAGCAGGTCGTTCGGGATCGGCACCGTCAGGTTGTACTGCGTGATCAGCCACGCATCGCCGCGCCGCACCAGGACGCCCGTCCCGCGGCACGCGCCGTACTTCGCGTTCTCCAGCGTCTCGTCGAACCACGCCGTCTGGCCGTCCGCCGCGATGAACACGTGCCGCGACGTCGGCGTGTACACCCAGCCCACCTCGCGCTCCGTGAAGATCGGCATCGCGTACCCCTTGAACTGCTCGATCGTCCACCGCTCGGCCGCGTCCGTCCCGTGGAAGATCGCGTCCGGTGTGTACAGCGAGAAGTAGACGTCCTCGTCCGCCCGCGCCGCCGCGTCGTGCAGCCGGTCCAGCACGCTCTCCACCGCCGCTCGGTCGTCCGCCGGACCCGACCGCGCCAGCGCCAGCCACGCCGCGCCCCCGATCGCCGCCAGACCCATCGCCCAGACACTCCACTGGTGCATGCCCGTTCTCCTTTGCGGATACCGTACCCGACCCCGCATGACGACCCCGCCCCCCCAGACGTTCCACGACCAGGCCGCCGCCTACGGGCTCGAGTTCGAGCCCGGCGAACTCGACCTCCTCGCGCGCTACCTCGACCTCCTCTACGAGGCCAACGCCGCCTTCAACCTCACCGCCGTCCGCGAACGCGACGAGGCCTGGATCCGGCACGTCCTCGACTCCCTTACCCTCCTGCCCCTCCTGGCGGAACTCCCCGAAGGCGCCCCGGACCCCCATGCGCCACCCCCCCGCGGCCGCCCCGGTGGCGGCCCGCGCCCCCGGGCAGCCCGCCCCCGGCCGGTCCCGCCACCACCACCGGCCCCCCGCCCCCCCGGGCGGACCCCCCCGGAGGCCCCCGGGTCGCCGTCGTGGGCAGCGCCGGCGGCCCCCCCGGCCTCATCCGCGCCGCCGTCCAGCCACACCTCCGCTTCACCCTCATCGAATCTACCGGCAAGAAGGCCCGCTTCCTCCGCGCCGCCGCCGACGCCCTGGGCTTGGCGAACGTCGAAGTCCTGAGCGAACGCGCCGAAGACCTCGCCCGGCGGGACGACCTCCGCGCCGCCTTCGACGCCGTCCTCGCCCGCGCCGTGGGGCGCATCGCCGTCATCGCCGAACTCACCGTCCCCTTCGCGAAAGTGGGGGGGATCGTCCTCCTCACCAAGGGCCAGCGCGCCGACGAGGAACTCGAAGAGGCCCGCGCCGCCCTCCACATGCTCCACGTGGCCGTCGCCGGCGTCGTCGAAACGCCCACGGGGCGCATCGTCGCCATCGAGAAGCGGCGCGTCACGCCCCACGCGTACCCGCGGCGCGCCGGCGAGGCCAAACGCGCGCCCCTGGGCGTCTCCAACCCCGCCAAGCCCGCGCGCGGAGACGACTGACCTTGCCCAGCGCCTCCGAGGTCGCCTCGTTCCTCGCGCCCGGCGGGCCCCTCGACGGCGCCTTCCGCGCCGCCGGGCTCGGGCACGGCTTCGAGCCGCGCCCGCAGCAGACCCGCATGGCCGAGGCCGTCGCCCGGACCCTCGAACGCCGCGGGCGCCTCCTCGTCGAAGCGGGCACCGGCGTCGGCAAATCCTTCGCCTACCTCGTGCCCGCCGCCCTGCGCATCGCCGAGAAGGGCGAGCGCGTCGTCATCGCCACCAACACCATCGCCCTCCAGGAGCAACTCCTCAAGAAGGACGTCCCCGTCGTCCGCGCCGCCGTGCAGGCCATGGGCTCCGACTTCAAGCCCGTCCTCGTCAAAGGCCGCGGCAACTACCTCTCCCTCCGCCGACTCCAACTCGCCTCCGAACGGCAGGAATCCCTCTTCCCCGACCTCCACGCCAAGCGCACGCTCCACGCCGTCGAAGACTGGGCCTACACCACCACCGACGGCACCCTCGCCTCCCTCCCCATGCTCGACCGCCCCGCCGTCTGGGAGCGCGTCCAGTCCGACGTCGGCAACTGCATGGGCCGGCGGTGCCCCACCTACGAAAAGTGCTTCTACCAGCGCGCCCGGCGCGAGATGGAGTCCGGCGAACTGCTCATCTGCAACCATGCCCTCTTCTTCAGCGACCTCGCCCTCCGCGCCAGCGGCGTCGGACTCCTCCCCAAGTACGACCACGTCATCCTCGACGAGGCCCACAACGTCGAAGACGTCGCCAGCGAACACTTCGGCGCCAACCTCTCCGAAGGACGCATCCGCCGCTTCCTCACGACCCTTTACCACCCGCGCACCGGCAAGGGCTTCCTCTCCACCCTCCAACTCGCGGGCGGCGACGCGTCGCCGCTCGACGAAACCGTCCGCGCCGTCCTCTCAGCCGAAGACCTCGCCGCCGCCTTCTTCGACCGACTCCTCGCCCTCGCCGGCGGCGTCGTCAATGACAGTTTCCGCCTCCGCGCCCCCAACATGGTCGAGGACCTCCTCAGCCCCGCCTTCCGCGACCTGTCCCTCCGGCTCAAGCGCCTCCGCGAATCCGCCGCGCGCGAAGACGACAAGTTCGAACTCAACGCATACTCCGAACGCGCGCTCGCCATCGCCCTCGACGCCGCGGCCCTCATTGAACAGACCATCCCCAGCGCCGTCTACTGGGTCGAAACCTCGGGCGCCGGCGTCGGCGACGGCGTGGACGACGCCCGCGCGCGCCGCCTCCGCGTCTCCCTCGCCTGCTCGCCCATCGAGGTCGCGCCCCTCCTCAGGGCCCACCTCTTCGCGCCCGGCCGGGGAGTGGTCCTCACCTCCGCCACGCTCGCCTCCACCTCCAACGCGGACGACGACGACTCCGGCCCCTTCGCCCACGCCCTCGCCCGCTTCGGCGCGCTCGGACCGCGCTCCGAAGACGACGACCAGCCCGCCGACACCCTCCTGCTCGGCAGCCCCTTCGACTACGCCCGACTCGTCCGCCTCTACATCGACCGAGCCATGCCCGACCCCCGCTCCCCCCAGTACATCGACGCCCTCTCCGAACGCATCCTCCACCACGCCGCCGCCACACGCGGCGGCGCCTTCGTCCTCTTCACGTCCTTCGACACCCTCCGGCGTGCCGCGCAGCGCGCCGCCCCGGGCCTGGCCGACCTCGGCCTCCCGCTCCTCACCCAGGAGCGCGACGGCCCCCGAGGCCTCCTCCTCGAAAAGTTCCGCGACGCCGGCGACGCCGTCCTCTTCGGCGCCGCCTCCTTCTGGCAGGGCGTGGACGTCCGGGGCGACGCGCTCCGCAACGTCATCATCACCCGCCTGCCCTTTGATCCCCCCGACCGCCCGCTCACCCAAGCCCGCCTCGACCGCATCGCCGAACGAGGCGGGGATCCCTTCTTCGAAGACTCCCTCCCCAGGGCCGTCATCAAGTTCAAGCAAGCCTTCGGACGCCTCGTCCGATCCTCCGAAGACCGGGGCCGCGTCGTCGTGCTGGACCCCAGGATCGCCACCAAGGGCTACGGCCGGGCGTTCCTGCGGGCGCTGCCCGAGGGCGTCGAGGCCGCCGCCGACGACGACTGATCCCCCGGCCCAGCCCCCCGCGCAACCCTGTATCCTGCAGCCCTTCACACACCTCCTCACAGGGCCACAGGACACCGCATGCTGGGCAAAGTCTTCAAGGCGTACGACATCCGGGGCACCTATCCCGACCCCCTCAACGAGCGCATGGCCTGGCAGATCGGCTACGGAGCGTCCGCGTTCCTGATCGACGACGCCGCCAAGGCCGGCGAAACCACGCCCATGATGAAGCACATCGTGGTCGGGCGCGACATGCGCAAGAGCAGCCCCGCGCTCTCCGCCAAACTCATCGAAGGCGTCAACGCCCAGGGCGGCAACGTCATCGACGTCGGCATGGTCGACACCCCCTTCATCTACTTCGCCATCAACCACCTCGACTGCGCCGGCGGCATCCAGACCACCGCCTCCCACAACCCCCCCGAGTACAACGGCTTCAAGATCTCCAAGCGCCGCGCCAAACCCGTCGGCGAAGCCACCGGCCTCGCCGAAGTCCGCAAACTCGCCGCCATGGCCGACCCCGCCATCCATGGCGGCAAGAACGGACACGGCGGACGCGTTGAAGAACGCGACCTCTGGGACGCCTACATCGCCCACTGCCGATCGTTCATCGACACCGGCGGCCGAAAACTCAAAGTCGTCGTGGACGCCAGCAACGGCATGGCCGGCACGATGGTCCCTCGGGTGTTCGGCCCGCGCGGCTCCGCCGTGCCCGGCCTCGACATCATCGAGATGAACTTCGAGAACGCCAAGGGCCACTTCGTCCACGAGCCCAACCCCCTCCTGCCCGCCGCCCTCGTGGACCTCCGCTCCGCCGTCATCGAGCAGAAGGCCGACCTGGGCATCTGCTTCGACGGCGACGCCGACCGCCTCGTCGTCGTGGACGAACGCGGGCACGTCGTCGGCTGCGACCTGCTCAGCGCATGGCTCGCCGCGTGGTTCCTCAAACGCAGCCCCGGCGCCGCCGTCATCTACGACCTCCGCTCCACCAAGGCCCTCGAAGAGGACATCCGCGAGGCCGGCGGAGCGCCCGTCCGCAGCCGCGTCGGTCACGTCTTCCTCAAGGCCCTCATGAGCGAGAAGTCCGGCGTCTTCGGCGGCGAACTCTCCGGACACTTCTACTTCCGCGACAACTTCAACGCCGACTCCGGCGCCATCGCCATGGCCACCGCCCTCACCGCCCTGGCCCACTCCTCCAAGCCCATGAGCCGCCTCATCAAACCCATCGCCCGATACAGCCAGTCCGGCGAACTCAACTTCACCATCGAAGACAAGGACGGCGCCATCGCCGCGCTCAAGGACAAGTTCGGATCCCGCGGCGTCGTCGACGATCTCGACGGCGTCACCATCGACTGCTTCCAGCGCGACGGATGGTGGTGCAACGTCCGAAAGAGCAACACCGAGCCCCTCCTCCGGCTCAACCTCGAAGCACGCGACGACGCCACCATGCGCAGAATGGTCGACGCCGTCTCGCCACTCCTGGGGGAACGCGCCCACCACTAGGCGCGCCCCAAACCTACGCGGAGCAAGGACGCCCCGCGGCACGCGAGAACCGACGGACCGATGAACGTCGCACGATTCTTCGATCACTGGGCCATCGCCGAAGACCCCTTCCGCGCCGAAGAGGCGCGCCAGGACCCCGTCTTCATGCGCCTCGAAGACCCCGTCGGACACCCCGACCTCGAAAAGATCCTCGGCGACGTCCGCAGCCCCGCCACCTCCATCGTCTTCGGCGAAAAAGGCAGCGGTAAGACCGCCCTCCGGCTTCAACTCGAGCGGCGCATCCGCCGCCACAACGCCTCCCACCCCGACGCCCCGGCCCTCCTCGTCCCCTACGACGACCTCAACCCCGTCCTCGACCGATTCCACGAACGCAACAAGGCCGACGACTACCTCACCTCACTCCGCAAACTGCAACTCATCGACCACATGGACGGCATCCTCTCCGCCGCCGTCACTCGCGCCCTGGACGCCCTCCTCCTCGAGCCGCACGCCGAGCCGATCTTCGGAACAAAGCAGCAGATCCGCCGCGCCGCCAGATCGCTCCCCAGCGCCGCACGCGACGACCTCATCGCGCTCCAGGCCATCTACGACGCCGGAGACCCCTCCCTCGAACGAGCCGCACGCCTGCGCCGCATCCTCAACCCCGCACTCGACCGCGCACGCCTCGCATGGTTCGCCGCGCTCGCCGCGGCGTGGCTCCTGCCCCTCGCCGCATTCGCACTGTGGTGGTGGGCCGGCCGCCCCAACCTCCGCGGCGCCTGGGGCTGGTCCCTCCTGGCCTCGCTCGCCCTCCCCGTCGCCCTCACCGTCAAAGGCGCCGTCCTCGACGGCTGGCGCCTCGGCCTGCTGGCCCGGCGAATCCTCCACCACGCCCGAACGCTCCCGCGCTCGCGCGAACGCCTCGCCGAACACCTCGAACGCCTGCCCCTCCGAATCCGACGCTCCGGGCGCCTGCCCGTCTCCGACGGCGACGACTCCCGCTTCGACGCCTTCGTCCGACTCCGCCGCGCCCTCGCCCAGTTCGGCGTCGCGGGCGTCATCGTTGTGATCGACCGCGTGGACGAGCCCACCCTCGTCTCCGGCGACGCCGAACGCATGCGCGCCGTCGTCTGGCCCATGCTCAACAACAAGTTCCTGCAGATGGACGGCTACGGATTCAAACTCCTCCTGCCCATCGAACTCCGTCACGCCCTCTTCCGCGAGAGCAACCAGTTCTTCCAGGAAGCACGCCTCGACAAGCAGAACCTCATCGAGCGCCTCGCCTGGACCGGAGCCGCCCTCTACGACCTCTGCAACGCCCGGCTCGCCGCCTGTATGCGCCCCGGCGCCGAGCCCGTCGCGCTCCGCGACCTCTTCGAGCCCGACGTCTCACGCCAGGACCTCATCGACGCCCTCGACCAGATGCGCAGGCCCCGCGAGGCGTTCAAACTCATCTACCGCTGCATCCACGAGCACTGCACCGCCGTCACCGAGGACGAGCCGCGCTGGAAAGTCCCGCGCCTCGTGCTCGACATGGTGCGCAAGCGCGAGGCCGAACGCCTTGAGCAACTCAACCGCGGCGTCCGCCCCGCGTGAACTCAGCCACACGCGGCTCAAACAAACCCTAAACCCTTGGCCCAGCCGGTGTTGCAATGGCGCCGCCGCGCGCCGGCGCCCCCCTTAAAAAACCGCTCACCGCCCCGCCCGCCGACCAAATCGCCGCCCGGCATGGACCGATATATCGCTACCGTGAACACCGCACAGAGGAGCAGAGACCCCATGCCGAAGACGTCGTTCCGAACGTCGCCCATCGCGGGCGCCATCGTTGCCGCCTGCGCCCTCGCCGCCCCCGCGGGCGCGGTGATCACCGCCAACCCCATGGCCCGCCCCGCCAATTCCTTCGTCGGCCGATGGAACGGCTCCTCCGCCGTCGCGATCGGTCCCAACTGGATCGTCACCGCGCGCCACAACGGCGGAAACCTCAACTCCAAGTTCCGATACGGCAACGTCAACTACTCCGTCGACGCCATCTACAACCACCACGCCGCCGACATCGCCGTCATCCGGCTCCAGGGCTCGCTCCCCGGCTGGCACGACATCACCCCCGTCGCCGCCGGACAACTCATCGCCGTCGGAGGCATGGGCCGCATCGCCGGCGACACCCTCCGCGACGGCTTCCACTGGGCCGGGCCCAACGCCGAAACCTGGGGGCAGAACCGCGTGGACTGGGCCGTCGGCGACTTCATCGCCTTTGACTGGGACCTCTCCGGCGGCTCCGCAGGATCCATGGCCGGCGCCGTCATGCACGAGGCCGGCTTCGCCATGAACGACTCCGGCGGCGGCGTCTTCGTCCTCCGCTCCGACGGCTCCCTCGCCCTCGCCGGCATCGCCGTCGGCGTCTCCGAACTCAACGTCACCCGCCACGGCTCATGGTCCTACGCCCTCAACCTGAACGGCTACCTCAACTGGATGCGCAACGTTGTCGGCGTCCCCTTCACAACGCCGCCCGCGCCCATCGGCCAACCCATCCCCGCGCCCGGCGCCGCGGCCCTGTTCCTCTCCGCCGCCGCCTGCACCCTCCGTCGCCGTCGCTGAGACCCCCAGCCCTCCATCCGCGCGTATAACCCAGCGACCCCGCGCCACCGCGCGGGCGCCGCCCGTTCCACGCCGCACGACGGAGGGCCCGCCCATGCCGACAGCCCCGCCCACCGCGCAACTCCTCAGCCACGCCGCGCGCCTCTTTGCCGCCGGCGACCCCCAGCGCGCCGCCGCCCTCTGCCGCGAGGCCCTCCGCCAGAGCCCCGACGATCCACGCACGCTCCACCTGCACGCCGCGTGCCTCCTGGCCGTCGGCGACGTCGAATCCGCCGAACGCGCCCTCGCCCGCGCCGTCCGCGCCGCTCCGCGCGATCCCGACCTGCTCGTGGGCCACGGCTCCGCGCTCTTGCGCCTCGGCCGGCCCAGCGACGCCATCGCCTCCATCGACCGCGCGCTCGCCATCCGCCCCGACGACGACAACGCCCTCGCCTCCAAGGCCGAAGCCCTCTTCCGCGCCGGCGATATCGCCCCCGCCTTCGACCTGCTCCTCCCGCGCCTCAACGCCGGCGCCACGCACATCGGCGTCGCCCTGTCCCTCGCGCTCCTCTGCCCGCGCAAGGGCCGGCACGAAGACGTCGCCGCCATGCTCCGGCGCTGCATCGACTCCGGCGCCCTCCCGCCCGTCCAGCGCATGCGCGCCCTCTTCGCCCTCGGCGACGTCCTCGACGGACTCGCCCGATACGACGACGCCTTCAACGCCTACAGCGCCGCCAACGCCATGAAGGCCCCGCGCCCCGACCTCGACGCCTACCACGCCTCCCTCGACGCCATGCTCGCCGCGTGGACGCCCGAAGCCCTCGAATCGCTCCCCCGCGCCTCGCTTGAAACCCAGGCCCCCGTCTTCATCGTCGGCATGCCGCGATCCGGCACCAGTCTCGCCGAACAGATCCTCGCCTCGCACCCCGACGCCTTCGGCGCCGGCGAACGCAAGGACCTGAACCGCCTCGTCGCCGAGATCCAGTTCGGACGCTCGAACCCCGACTACCACCTCCACCACACCGACGCCCTGACTCGCAAGGTCGTCGACCGCTCCGCGCGCAAGGTTCTCGACGCCCTCCGCGCCCTCGCCCCCCGCGCCGCGCGCATCGCCGACAAGAACCCGGTGAACTACCTCCACCTCGGGCTGATCTCCATCCTCTTCCCCCGCGCCAAGGTCGTCCACTGCGTTCGGGACCCGATCGACACCGCGCTGTCCTGCTACTTCAACAACATCGTTGGCGCCCACGCCTTCGCCGACTCCCTGCCCGCCCTCGCGCGATGGACCCGCGACTACCAGCGCGTCATGCGCCACTGGAACGCCGTCCTCAACCTCGACATCCTCGAACTCCGCCTCGAAGACCTCGTCGCCGACCCCGAAACCCACGCCCGCCGGCTCATCGCCCACGTCGAACTCCCCTGGGACGACGCCTGCCTCCGCTTCCACGAGAACAAACGCCTGGTCTTCACCCCCAGCGCCGATCAGGTCCGCCGCCCCATCTTCTCCGCCGGCGTCGGACGCTGGAAAAACTACGACAGACACCTCGCCCCCCTCCGCGAAGCCCTCGCCGAGCCCGTGCCGCCGACCCGGCTCTGAAAGGCGGCGTCCTGGCTCGCATTTCCCTCACTCACCGGGGATGTACGAAATCGCGCCCTCCCAAGGGCTCGAAGCGCTCGCGTACTTCTTCATCGGGATCCGACCCGACGTGTACGCCAGCCGCCCCGCGGCACAAGCCATCCGCATCGCGTGCGCCATCGACACCGCGTCCTGCGCGTGCGCAATCCCCGTATTGAGCAGCACGCCGTCCGCACCCAACTCCATCGCCACCGCGACGTCGCTCGCCGTGCCCACCCCAGCGTCCACGATCACCGGGTACGCGCCGTCCCCCTCCTTGAGCAGTTCCAGGCACAGCGCCACGTTCTTCGGATTCAGGATCCCCTGCCCCGAGCCAATCGGGGAGCCCGCCGGCATGACGCTCGTCGCCCCCGCCTCCTTCAGCCGCAACGCCGCGATCGGATCGTCGCTCGAATAGCACAACACCTCAAACCCGTCTCGCACCAACTCGCGGCACGCCTCCAGCGTCCCCATCGGATCCGGCAGCAGCGTCTTCCTGTCCCCAAGCACCTCGAGTTTCACCCACGACGCGCCCGCGTTGCCCAGCCCCTCCAGAATCTCGCGCCCCAACCTTGAGACCCGCACCGCGTCCTCCGCGCTGAAGCACCCCGCCGTGTTCGGCAGGATCGTCAACCGCGCCAAGTCCAGAAAGTCGAGGATGCTCTCCCCCCGCTCGTTCACCAGCCGCTCACGACGCACCGCCACCGTCACGACGTCCGCGCCGCTCGCGTCGATCGCGCGCTGCATCGACCCGAAGTCCCGGTACTTGCCCGTCCCCACGATCAACCGGCTCCGCAGCGCCCGCCCGCCGATCCGCAACGGCCCCGTGCCCGGCTCCACAACCTCTCCCGCAACGCCCTTGGGCTCCACAACGCTCATCAGTCCTCCCTTAACCGCCGCCCACCAGCGTCACGATCTCCACAACGTCGCCCTCACGGACCCGAACTTCTCCGTGCGTCCGCCGCGGCGCCAGTTTCTGATTGATCTCCACCGCGCACGCCGCCGCCCGCACCCCGCGCCGCTCCAACAACTCCGCCACGGTCGGGCCCTCGCCCGCGCCGCCGGCAGTGGGGAGGTCCACCACTTCACCATTCAGGACGATCTTCACGACCCGAGTATAGAGCCCCCCAGCCCGAATCCTTCCCTGACGGCCCGGCGAACTACCATCCGGCCAATGCGCTGGATCCTCTCCGGAGCCGCCGTCGGATGCCTCGCCCTCCTCGCAGGGCTCGCCCTGCTCATCGCGCGGCCCAACCGCCCCGACGTCCCCCTCCGCACCGACTCTCCCGACGCCCTCATCGACTCCGCCTTCGCCGTCGTCCAGGCCGGACGCGCCGACCTCCTCGCCGACCTCCTCCACGCGCCCAGCGACGACTTCCGCCTCGTCCTCAACCAACTCGGCGTCCTCCTCTACGACCTCCAGCGCCTCGGAGACTCCCTCGCCGAACGCTACCCCGCCGAAATCCAGTCCATCCGCGAACAGGGCGCCTCGGCCGGCGGCGCCGCGGCCGTCGCGGCCCTCCAGCGCGGCGGAGGCGTCGGAGACCGAGCGCTCCGCCGCATACTCGCCGATCCCTTCGGCTGGGCGCGCGAATCCCGCGAACGCATCACCACCGCCTCCCTCGGCGACGATTCCGCCGCCGTCCTCGTCGATGGCGCCCCCGCGCTCGGCGTCGGCATCCTCATGCGCCGCGAGAACGGCCGGTGGTGGATCGAACTGCCGCTGGGCTTCCCCCAGGTCCAGCGTTACATGCCCCAGACCCCCGAAGAACACCAGGTCCTCGGCTCCATGATCAAAGTGATCGACAACGCCATCCTCGATCTCAAGAAGGACATCGACGACGGACGCTGCGCCAACCTCGAACAGGCCGCCGAACTCGCCGGCGAAAAGGCCTTCGGCCCGCTCATCATGTGCGCCATCGCCTACGACCGAGCCATGAAGGCCCGCTGAACCCCGCGCCCCGATCCGACTGGGGACGACCCGCCCTTCGGTACAATCCAGCAGGTCGGCCCCGCCGGACGGAATCCCGCCCGGGCGGCCGCTCGTGCGGGCGACGCGTGTGTTCACCCAGACCACCACCAAACTCATCGAAGACCTCCGCGACCCGGCCAACACCGAGGCTTGGGAGGGCTTCGACGCCCGCTACCGCCCCGTCCTCCTCGCCTTCGCGCGCCGCCTGGGTTTCTCCCCCGAAGACGCCTCCGACATCGCCCAGCAGACCCTCGTCGAGTTCGTCCGCTGCCACCGCGAAGGACGCTACATCCGCGAACAGGGACGCCTCTCCTCCTGGATCATCGGCATCGCGCGCAACGTCGCCTCCGCCGCTCGCCGCACGCGCGCCGCCGCACGCGCCGGCGACGGCAGCGCGCTCGCCGAACTGCCCGAGGAGTCCCGGCTCGCCGAAGTCTGGGAGGACGAACGCCGACGCGCCATCCTCGAACAGGCCCTCTCCATCCTCCGCACAACCTCCCGCGCCGACGCCAACACCCTCCTCGCCTTCGAACTCTTCGCCCTCCGTTCCGTCCCCGCCGAAGAAGTCGCCACGCGATGCTCCATGAGCGTCGACTCCGTCTACGTCGCCAAAAACCGAATGACCCGGCGTCTCCGCGACATCGTCGAACAGATCACCGGCGCCTACAGCGAGGACGGCGAGTGAGCGGCTGCCCGGAACACCTCGAACTCGAAGCCGCGGCCGAGTCCGATCCGCCCCTCCAGCGCCTCGCCGAACACCTCCAGACCTGCGAGCCCTGCCGCCGCCGCTTCGACGACATCCGCCAGAACAACCGACTCCTCGACGAAGTCCGCACACGCCTTCCTTCCGTCTCGGTTCCGCCCCCCGCGCTCGACGCCGCCCTCGTGCCCGGGTTCGAACTCATCGAAGAAATCAGCCGCGGCGGACAAGGCGTGGTCTTCCGCGCCCGCCAGACCGCCACCAAGCGCCCCGCCGCCGTCAAGATGCTCCTGGGCGGCTCCGTCGCCACCGACCGCCAGCGCGCGCGATTCCATCGCGAAATCGAGATCGCCGCTCGGCTCCGACACCCCGGCATCGTCTCGGTCTTCGCCTCCGGCGTCGTCGGCGACGGACGCGAGTTCGTCGCGATGGAGTACGTCGAAGGCCTCCCCCTCGACGTCTACCTCCGCCGGCGCTGGCCCCTTGAAACCACCGAAGGCCGCAAACGCACCGAAGCGATCCTCGACCTCATCGCCCAGATCGCATCGGCTGCGGGCCACGCCCACGCCGCGGGCGTGATCCATCGCGACCTCAAGCCCTCCAACATCCTCGTCGGCGAAGACGGCGCGCCCCGCATCCTCGACTTCGGCCTCGCCCGCGCCGACGACTCCACCCGCGACGTCTCGCTCACGCAGGAGTTCGTCGGCACCCTCGCCTTCGCCGCGCCCGAACAACTCTCCGGAAGACCCGGCGCCGCCACCTCCCGCACCGACGTCTACGCCCTCGGCGTCCTGCTCTACGCCTCCCTCACCGAGCGTCACCCCTACCCCGCCGACGGCCCCTTCGCCGACGTGGCCCGCCACGTCCTCAACACCGATCCCTGCCCACCCTCCGAGATCGCCCCCAAGACGCCCCGAGACGTGGACACCATCGTCCTCAAAGCGCTCGCGAAGGAGCCCGACCGCCGCTACCACAGCGCCTCCGAACTCGCCGCCGACATCCGCGACTTCCTCGCGGGTCGCCCCATCGCGGCGCGCCGCGACAGCACGATGTACATCCTTACCCGGCTCGCGCGCAAGCACCGCATCCCGGCCGCCGCCGCCGTCCTCATCCTCATCACCGTCGTCGGCGCGCTCATCGGCCTCGCCATCCTCGCGCGCGACCTCGAACGACAGCGCCTCGCCGCCCTCGACGCGCTCCGCGACAGCGCCGTCCACCGCGCGCGCCTCCTCGGCGCCGCAGGCGAAACCGCCAGCGCCGAACGTCTCCTCTGGGGCGAAGCCCTCCGCAGCGGCCTCGACCCCGCCGACCCCGACGCGCCCTTCGCCCCCTCCGCAGAAGTCCGGCGCGCCGCGTGGGCCCTCGCCGAGTTCTACAGCCGCGTCCCCCGAGTCGCCCGCGTCCGAATGCCCAACCTCGTCGTCGCCGCCGACATCGAACCCGGCGCCGAGTCCTTCTGCGCCGTCATGGCCGACGGCGCCACCGGGCGCTGGACCCTCAAGGGCGAACCCCTCGAATCCACAACCCCATGGCGGCCGTTCCAAGCCGCCTACCCAACCTCCGCAACCCGCGACGGCAGCCGCGTCGTGTTCGCAGACGACCAGGGCTTGCACCACTTCGCGCCCCGCGAGCGACGCACCATCTTCGGCCCGCTCCCCGCATACACATCACGCGCCCGCGCCTCCATCAGCGAAGACGGCCAGCGCCTCGCCGTCGCTGAAGACAACGGCGATCTGAGTTTCCTCGACCCCCACACCGGCGAACGCCTCGCGCTCCTGCACCGCAGCGCGCTGGCCTTGGGCGCACCCTGCTTTACGCCCTCCGGCCTCTTCGCCGCCGGCGTCCACGGAGAATCAGGCCCCGAACTCCGCCTCTGGCGCGCCCCGGACCCCAAGCCCGTCCGCATCCTCCCGCTTCCGCAGGAACTCCTCGCGCCAACCCACGACCCCATGCGCCGCGCCACCACAACCCCCGACGGCGGCGTCATCGCCGCCGTCGTCGGAGGCTCCGTCGCCATCTGGAGCGGCGACGCCGATCAGCCCGCGGCCATCATCAGCGCCGTCCCCTCCCAGCCCCTCTATGTCCAACTCACGCCCGACGGCTCGTCCCTCAGCGTCTCCGACCTCCGCGGCACGATCACCGAATGGGCCCTCCCCGAAC
>JACVCK010000035.1 GCA_016742055.1 Phycisphaerales bacterium
CGCACAGGGCGACGTCGGACTCGTCCGCCGTCTGCTCCGCGAGTGCCCGCGCGACCTGCGCAACTGGGAGTGGGGCTTCTTCCGCGCCTCGATCGATCAGAGCGACCGGCGGATCCGCGCGCGCCTGTCCGGCCTCGGCGGCGGCGCCTTTGCCCAGGACGGCGCGGTGTTCGTCACGTTCCGCCTCGGCGAGGGCGCCGTCGTCCGCGACGCGCGCACCGGCGCCGAGAAGATCCGCATCGCCCCCGAGGGCGGCGTCTGGCGCGCCGCCATCAGCCGAAACGGCCATCGGCTCCTGCTCTTTGGCCGCACCGGCGAGGTGTACCTGCAGGACCTCCGCTCGAGCGGCGCCGCGACGCCGACCCTCTGGAAGACCTTCGACGCGCCCCCGCGCTCCGGCAGTTTCGACCCGCACGCCGCAACAATCGCCATCATCGACAGCCAGGGCGTCCTCGAGGTCTTCGACGCGGAGACGGGCGAGAGCCGCGCCCGCATCGAAGGCCGGGCCCTCTACACCGCCGACATCGCCTCCGACGGGCTCATCGTCGCCGGCGCCCTGGACGGAGAGGCCGTCATGGTCCGCGCCGGCGCCGTCACACGCCTCGGCGCGCACGACGACATGCTCCGCGAGATCGCCATCAGCCCCTGTGGAACCCTCGCCGCCAGCGCGGGCAACGACGGCGCCGTCCGGCTCTGGGACCTCCAAGCCGGCTCCCAGCGATGGGTTTCGCGCCCCTTCAAGAACAAGGCCGCCGCCGTCGCCTGGTCCGCCGACGGATCCACCATCTTCTCCGGCGGAACCGAAGCACGCCTCGAAGCGCTCGACGCCGCGACGGGCCAGCCGCGCTGGCACGGGCTGGGCCACTCCTCCACCATCCTCCACATCGGAACCCTGCCCTCCGGCGAAGCGATCACCACCGGCATCGACGGCGAGGTGCGATGGTGGACCGCCGACAGCGCCGCTCGCGCCGAACGCGTCGTCAACCCCACCGGCCAGCCCCTGCTCCGCACCGCCCCCGTGGACGGCGGATTCCTCCTCCTCGACTGGAGCAACACCCTCTCCCGAATCGACGACGCCGGGCACACCGCCGTGATCCGAAAGGGCGACGGACGCACCGGATTCGGCCTCGCCACGTTCGCCGGCGCCGCGGTCTTCACCATCGGACGACACGACGTCGCCGCCTACACACTCCCGACCGTCGAACACCGCTGGACCACCACCATCAGCGATGCCCAAGTCCAGTCGCTCGCCGCATCCCCCGACGGCGCCTACATCGCCGCCACCATGGACCGCGGCGCCGTCCACATCCTCTCCACCAAAGACGGCTCCATCATCGCCTCCACCGACGCGCACGCCGACGGGGCCCAACTCGCGCTGTGGTCGCCCGACTCCGCCCGCCTGTACACCGCCGGAGTCAGCGGCGCCGTCCGCGTGTGGAACTGGAGCGCGGCCGACCACACCATCACCATGGCACTCGACCGCGCCGTCACCACCCCCAGTCCCTGGACCTTCTCCATCAGCCCCGACGGCAAGCAACTCCTGATCGGCGGCGACCAGGAAGACGCCTGGCTCCTCGACGCCGACACGCTCGAAGGCCGGCGCCTCGTCGGCCACGTGGGCGCCGTCTACTCCTCCGCTTTCCACCCCGACGGATCGCGCGTGGTCACAGGCGGGTTCGACAACACCACGCGCATCTGGGACACTGCCACCGGCGCCGAAGTGGTCGTCCTCCGCACGCACAAGTACGCCGTCCACGGCGTCTGCTTCGACCGCGCCGGACGCAGTCTGCTCTCGATCGCGGGCGACGGGCTCGCCATCCTCCGCCGCGGCGGCGTCGAGCCCGGCGCCGAAGACGAACTCCAGTAGCCCGGAGACCTCCCCATGTCGGCGCCGATGACGCCCGAACGATGGAAGCGGCTCTCCGACCTCTTCGAGCGGGCGCTTGAAGTCCCCGAGAGCGAACGCGACGCGTTCCTCCACCGCGAATGCGGGCGCGACCCAGAACTCGCCGAGCAGATCCGCTCGCTCCTCGAGCTCCAGCCCCGCGCCGAGCGCTTTCTCAATGCGCCCGACGCTCCACTCTCGCCCCTGCTCGTCGGGCCCAACGCCGATCCGCCTTTCGCCGACCCCCTCGTCGGCCAGCGCATCGCCGGATACCGCCTCATCAAACGCATCGGAGAGGGCGGCATGGGCGTGGTCTACCTCGCCGAGCAACTCCGCCCCCGGCGCACCGTCGCCCTCAAGATCATCCGCACCGGCCTCGCCACCCCCAGCGCGCTCCGACGCTTCGAGCACGAGGCCCACATCCTCGGGCGACTCCATCACCCCGGCATCGCGCAGATCTACGAAGCCGGCGCCTGCCCCGAGGAGGAAGGCCAGACCGAAGTCCGCGGCTTCTTCGCCATGGAGCACGTCCGCGGGCGCCGCCTCGACCTCTACGCCGCCGAGCACGCGCCCTCCACCGCCGACAAACTCGCCCTCATGGCCCGCGTCGCCGACGCCGTCCAGCACGCCCACACCAAGGGCGTCATCCACCGCGACCTCAAGCCCTCCAACATCCTCGTCGACGAGCAGGGCCAGCCCAAGATCCTCGACTTCGGCGTCGCCCGCGCCACCGACTCCGACGTCAACCTCACCACCGTCCGCACCAGCGTCGGACAACTCGTCGGCACGCTCCCCTACATGAGCCCCGAGCAGGTCGTCGGCGACCCCGCCGACGTGGACACGCGCTCCGACGTCTACGCCATGGGCGTCGTCCTCTTCGAACTGCTGACCGGCCGGCTCCCCCACGACCTCAAGAGCCGCTCCGTGCCCGAGGCCGCGCGCATCATCCGCGACGAAGAGCCCGCTCGCCTCAGTTCGGTCGACAAAACGCTGCGGGGCGACGTCGAAACGATCGTCCTCAAGGCCCTCGAGAAGAACAAGGCCCAGCGCTACCAGAGCGCCGCCGAGTTCGCGCTCGACATCCGACGCTTCCTCGCCGGCGAGCCCATCGACGCCCGCCGCGACTCCGCCCTCTACATGCTCCGCCGACAACTCCAGCGCTACCGCAGCGCCGCCGCCGCCGCGGCGCTCGCCCTCGTCGCGCTGGTCGCCTTCGCCGTCTACGCCTCGCGCCAGTCCGCCGCGAGCCGGCGCCACGCCCTCCTCGAATCCCTCGCCCGCGGTGAAGCCGTCGCCGCCCGAGAACGCGCCGAGGACGAGCGTGCCCGAGCCGACCAGTACGCGGAGCGGCTCCGCGACGAACTGGCCGTCAGCGCCGTCGAACAAGGGCGCCTCGCGGCGCGCGCCGGCAACATCAACCTCGCCGAAACGCTGATCTGGCGCGAGTACCTCAAAGACCCATCCTCCCGCTACACACGCTGGGCGCTCTGGGAACTCTACTCGCGCGAGCCCGCGCTCTTCTCCGTCATCGCGCACCAGAGCCCCGTCCGCGCCGTCCGATGGGCGCCCGGCGGGCTCTTCATCGCCACCGCCGGCGACGACGGCGCCGTGCGCCTCTGGAGCCCGGCGACGCTCTCGCGCATCGCCTCGCTCGACGCAGGACGCAACGCCGCCGTGTGGGCCCTCGCCATCAGCCCCGACAGCCGAACCATCGCCGCCGGAGACTTCTTCGGCGCCGTCACCCTCTGGGACGTCGCGTCTCGCACGCCCATCGGCGAACTCTCCGGACACACCAACCTTGTCACCTCCATCACGTTCAGCGCCGACGGCGCCTCCCTCCTCACCACAAGCCAGGACCGCACCATTCGACTGTGGAGCGTCGCCGACCGCTCCGAACGCCGAGTCTTCCGCGGGCACGCAGCGTCCGTCAACGCGGCGCTCTTCACGCCCGACGGGCGCACCTGCGTCTCGGCCTCCAACGACGGCGAGATCCGCCTCTGGAGCATCCAGACCGGCGAATGCGACGCCACACTCTCCGGGCACGCCGGAACGATCCTCCAACTGGCTATCTCGCCCGACGGCGCGCGGCTCGCGTCCGGCGGGTCGGGTCGCGACGTGGTCGTCTGGAACTTCCACACGCGCGAGCCCGAGCGGCGCCTCAGCGCGCCCAACGGCACCGTCCGCACCCTCCACTTCACGCCCGACGGCCGCAATCTCATCTCCGGCGGCTGGTGGTGGCTCCTGTCCTGGGACGTCGAAACCGGCCGGCGCGCCCGCGCCTTCGCGCTCCCCGAGGCCGCCAACGCCGCACACCTCTCGCCCGACGGATCGTTCGCCGTCGCCGGCTTCGACAGCGGCGAGATCCGCGCGTGGGACCTTGCGCCCCGCGCCGCCGCGCCCATCACGGGGCTCAGCGGGCGCACCGCCGCCGTGTTCAGCCCCGACGGCGCTTGGCTCGCCGTGAGCGACGGCGCCGGAACCGTGCGGCTTATCGAGGCCCGCTCCGGACGTCCCGCCCACGAATGGCGCGCGCACGGCGACCGCATCCGCTCGCTCCAGTTCAACCACGACGCCTCGCTCCTGGCCACCGGCTCCAGCGACGGACATGTCCGGCTCTGGAGCCCCGGCGCCGCATCGCTCATCGCCGATTGGCCCGGCCACCTCGACATCACCGGCGGCTCCATCGGATTCCGGCCCGACGGCGCGGTCCTGGCCAACGCCGCTGGACGCAACGCCGTCCGCTTCCGTTCCGTCCCCGACGGCGCGATCCTCGACGAATGGCGGGTCGGCGACGACGAGATCCTCAGCGTCCGCTACCGCCCCGACGGCGCCGCCATCGCCACCACCGACCGCGAACGCCTCGTCCGGCTTTGGGACCCTGGCGGCGCCGAGACCTCGCGCCTCCTCGCCGACGACGCGCCCTGGACCACCGCCTTCTCCCCATCTTCCGGGCGAATCGCTGCGGGGCTCTGGACGAAGGCGATCCTCGTCTGGACGCCCGGCGAAGAGGCCGCGGCACGACGGCTCATCGGGCACAGCGCTCTGGTCTCCGACGTCCAGTTCCATCCTTCCGAACCCGCGCTGCTGGCCTCCGCCAGCGCCGACGGAACGATCGGCCTGTGGGACGCCGATCTCGGTCGCCGGCTGCTCACCATCGACGGCTTTGGGGGTTGGGAGGCCATCACCGCGGCGTTCAGCCCCGATGGCCGACTCATCGCCGCAGGCGGCGCCAGCGGCGAAGCGATCGTGTGGGACCTGGAGTACTTCGACCGTCACATCGCCGGCAACACGCGCCGCATGATCGAGCGCCTCCGCGCCGACCTGGGGGGCGAACTCCGCGAGAAGGAAGCCCTGCACCTGGCCGACCTCGCGCTCGAGGCCCCTTGGCCCCGCCTCCAGAACTGGCCCCGTCCCGCACAACCGGCCCATGAATAAGGATGGGCCTTTGCGTCCATGCCGACGCCCAAGCGGGGCGCAAAGTCCCTGAGCCGTTTCGAAGCCGCACGTTGCGTCTGATCGGGGCGGCGCCGCCGTGCGCGGCGGCGCGGCCCAACCCGGCGCGAGCGCCCCAACAACCCGCATCCGCGCGGGGCGCCTCACCGCCCCGCAAGCCGGAGGAAGGGCGCCGACCGAAAGGTCGGCGCCCTTCTTGCTTTTGGCCTCCCATCGTCCCGCCGGGCCGGTCCGCCAAATTTCTTCAGGGTGATGAGCCCCCCCGGAAACGGACGGGGCGTGGGTGGGTGTCGGCGGGTGACGGACGCCGACGCCCGGCGGAGCGGGTTGCTCCGCCGGTCCCAAACAAGAACCATCGTCCGAATCACGAAGGAACGAACTATGCAGTCGATTTCGCTCACCGCTCTCACCCTCGCCCTGACCGCCGGCGCCGCGTTCGCGGGCAATCTCACCCCGCCCCCCGGCGCGCCGTCGTCCACGATGAAGACCCTGCAGGAGGTCGAGCCCCGCACGCCGATCCAATCCGTCCCGGGCGCCGGAACCGTGATGCACGTGATCTCGCAGTCCGGCTCGTACTACCTCACCGGCAACCTCGTCGTGCCCTCCAACGGCATCGGCATCCAGGTGTCCGCCGACAACGTGACCATCGACCTCAACGGCTTCTCGATCATCGGCACGTCCTCGGGCGCCAACGCGCTGAACGGCATCCACGTCCCGAGCGTCCGGCGCTATCTCACCGTCAAGAACGGCACCGTCCGCTTCTTCGGCTCCGAGTGCGTCAACGCCGCCAACGTCATCGGCGGGCGCTTCGAGAACCTCGCCATCTTCGACTCCCAGGGCAATCACGGCATCCGCGTGGGCGACGGCGCCGTCGTCCGCGGCGTCCGCGCCGAGAGCAACAACGTCGCGGGCATCTTCGGCGGCGCCAGCGGCACGTTCACCGACTGCGTCGCCATCGACAACGGCGGCGACGGCATCGCCGCCGGCTCCTACGCCACCGTGAACAACTGCACCGCGCTGAACAACGGCCAGGACGGCATCAGTTCCAACCAGCGCTCCACCGTCATGAACTGCTCCTCCAACGGCAACTTCGGCGACGGCATCGAGATGTCCTTCGGCGGCATCGTCAAGAACTGCACGGCCTCGTTCAATGGTCAGGGCATCCGCGTGGACGCCGGCGGAGCCGTGGTCGTCCTCGAGAACGAAGTCTCCAACAACACCGGCGCCGGCATCCTCGTCGCCGCGGGCCAGGCCAGCCGCATCGACAGCAACCACATCGGCTTCAACGGCCAGTTCGGCGTCCGCGTGCTCACCGCCGACAACTTCATCGTCCGCAACACGGCCCGCAGCAACGTGACCAACTACTCCATCGTCGCGGGCAACGAGGCCGCCGCGGTCATCTCCAACCCCGGCGACGCGTTCACCTCGTCCAACGCCTGGGCCAACTTCGCCTACTAAAGCCCGTCTCCACTCGCACGCCACCTTGCAGGAGACCCCATGAAGACCGCAATCACCATCACGGCCGGACTCGCCCTCGCGGGCTCCGCGCTGGCCCAGTCCTCGATCCGGCCGGACGCCAAGTTCGCCTGGAGCGAGAACATCGGCTGGACCAACTGGCGCGACGCCAACGCCGCGACCTCCGGCGTCCGCGTCCACCCCCGGTTCCTCTCCGGGTTCATCTGGGCCGAGAACGTCGGCTGGATCAACGTTGGCGACGGTTCGCCCGCCGACTGCCTTCAGTACTCCAACGCCACCGGCGCCGACACCGGCGTGAACATCCTCCCCAACGGCGAACTCACCGGCCTCGCCTGGGGCGAGAACGTCGGCTGGATCAACTTCGACACCCGCTCCGCGCTGGGGCTGATGGGCATGCAGGCCCGATTCGACCTGGCGCTCCGCCGGTTCCGCGGCTGGGCCTGGGGCGAGAACGTCGGCTGGATCAACCTCGATGACGAGACGCACGCCCTCCGCGCCACGCCGACCTGCCTCGGCGACGTCGATCAGAACGGCGTCGTCAACTTCTCCGACCTGAACCAGGTCCTCTCCTCTTTCAACGCCTCCGGCGACTGCATCCTGGGCGACACCAACGGCGACGGCGTGACCAACTTCGAGGACCTGAACAACGTCCTCTCCTACTTCAACCTCAACTGCCCCGAGTAAGTTCCCAGCGCACGCTCTGCACACGATCCGCCCCGGCGCCCGACGGCGCCGGGGCCTTTTCATGCGCTCGCCAGGCCCGAGCCGTCCGAGGCCCAGTCGGCCTCCGCGTCGCCCTCGGTCTGCAGGTGCAGGAGGTGCGCGTAGCGCCCGCCCCGGGCGAGCAGTTCGTCGTGGCGGCCGACCTCCACGATCCGTCCCTGCTCGAGGACCACGATGCGGTCGGCGTGGCGGATGGTGCTCAGCCGGTGCGCGATGACGAAGCACGTCCTTCCGCGCATCAGGTCGCTGAGCGCGCGCCGGATCAGGGCTTCGCTCTCGCTGTCGAGGTTGCTCGTGGCCTCGTCGAGGATCAGGATGCGCGGGTCCGCCAGCAGCGCCCGCGCGATGGCGATGCGCTGCTTCTGCCCGCCCGACAAACGGAAACCCCGCTCCCCCACCACTGTCGCGAAGCCCTTGTCGAGCGCCCGGATGAACTCTTCGGCGTTCGCGGCCCGGGCCGCGGCCTCGACCTGCGCGCGCGACGCGCCGGGTCGCGCGTAGCGGATGTTGTCCTCGATCGTTCCGTCGAAGAGGAACACGTCCTGCTCGACGATGCCCAGGAGCGCGCGGAACGAGTCGACCGCGATCCCCCGCAGGTCGCGCCCATCGAGCAGCACGCGCCCGCGCGAGGGGTCGAAGAACCGGGCCGCGAGGTTGCACAGCGTTGTCTTACCCGACCCGCTCGCGCCCACCAGCGCCACCACCTCGCCGGGCTGGATGTCCAGGTCGATGTCCATGAGGACGTCGCGCTCGGCGCCGGGGTACCGGAACCACACCTGATCGAACGTGATGCGCCCGCGGACATCCTTCGGGCTGATGGGCTCGGCGCCGGCGGCGTCGCCCGCGAACTCGCGCTCCTCCTTGAAGAGGTCGAGCACGCGGTCGAGCCCCGCCAGGTTCGTCTGCACGGACGTGGCCGTCGCCGCGAGCGTCTCGAGGGGGCCCAGGAGCGTCAGCAGATAGGCGGTGAACATCATAAGATCGCCGGTGGTGAGCCGGTCGTGGATCACCTGCAAGCCGCCGTAGAGCAGCACGCCGATGGACGCGAGCGGGATGAGCGTCTGCCAGACGATGTCCACGGCGCGGGAGCGCCACCACGCCAGGATCTCCTGGCGGGCCATGTAGTGGTTGCGGTTGACGAAACGGGAGGCCTCGCCGCGCTGGCGGCCGAAGCCGCGCACGATGCGCATGCCGGCGAAGGTCTCGGTGGTCGAGCCGTCGATGCCCTGTCGTGTGATGCGAATGTCGCGGTAGACGGGGCGGATGCGCCCGATCCAGGTCTGGTGCGTGCCCCACACCGCCGGCAGGAGCGCCATCGCGCCCACGAGCAGGCGCCAGTCCACCGTTGAGAGGATCACGAGCGTGCCGAGCAGGTGGACGATCGCGCGGAAGGGGTTGTAGAGCAGACTGAACACCAGTTCGCCCGCGCCGCCCGCGTCCTCGCGGACGAGCGTCGCGGCGCCGCCGCTCTTGAGTTGCTGGACCCGGTGCAGCGGCAGGCGCACCGCGTGCTCGAAGGCCTTGCGGCGCAGGTTCACCTGCGTGAGTTTGGTCAGGCGGGTCATCTGCCAGCGCCCCCACATGCCCAGGGCGTTGCTCAGCGCCGTGGCGGCCAGCAGCGCGCCCGAGAGCATCACCAGCAGCGGCGCCCGCTCGCGCGAGCCGGGGAGCCAGTCCGGCAGCCCCGAAGGGCCCGGGTTATCCGTCAGGATGTAGTCGATGGTGATCTTCGTGGAGAACGGCATGGCCAGCCCGATCAGCGTCGCGGCCGTCAGCGTCGCGAGCGATGCGAACACCAGACCGTGGCCGCCCTCGATGAGTTTCCAGAACTGGCGGAGGAGCGAGGCGAAGGAGCGCGAGCGTTTGAACGACGGCGCCGCGGTGTCGTCCGAAGCGGGAACCTCCCCCTTCGGCCGTGCGCGGTACGCGCGGTACCTGGAACGACTCGACTGGCCTGCATCGGACATTCGGGGATGTTAGGTCGGGCCGAACGCCCGGGAAGGATTTGGTCAACGCTGGAGCGAGTCCATCACGCGCTGGGCCTCGGCCTGCTGACCGGCGGCGAGCAGGCGGGCGCCGTACATCGTGCCGATCTGGAACCAGTTGCTGCCCGCCCGGTAGTACGCGCTGATCTCGGGCTTCGTGCAGCGGCCCCAACTGGTCTGGTACAGGCGCAGCGCCTCCGGCTCGCGCTGCGCCGCGCTCAGCAGCCGGTCGGCCAGCAGCAGGGCCTCCATGACGAACGGCCCGTCGTTGGTGTACCGGTCCAGGACCTGCCGGTAGCACGCCAGCGCCGCCTCCGCGTCGCCGGCCTTCGCCCAGAGCCGGCCCTGCGCCGTCAGAACCTCCGCCGCAAGGTCCGGGCGCTGGTTGAACAGGCGCAGAAGCGACGTCCATGCGCGGTCCTGCTCGCGGGGGTCTTCGAACGACTCGATCAGCGGGCGCAGGGTGGACAGCGTGAAATCAGGGTAATCGGCGCCGCAGAACCGCTGCACCAGGTCCATCCAATGCCGGCGCTGCTTGGCGTCGAGGCCTCCCGCGGCCTTGGCGGCCTGCCCCACCAAGCCCCAGGTCCTGAGGTGGAACGGGCAGATCTCGATGGACTTGTCGATCAGCGCCAGCGCTCCGGCGGCGTTGGCGGCGTGCCCGCTGGTCGGGGCGCGGGGCCCGCCCGTGCGCGAGCGGCGCGCCGGCTCGTCGGGCGCCGCCTGGGCGCGCTCGGGCGGCCAGGGCGTGCCCGCCCGTATGACGGCGATGAGGCGCGCCGCGGCGTCGGCGTAGGCCGCGGCTTCCTGACGCTCGACGCGCGGGACCGTGATCAGCCCCGCGGCGAGGGTGAGTTCGCCGTCGCTGGTCTGTTCGCCGGTCTGGGGGTCGATGACCTCGCCCTTGAGGCCCTTGTACGCGTCGTAGCGGCCGGTGTCGAAGTTCCATCGCGCGCCCTTGCCGCTGCGCTGCAGGAAGCCGACCCATGCGTGCCCCGCCTGCGCTGCGCGGGCGCGGACGTAGGCGGTGGGCACGCCGATGGACTTGCCCGACATCACGGCGAAGTAGGCCTGGTCGACGCACACGCCGCCGAAGCGGTGGATGTTCTGGAGCGTGTAGCCCTGCGCGGTGGCGCCCTTCTCGCGCCCGCCCAGGAGACTCTCGTAGTCGTAGCGGATCGTGCGGAAGAGCCCGCCCACATCGTTGTGCCCGGCGTGTCGATCGAGCGACCAGGCCAGTTCGTCCACCCCGGGCGTGACGTCCACCACGTGGACCATGAGTTCCGGCGGCAGGTCCGACGTGCCGTAGTACATGCGCCCGGCGTTGCGGATGAAATAGTCGAGGACGACGGCGCCGTCGGGGCCCTCGACGGCGTTCTCGTTGAAGCGACGCTTCAGGGGCTGGTCGTGGACGAGGCAAACGGCCGCGACGAGCGAGGCGTGCTTCTCAAGCGACGCGTCTCGGCCGGCGCGGAGACGTTCGAGGAGCGCCAGCGCCTTGGCGGGGTCCTCGCGCTCCGGGTCGAGCGTGAAGAGCAGGTCGCCGGCGAGATTCGGGCTGGCGCGGAGGAACGCCAGCATCGCCGGCCGGTCGATCGTTTCGGCGCGGGCGAGGGCGCCGACGAGCCGCACGGCGAACGCGGCCTCGCGCAGGGTGGCGGGCTCGTTGGGGGCGCCGTGGGCGATCACCTCGTCAAAGACCGCCCCGACCTCACGGCGCGCTCTCGCGTAGTCGCCATCCTGCGCGAGCGCGTCGAGCGCCGCGGTGAGGCGTGCGGCCACGGCGGGGTCGGCGGCGCGGGCGGACTTGCGGGCCTGGGCGAAGGAGGGGGAAGCGCTGATGAGGAGGACGATCAGCGCTGTGAACATCGCCGGGAATCGATGCATGGGGGCCTCCGGAAGAGGAGTTTAACGCTGAGGATGGCGGGCGAGACGGTCTCCGCGGCGACTCTGCGACCCGCCCCACTGTTTCATGCGGACGCAACAGGGACCCGGCTCCCTGACGGTCGCGGTTCGCAGGAGAGGCGTGGGGCTGGAAACACGCTGAAGCCGGCGGGCGAGACGCCCGCCCCACTGTTTCATTCGGCCGGAGCGTCAGGCGGCGATTGGCTCGGGCTGGTGTCGTTGGGCGGCGCGGCGTTCGCGGCGGGTGCGGGGGATCGGCGTGGGTTGAGACGGCGTTGCGCTGATGCCCGCGAGCGGGTTCGGCGGGCTTGTGTGGGGCGCCGGGGGAGCGGGGTTGTGGGATGCGATGGGAGAAGGCGTCGCTGCGGGGGCCGCGGCGCGTTTGTGGAGGTCCTTGTGGAGCCGGATGATCTGACCTGCGGCCTTGCGGCGGGTTTCGGCGGGGGCCTCGAGGTCGCGGATGGTGGTGAGGAGGACGTCGATGGCTTCGGTGAGCGCGACCTGGATCATGTGATCGGCGCGGGCGCGCGCGAGTTCGAGGGCGGCGTCGATCTCGGCCTGGACTTCGGGGTGGGCGAGGATGTCGCGGGCCTGTCGGAAGGTGAGGCCGAAGGAGGCGGCGAGTTGGTCGAGGGGCTTGCCGCTGATGTAGTCCCAGATGAAGGATTGGACCTTTTGAGGGGTGAGTTGGGCGAGGGTGTTCCAGTCGGGGGGGAGGTCTGGGGATGGGATTTGTTTGGTGTCCATTTGGGCAATGTACACTGAAACGAGAACTTTGCAAGGGTTTTGTTTGGTATTTTGGTGGATTGGATCGTCCTCGCCCGTTCGGGGCTTCGATCGTGAGGGGCGGTTGACCGGGGGCGGGGCGTCCCCGGCTGGGCACCGTCGGCCCCTTTGGGGCGTAGACATGTGAAGACCATCGCCCGGCCTACCAGTCGGGGCTCCAAGGGATCACTCGGAACTGGGGGAAACACACTGAAGTCGGGCGGGCGAGACGCCCGCCCCACCTTTGGAAACGCACACCTTTACACCAACAAATGCTCGATGGCGCGTGTCAGCACTCGCACCGATCGGAGGTACTCGGTGAGGGAGATGTGCTCGGTGGGCGTGTGGTCCAGTCGGCTGTCGCCGGGGCCGTAGGCGACGATGGGGCATTTCCAGATCGGCGCGACGACGTTCATGTCGGCGGTGCCGGTCTTGAGTTTGTAAGAGGGGGAGCCGGACTCTTCGCGGATGGCGCGGACGAGGGCGCGGGCCGCGGCGCTGGAGCGGGGGTCTTCCCATGCGACTTCGCGGCCCCGGAAGGTGACGCTTGCGTCGACGGCGGATTCGCGGAGGAGCGTTTCGAGCGCGTCGGTGTCGAAGTTGGGCGGGAGGCGGAAGCCGACGGTGACCTCCACCGTGTCGGCGAGGCCGTCGGAGTCGGTGCGGAAGTCGCGGACGCCGACCATGAGTTGGTCGAACAGGCGCGTGCGGCCCTGGTTGAACTGTTCGCCGTGGGCTCGGACGGCGTTCACCCAGTCGATGGCGCGGTGGGCGACGGGGGCCTCGGGGCCGGCGGTGTGCCCGCTGTGTTGCTCGGCGCGGTAGGTGCAGAGGAGGCGCCCCTTGTAGCCGAGCGTGACGGCGTCCCAGCCGCTGGGCTCGCCGATGAGGCAGCAATCCGGCGCGTACTGCGTCGCGGCGAAGCGGGCGCCCTTGCTGCTGGCGGCTTCTTCTTCGACGGCGCCGACGACGACGACGCGCGAGCCGGGGGGGAGGTTCGCGCGGGCGGCGGCGGCGATGAAGGCGCAGAGGGGGCCTTTGGCGTCCACGGCGCCGCGGCCATAGAAGAGGTCGCCCTCGGCGCGCACCGGGACGTGGCCGGGGGCGGTGTCCATGTGGCCGAGGAGGACGAGGGTGCGGCCCTTTGCGGCGGATTCGGGGGCACGACGCTCGCCCACGGCGTTGCCCGCGGCGTCGATGTGCGCTTCGAGCCCGAACGTGCGCATGTGCGCCGTAAGGAACTCGGCGATGGGGCGCTCGTGGCGGGATGGGCTGTCGATGGCGACGGCGCCGCGGAGGAGGTCGAGGGCTTGCTCGTCGGTGGCGCCGGTCATTCGAAGACGGTTCCGGCGCCGGCGAGGGCGCGGCGGATGGGTTCGGGCTTGCGGGCGTCGCCGAAGATGACGCGCTTGACGCCGCCGTCGATGGCCTCCTGTGCGCCGAGGACCTTCTTCTTCATGCGTCCCTGCGCGGCTTCGGCGGCGGACTCGATGGCGTCGCGTCGGACGTGCGTGATCAGCGAGGATTCGTCGGGGAAGGCGCGGAGGAGGCCGGGGACGTTGGAGAGCATCATGAGGGTGTCGGCCTTGAGCGCCGCGGCGGTGAGGCCGGCGGCGCGGTCGGCGTCGACGTTGATGGCCTCGCCTTCGTACGAGATCGCCGGCGGCGTCAGAACCGGCAGATATCCGGCTTCGAGGAGGGAGCGGAGGAGGGGGACGTTGATCTTTTCGACCGTGCCGGTGAAGTCGTCGCGGATGACGATGGTGCGTCCGGCTTCGACGGCGCGGATCGCGGCCTTGCGGGAGCCCTCCCAGACGCGTCCGTCGATGCCGGAGAGTCCGACGGCGTTGACGCCGCGTTTTTGGAGGGATTCGACGAGGCCTTTGTTGACCTGGCCGCAGTAGACCATTTCGAAGATTTCGAGGGTGCGTCGGTCGGTGCGCCTGGAGGTGTGTCCGGAGGGGGAGGTGATGAATTTGGGCGGGTGTCCGAGGGCTTCGGAGACCTGGTTGGTCAGGTGGGAGCCGCCGTGGACGAGGATGAGGGGCTTGCCTTCTTTGAGGAGCGCGGCGGCGTCGTCGGCGACGGCTTCGAGGTTGATTCCTTCGCTTCCACCGACCTTGACGACGATCATGGCGCTGTTCTTTCCTGGATCCGATGGGCGCGGATCAGATGGGATGGAGTCCGGCGAAGTCGAGGCCGGCGGCCTCCTCGAATCCGAGCATGATGTTCATGGCCTGCACGGCGGAGCCGGCGGCGCCCTTCATGAGGTTGTCGATGGCGCTGACGACGACGACGCGATTGGAGGACTCGTCGGCCTCGAATCCGACGTCGGCGTAGTTGGTTCCGGCGAGGATCTTGGGATCGGGGAAGCGGTGGATGCCCTGGCGCTCCTTGACGATGCGCACGAAGGGCTCGGCGGAGTAGGCCTCGCGGAAGATGGGCCAGAGGTCCTTGTCGGTGAGTTTGTCCTTGAGGAACACGTGGGCGGTGCAGAGGACGCCGCGGACGGCTTCGACGGCGGTGGCGGAGAAGTGCAGTTCGAAGTCGCCGAGTTCCTGGAGGATTTCGGCCTGGTGGCGGTGTCCGGTGGGCGCGAAGGACCGCATGGCGCCGCTGCGTTCGGGGTGGTGGGTGCCGGGTCCGGACTCGGCGCCGCCCTCGGAGGAGCCGACCTTGAGATCGACGATGACGCGGCTGATGAGGCCCTTGCGCGCCAGGGGCAGGAGCGCGAGGTTGCTGGCGGTGGCGTTGCAGCCGACGCCGGAGGCGTACTTCGCGCCCTTCATGCGGCTGCGCTGGAGTTCGGGCAGGCCGTAGACGAAGCGGTCGAGCCACGCGGGGGCGGGGTGCTCCCAGTCGTACCAGCGCTTGTAGGCGGCGGGGTCGCGGAGGCGGAAGTCGGCGGAGAGGTCGACGATTCGTTCGGCGAGGGAGGCGTAGCGCTCGATGTCCTTGGACGCGGCGCCGTGCGGGAGGCAGAGGAACAGGACGTCGCACGTTTCGAGTTGATCGGGCGTTGTGAACTTGATCGCGGTGCGTCCGCGCAGGTTCGGGTGGACGGAGTGGACGAACTTGCCGGCCTGTTGGCGCGACGTGACCTGCGCGACTTCGACGTGGGGGTGGCCCAGGAGGAGGCGCAGGGCTTCGCCGCCGCCGTAGCCCGAGCCGCCGACGATGCTCGCGCGGACGGTCATCGCGCGCCGGCTCCTGCGGGCATGGCGCTGTAGGAGGAGATGGCGATGTGCCCGGCGCCGACGCCGAGGGCGTAATCGACGACCTTGCCGGGGATGTTGACGCCGGTTGGCGTGATGCTGTTCTTGAACTCCATGGTGTAGTTGACCTCGTTGACGAGCAGTTCGCCGTCTTCTCGCTCGAGGAGGTCGATGGCCAGGACGCCCCCGCCGCAGGCCTTGGCGGCCGCGACCGAGATGCGATGGATGTCGGGCGTGACCTTCACGGCTTCGGCGGTCCCGCCGCGGGCGGTGTTGGTGATCCAGTGGGCGCTGGTTCGGGAGATCGCGGCGATGGTCTCGTCGCCGACGACGAAGGTTCGGATGTCGCGTCCGGCCTTTTTGTTGACGTATTCCTGGATGTAGAAGATGGAGTGGTGGTAGGAGCCGAGGGTGTCCTTGTGTTCGAGGATGGCCTCGGCGGCGTCGCGGTCGTTGACCTTGGCGAGGAGGCGCCCCCAGGAGCCGACGGCGGGCTTGAGGACGACGGGGCGATCGAAGCGCCCGTCGGGGCGGACGCGCCCCATCTGCTCCATGGTCTGGAGCGCGGCCTCGGGGGTGGAGGCGACGCGGACGTTGGGCGAGGGCACGCCGTGCCGGATGAGTTCGAGGGTGGTGTTGAGTTTGCTGCCGCAGATGTGGGCGGCGCGGTTGCTGGTGCAGGTCGCGGAAGGGGGCATGTTCGCCTTCCTCCTCTACTGGCTGCGCTCCATCGCCCCCGGCTATCCCGAGAACGGCGCGGCCAACATCTTCAGCCTCGTGCTGGTCTGCGCGGTGCCGCTCTCGCTGTGGCTCGGGCGCTGGTCGGACCGCCACGCGCGTCCGCTGGCGCCTCTGATCGGGGCGGCGCTGCTGTGCGCGGGCGGTATGCTGGTGATGGCGGCCGCGGCCAGCCTTGCCACGGCGATCGCGGGCTATGTGATTTTCGGGCTGGCGGCGGCGGTGTTCCTCGCGCTCCATTCGGGACAGACCCTGCGCGTTCTTCCCGCCCCGCAGCACCGCGCGCGCGACCTCGGGTTCTTCAACCTCACCAACACTGTGCCGGGCATGGTGATGCCGTGGCTGACAGTGCTGCTGGTGCCGCAGTTCGGCTACGACGCGCTCTTCGTGCTGTTCGCGGCGCTCGCGATGCTGAGCGCGGCGCTGCTC